>JALZWO010000092.1 GCA_023300375.1 Granulosicoccus sp. | reverse complement strand
ATAGCAACATGGATCCCTACATACGTGGGGACGAAGAGGCTAAGTCAGCGCCATTCACCATTAAACCATTAGATAGAGGTAAGAAAAATGGCTATTAAAGTTGCAATCAACGGTTACGGCCGTATTGGCAGAAACGTGCTTCGTGCAATCCACGAGTTGGATCGTGCATCTGAATTTGATGTAGTTGCCATCAACGATTTAGGCGATGCTGAAACCAATGCACACCTAACGCAATACGACACGGCACATGGCAGATTTCCTGGTCAGGTGAGCGTTGAAGGCGAGTACATGATCGTCAATGGCGATAAGTTGAAAGTATTTGCTGAGCGTGATCCTGCAAAGCTGCCTTGGGGCGAGCTGGGCATTGATGTCGTTCTTGAATGCACAGGCTTGTTCACGAACAAAGAGAAAGCAGGTCTGCATCTTCAGGCTGGTGCCAAGAAGGTGATTATTTCAGCTCCGGGTGGCTCAGATATAGACAACACGATTGTCTTTGGTGTTAACGAAGGTGCATTAAAGTCAACTGATCAGATCATCTCTAACGCGTCTTGTACCACTAACTGCTTGGCGCCGATGGCTAAAGCGTTAGATGAGTCTGTAGGTATTGTTCGTGGGTTGATGACAACCATTCACGCTTATACTAATGATCAAGTGCTTACTGATGTTTACCACAAGGATCTGCGCCGTGCACGCTCTGCCACCATGTCAATGATTCCTACGACGACAGGTGCTGCGAAGGCTGTCGGGTTAGTGTTACCTGCACTTAATGGCAAACTTGATGGTTTTGCTATGCGTGTGCCCACTATTAACGTTTCTATCGTTGATCTGACGTTTACGGCAGGCCGTGATACATCGGTGGAAGAAATCAACAGCATCATGCAAAAGGCTGCTGATGGAAAGGTTCTTGCATACAGCGACAAGCCGTTAGTATCCATCGACTTTAACCACACGTCTACATCATCCAACTTCGATTCCAGTATGACTCGAGTCATGGAAGGAAATTTGGTTAAAGCGTGTAGCTGGTACGACAATGAGTGGGGCTTTTCTTGCCGTATGCTCGATACCACCGTTGCATTGATGAACGCGTAAGACACTCATTTTTAGTAGTGCCTTAAGTCAAGCCTGGTGTCTTATACGACACCAGGTAAAAGCCTTGTAAGAAGGATTTTTGAATGATGAAATTACTGAAAGAGCAGCCTTTGGCTGGTCAGCGCGTTTTGATCCGTCAGGATCTTAATGTGCCATTGAAAGACGGAGAAGTCAGTTCTGATAAGCGAATCCGTGCCTCTATCCCCACCGTGCAGTACGCCATGGAAGCGGGTGCGAAGGTCATGTTGATGTCGCATCTTGGTCGTCCGGTGGAGGGGCAGCCAGAGGCTAAGTCCTCATTAGCCCCAGTGGCAGCTCGCTTGTCAGAATTGCTAGGCAAACCGGTTAGATTGATCACTGATTATCTCGATACCGCACCTGAAATCGCTGACGGTGAGGTCGTGTTGCTAGAAAATGTACGCTTTAATGTGGGTGAAAAAGCTGATGACGCCAATTTGGGAAAGCGCTACGCAGCGCTGTGCGACATCTACGCTATGGATGCTTTTGGCACCGCTCATCGAGCGCAAGCTTCTACCCACAGTGTGGGTATGCATGCCCCCATCGCTTGTGCTGGCCCGCTGCTGGCAGCTGAGTTGGATGCCTTGTCTGCGGCTTTGGATAAACCCAGGCGGCCCTTGTTAGCCATTGTTGGTGGCTCCAAAGTGTCAACAAAGCTGACGGTGCTCGAGTCTCTGGCATCCAAGGTGGATCAATTAATAGTGGGTGGCGGTATAGCCAACAACTTTATCGCCGCGGCAGGGCATGATGTGGGGCAATCGCTCTATGAGCCTGATCTCGTCGATGTGGCCAGTTCCTTAATGAAAAGAGCTGAAGCACGTGGCGCATCAATACCGGTGCCAGTTGATGTAGTATGTGCACCCGAGGTGTCTGAATCAGTAGAAGTCAATATACGTCACACGTCTGAAGTGCAAAGTGAGGATCGCATCTTGGATATTGGCCCTGAAACTGCTGCTCATTACGCCGAGTTAATTAAAAAGGCTGGAACTATTGTCTGGAATGGCCCGGTTGGGGTGTTTGAGCTTGATGTATTTGGCCATGGTACGCGCGTATTGTCAGAAGCTATTGCTGAGTCGGATGCGTTTTCGATAGCTGGCGGTGGGGACACTCTGGCAGCAGTGGACAAATACGGTATCGAGGGTAGGGTCTCCTACATATCAACGGGTGGTGGGGCATTCTTGGAATTTCTGGAAGGTAAGGAATTGCCTGCAGTCAGCATGCTCAAGGCGAGAAATCAGTAACTTCTCTTTTGCGTAATTACACAGGTGGCGCAAGCTTGCCTGTTAACTAGGACGAATAAACAATGTCAGATACGATCACGGCACTAGGCGATGAAGCCGAATACCTGCTCGACCATACTTGTAAGGGCTTACCAAAGGAGATGGTGCATCTACCTGGCCCCGATTACGTTAGTCGTGTCATTGGTAGCAGTGATCGTGGTGCAGGCACCATGCGTTCGATGCAACAGTTGTTCAACTCTGGCCGCTTGGGTGGCACTGGCTACATGTCTATGCTGCCGGTTGATCAAGGTATTGAGCATTCAGCGGGTGCCTCTTTCGCCCCCAATCCTATCTATTTTGATCCTGCCAATATTGTTGAGCTAGCGATTGAAGGCGGTTGTAACTGTGTTGCCTCAACGTTGGGCGTGCTGGGTAGTGTGTCGCGCCAATACGCGCACCGCATTCCTTTTATGGTTAAGCTTAACCACAACGAAACTCTCACACTGCCTGCCATGTATGAGCAAACGTTGTTTGCACAGGTTGAGCAATCATTTGACCTTGGAGCGCTAGCGGTTGGCGCCACCATTTATTATGGTTCGCCAGATTCTCGCAGGCAGATTCAGGAAATCTCTGAAGCTTTCTACCGCGCGCATCAATTAGGTCTTGTGACGGTATTGTGGGCCTACTTACGTAATCCTGAATTTAAAAAAGACGGCACCGACTATCACGTCTCTGCAGACCTTACCGGTCAGGCAAACCATTTAGCCAGTACCATTCAAGCTGATATCGTTAAACAAAAACAAGCTGAGAATAACGGCGGCTATAACGCGGTCGGTTTTGGTAACACACATCCTAAGGTCTACTCAGAGCTCACTACAGATCATCCGGTTGATCTTGTGCGCTATCAGGTTGCTAACTGTTATATGGGACGTGCAGGATTGATTAACTCTGGCGGTGGTTCAGGTGAAAATGATCTGCAACAAGCCATCCGCACCGCTGTTATCAACAAGCGAGCTGGCGGCATGGGGCTTATCTCAGGCAGAAAAGCCTTCCAAAAAGATATGAAAGAAGGTGTGAAGCTGCTTAATGCTATTCAAGATGTTTATCTTGATGACAAAGTCACTGTCGCGTAGTTCCCGCGAAATAGACGTACCGCGAAGTAAAAGTCATTTTCAAGCAGTCAGCCGTTCAACGGCTTCGCGGTATTTAGATACTGTTTTGTCGATAACCTCTTGCGGAAGCTCGGGGCCGGGCGATGTTTTGTCCCAGTCCAGAGTCTCTAGCCAATCGCGAACAAACTGTTTGTCAAAACTCTGTGGGCTGCAACCTGGCTGCCAGGTAGAAGCTTCCCAATACCGTGAAGAATCGGGTGTGAGGATTTCGTCCATCAGCACCAAATTGCCCTGAGAGTTCAAGCCAAACTCGAATTTTGTATCAGCAGTAATGATGCCTCTGGGTTGGGTGTAGCTTGCAGCGTGTCGATACAGTGCCATGCTGACCCTACGAATGTCATCTGCCAACTCATTGCCCACAATGCTTTGCATCGTTTCGAAGCTGATGTTTTCGTCGTGGTCGCCTAATTCGGCTTTGGTTGCTGGGGTGAAGATAGGTGATGCAAGTTTGCTGGCCTGTTGCAAGTCGCTGGGAAGTTTCACGCCACACACGGCGCCGTTCGCCTGATAGTCTTTCCAACCTGAGCCGATCAAGTAACCTCTGACCACGGCTTCAACCGGCAAGGGCTTAAGTCGTTGGATAATCATGCTTCGGCCTTGCGCCTGAGCACGCTCGACAGGATCTGGAAGAATTTCTTCAAGCGACATTGACGCCAGATGATTAGGGATGAGCGCACGCACTTGGTTGAACCAGAAAAGCGCGAGTTGTGTCAGCAATTTGCCTTTGCCGGGTATGACATTGGGCAGGATGACATCGAATGCCGATACTCGGTCGGTGGCTATCATTAGCCAATGTTGATCATCAATAGCGTACAGATCACGTACCTTGCCCTGATAATGCAGTTCCAGAGATTTTATACTGCTGGTATGCAGAGCCTCAGGGTCGTCAGATGCATACGTTTTATGCTGCGATGTGGGGCTCGTCATGACGTGCGATTGCGTGGTAGCTGTGCGGTGTATTGAGTATACTATGCCATCCCGCACTATCTGTAGAGTTATCCATGAGTGAAGTCCAAATCGGTATTGTCATGGGCAGTAATAGTGACTGGCCAGTGATGAAATTAGCGGCGGCGATACTCGAAGAGTTCGACGTTGCCCACGAGTGCCGTGTGGTGTCTGCTCATCGTATGCCTGATGACATGTTCAGTTATGCGCAAAATGCAAAACAGCAAGGCTTGCAGTGCATTATTGCTGGCGCTGGGGGAGCAGCACATCTGCCCGGTATGCTCGCGGCTAAAACCACTGTGCCAGTATTGGGCGTGCCTATGCCCACACGCCATTTAAGTGGCCAAGACTCGCTGTACAGCATTGTGCAAATGCCCAAAGGCATTCCGGTGGCCACATTCGCCATTGGTGAGGCAGGGGCTGCCAACGCAGCACTATTTGCCGTGAGCCTGTTGGCACAGCACGATAACAAGCTGCACGAGCGCCTGGTTGAGTGGCGCAGCGCGCAAACTGAACATGCTCGAGCTATGACATTATGATGTCCTTGGCCCCAGGTGCCACCCTTGGTGTAGTTGGTGGTGGTCAGCTTGGCCGATACTTCGTTGTTAAAGCGCGTCAGTTAGGTTACGAGGTTTGGGTGCTAGACCCAGACGAGAAGGCGCCCGCTATGCAATTAGCCAGTGTGGCTTTGGTAGCAAATTACGACGATGCCAAAGCGCTTAGCCAACTGGGCGAGGCTTGCGATGCAGTGACTATCGAATTTGAAAATGTACCCGCCGAAAGTCTACAATTGCTCCAGTCTATGTCGCAACTTGCGCCCGGGCCTGCCAGTGTTGAATTGGCGCAAGATCGCCTGCTTGAGAAACAAAAAGCGATGAGTAGTGGGCTATTGCCGGTCCCGCATGCATCTATTGCTGATCTAGAAGACATTGCAAACCTAGATTCAGAGTTTACATTTCCGGCTATTTTGAAAACATCAAGACTTGGATACGACGGTAAGGGCCAACGTGCCTGCAACACTCGTGACGAACTTGAACAGGCATTTAATGAATGTGGCGCTGTATCGTGTGTGTTGGAACAGCGGATAGAGCTAGCTGCGGAAATTTCTGTTGTGCTTGCGCGTAGCTTTGATGGTGAAATCGCCGTATTCCCGGTCGCACAAAACGTGCATCGTGAGGGCGTGTTGTTCACCTCTGTTGTGCCCTCTATGCAGCCTGCGGCAATTACGGCCATGGCAGCAGAGCAGGCAGAATCTCTGGCGCATGCCATTGAACATGTGGGTGTGTTGGCCGTTGAGTTTTTTATAGGCGTTGATGGAACCCTGTATTTCAACGAGATGGCGCCTCGGCCACATAACAGTGGTCATTACACGTTAGATGCAACGTTATGCAGTCAATTCGAGCAGCAAATTCGAGTGATGTGCGGGCTGGCATTGGGCGCAACTGATTTGCTTTCACCGGTTGCAATGGTCAATCTGTTGGGCGATTTGTGGGACAAAAAATCACCTGGCTTAGATCGATTGTTTGGCAGTTCTGGCTGCCACCTGCATCTCTACGGAAAAATGGCGCCAAGGCCTGGTCGAAAAATGGGCCATGTGACGTGTTTAGCTAGCGATAACACCACAGCGTTAGATCAGGTTAACCAGCAATTTGCGGCTATTTCTGGCAGCTAACCGCCGCTATGTAGAGTTAATTGTGTTGCTGGTATAGATCTCGCATTGGCATTGCTAACAGAGCATCACATTACGGATTGTCCAACACATGAGTCTGGCCCAGCGCAATGCGCAAACTCAAGATAGTTCTTCTAGCTTTATTCCAACCGCTATCGAATCTTTAACCACGCAAGGTGCGGCCCTGGCAACGCTAGCCGCCTCGCTTGATGAACAATTCGATGAAGCTGTGGCGCTGATACTTCAATGCAAAGGAAGGATCATTGTGTCGGGCATGGGCAAGTCGGCCATTGTCGGTAGAAAAATTGCAGCAACGCTTGCGGCTACCGGTACGCCAAGTTTCTATGTGCATCCTGGCGAGGCGCTGCACGGTGATCTCAGCATGATTACCACCGACGACGTCATTTTATTGATCTCGCAAAGCGGTGAAACTGAAGAAGTGCTTAAACTCATGCCTTCTCTGGAGTATTTTGGGAATCGTGTGATTGCTGTGGTCGGTCGGGCGAACTCCCCCATCGGCTGCCGCGCAGATGTAGAGCTACGTAGCGAGATCGATCTACAGTTGTGCACAGATAGTCTTGCGCCAACTACGACTTCTATTGCGGCTACCGCATTGGGCGACGCTATTGCAGTTTGTCTGACAAAGGCGAGGGATTTCAAACCAGCAGATTTTGCCCAATTTCATCCTGGCGGGATGCTCGGGCGTCGTTTGCTCTCGCGCGTAGGCGATGTCATGGTCAGCGAAAATTTACCTATTATTAGCCCATACGAAACCGTTCGAGAAGCTGTTTTTTGTATGACCTCCGGACGGTTTGGTTTAGCCATCATTGTTGTGGACAATCGATTGCTGGGGATAATCACCGACGGTGATTTACGTCGTGCATTGATCATGGATCCGATGATGATGAATAAAGAGGTTCGTGAGTTCATGACACCTGTGCCAGTGACCATTTCGGCTAATGCCATGGTCTCGGATGCAGAGCTGCTGATGCGTAAGTACAAAATCCGCGCCTTGGTTGTTACAGATGCTCGTGAGGGGCATCAGGACAAGGTCTGCGGTTTACTGGAAATATTCGCAAGCACTGACAAGCGGCAACCATAAGTACTGAAGACTGTTTTTGGCAATACCCTATGTTCATATGCCGACGTACATAAATGACGAGATGTCGCAAGTGACGCAAGACGTCATTTAATTGACTTTCAATTTTGGCCACGATTATGCATGGAGTGCAGTAATAAATATTTAAATAGTCTTAATTAGTGAGAGTTGATGTAAGTTACCCCTTATATTTGGCTGATCGTTGCCGATGTAAGGTACGACGGAAAGTCGAAGCGCTATACTGTGAGACCGTTCGGCAGAGGTTGTCAGTACTGCCATAAAGCCGGTTGCTTTGAATCTTCACACGCAGCTTGGGCAATGAATAAACAATCTTAGGAATTAGATCGGTAAAATTATGAGTCAAGACAAATCTTCTCTCACGCGTAAGCGCGTGCTAGTAACCGGTGGTGCAGGTTTTCTCGGTTCCCACTTATGCGAGCGTCTACTGAACGATGGTTCAGAAGTTATCTGCATGGATAACTACTTTACAGGCAACAAGCAGAACGTCCAGCATTTGATGGATAACCCTGCTTTCGAGTTAATGCGTCACGATGTCACTTTTCCTCTATACCTTGAAGTAGACGAAATCTATAATCTTGCCTGCCCAGCATCGCCAATTCACTACCAGCACGATCCAGTACAAACCACCAAAACTAGTGTGCACGGTGCTATCAACATGCTGGGTTTGGCCAAGCGAACCGGAGCCAAGATCTTTCAGGCTTCCACTAGTGAAGTTTATGGCGACCCTAAGGTTCATCCTCAAAAAGAAGACTACTGGGGCCATGTCAATCCTATCGGTTTTCGATCTTGTTACGACGAAGGTAAGCGTTGCGCTGAAACGTTGTTTTTCGATTATCGCCGTCAGCATGACCTGCGAATCAAAGTAGGACGAATTTTCAACACCTACGGTCCTCGTATGCATCCAAACGATGGACGTGTGGTTTCAAACTTCATCGTTCAGGCTTTGTCAAACGAACCCATCACCATTTATGGGGAAGGTCAGCAAACTCGTTCATTCTGCTATTGCCTCGATCTGATTGAAGCTTTCGTGCGCATCATGGGTACAGACGATTCATTCACTGGTCCAGTTAACATTGGTAACCCTGATGAATTCACTATTCGTCAACTAGCCGAGCAGGTTATCAAGCTAACCAATTCTAAATCCAAGCTGGAATTTCTTGATCTGCCTAGTGATGATCCTACTCAGCGTAAGCCTGACATCTCGCTTGCCAAATCGACATTTGGTTGGGAGCCGCAGGTGAAGCTTGAAGAAGGTTTGGTAAAGACTATCAAATACTTTGACGATCTGTTAAAAGCAGGAAACAGCCCAGCGGAAGTGATCGCAATTAACGGCTAATTTGCGCTCTCACTAGACGTTAAGCGAGTAACAAAGGCCCGGATCCATAGATAAATGGATCCGGGCCTTTTTGCGTTTTATGGGCTAGTTGGAGAGACACGTTGAGCGGAGTGGTGCTTGATCCTACTTAAAACCTCTGGCGCAGTCGGAGCCGTGTGGAATCACGGTATGGCTACGTGAGCTTTTCGCAGCTCAAGATGATGCACTGCGTGTAAAAAGCTGATTGTTCCATTACGTGCTAGTGCAATAATCTGTTTTTCAACGCGAGCTTGTTGATCTAGCGCGTTAGTTGCAAAACGCACATCACCATCAAATAGCGCCTCCTGTATGTCAACGGTTATTTTGATACTGTCCACTAGGGTAGTGACAGCGCCCACACCGGTGTCGTGGCAACTTGCACAGCCCAGTGTTTGAACGAAGTTGTCTGACAATCTATCCGCTAACCAGTCGCCAATGGCGCCTGATTTGAGGGGGCTGTGCTGATTCATCAAGCGTTCAAGGCGCTCGTCGGGATTCGTGGGGCATTTGCAATCCTCGCAGGCAAGCGCAATGCAATGCTGAGTCAGTATGATCTTGAGGCTACGAGCAAGAGATTCTGGCCGCGCGCCATTGGCAATAAGTTGCGTGAGCGCCAGGCTTGGTGTGTCAGTGCAAACACCTTGTATTACCAGGTTTTTTTGATGAGCGTGTTGGTTGAGTTGTGCAACATCATGATCACTCTCCAATGCAATCATGACATCGTAAGACATATCGCAAGCCTGTCGCCACGCCAGTTTTTGTTTTTTGCTGGCGTGTATAGGTAAGGCAATTTGCGTAACCCCTGGCACCAGAGGATGGTAGTTTGTTTCAGCAAGCAAGATGCGTTGATCAGGAGCTGTCAGACACTGTGCGATTGCGCGTGCCGTGCGCACTCTGCGTGTGCGATCTGTGTCGGCCAATAGAATCAGGCCTTTGGTCTGTCGAACGTTCTCACGCACAGTAAGTGCATGGCCTGGTAATGAAAAAATGTGTTCCAGCTGTGGCAATGGGTTCTTGATATCGTGCAAAGGTCTTAGCGTTATCGCTGTGCCTCCAGAGGTCTTGATGTGGTCACTTTGAAAAAGCAAATCTTGTTTGGCTGTCTTGATTAAGAACCATGCCCGATGTGATAATTCACCGGCCTCTTCTGGCCACAATTGATTAGCCAGTAGAACTAATGCTTTGCTTAGCGAATCGTCCAACGGTAGTCGATGCTCTGTGGTGGTAAATGTCGAGCGGATTCGATACCTAATACAGCTTGGCTCTTCATCGAAATGCAACTCGTGAGCATGCTGCTGAAGTGCTAGCTCAAGATGTTCCTGAAGACTAAACCATGCTGCCCTTTCGTCCACGTGACACGCGCGCAGGCGTCCTCTCAGGTCAACGACGCCTGAATGTTGCGGGTGAGTTGAGTGAACAGCCGTAGCTGTCAGAGCATTGCGCATGAACGGAACGGACTAGGAAAAGCTATCGACGCACAGGTTATCGACCTGTTACACCTCGCGCGATAGCGATTTACCTGATCCGCCTAAAAATTACTACTCAATTACTGAATTACTTCACACCGTTCACACGGCCTAAACGGCTTTGCCGTTTGACTACCGTCTGGGTAGGGGCGGGTCGTTCTTCAAATTTGGCAGTGCAGCGACTCACTTATTCGAAAACAGCGCGAACCACTTGGGCATGTGGCATCGGCTGGTATCGCTGAGGAACCAGTAGGGCAGCTACTGCCACGTTCGCCGGTGCACCATTGTCCGCTACTGATCTGATAGCAGGCAGCATCATCTTGTAAACATTGCTGACTACTGGCAATAAGTTGATCAGTGCTTTTGCAGGCGGGAATACGTTCCGCCGTGTTTGCATTGAAAGTGCCACCTTGCGAGTCACCAGCATCCGATGCAGCGCAGGCACTGAGTAGCAAGAGGGTCGCAACTAGCAGTCCCTTTGTTGCTAGCTGGCGCAGTTTTCCCCATTCAACCATGATTGACATTGCCTCTCTATTTAAAATATATGGGTTTGATTTCGCCACTGGCGAGCTTACCTTTCCAAAGCGCGGGGCCTGTCTTGTGCACTGACTCCCCAGCGGAATCGACAGCCACCGTCACCGGCATATCGGTGACAACAAATTCGCGAATGGCTTCCATGCCTAGGTCTTCAAATGCAACCACTCGCGCCTCTTTGATGGCCTTTGAAACTAGGTATGCGGCGCCACCAACGGCCATCAG
>JALZWO010000091.1 GCA_023300375.1 Granulosicoccus sp. | reverse complement strand
GGCGTTGGCTCTGGCGTTGGCTCTGGCGTTGGCTCTGGCGTTGGCTCTGGCGTTGGCTCTGGCGTTGGCTCTGGCGTTGGCTCCGGCGTTGGCTCTGGTGTCGGCTCCGGCGTTGGCTCTATCGGATTCCCATTAGGTGTGGCATCACATACATCACCCACGCCATCATTATCTAAATCTGACTGATCGGAATTAGCATTATCTGGACAGTTGTCAACGACATTATTAATGCCGTCTCCATCGGTATCGTTGTTATTGAAGTTATCGCACGCATCACCAGCGCCATCTCCATCAATGTCTTCCTGACCAGGATTATCTACAGTCGGACAGTTATCAACATCATTGTCAAATCCATCGCCGTCAGTATCGTTGTCGTTGATTGGGTCACACACATCACCGATGCCATCGCCATCTATGTCTTCCTGATCAGGGTTAGACACCATTGAACAATTGTCTGCTTCAAACGACAGTCCATCTCCATCAAAATCAGGGGATAACTCGTCTGCTGGGTCAGTTTCGTTGACTATCTCTTCAGCGTTATTAAACTCATCACTATCGTTGTTCAGGGCATCCAGCTCTTCTTCTAGGTAATCTTCAGCCTCAAACACGAAGGTGCCGCCGTTGCCAATTTCAAAATTGCGTGAGCGGTCAGCTAGCAGAATATTTCTTTCAGAGCTTGCGAAAAATTGCACTCTGACTAACGGTTCTGTGTTGTTAAACACTTGCGTAATGCCGTTCCAAACATCCCCGTTACGCGTTAAGTTAATGACTGCGCCATTGACTAAACCGAACGCAACAATCCTGTTGCGAACATCATCCGAAGCAGTTTCAAGCAACTCAGGTAAATTAAATTCAACGTTGAGATCGACAAGTACTGGACGCTCAACAGGATCGTCGGGGTTATTAAAACCTGTTCCGGCGCCGGTAAGGCGCTCGGTAAGGTTGGATGTACCGTCCTGATCAAGATCTATTGATGTGTTGTACTCCTCCTCCAAGAAACTCAGCTGCGCAGGGCTGTCGGCAGATCCAACAAACAGGGGTTTTTCGGAAGTGGCTAACAACAGCTCTTCGCCATTAATCAATTCTATCCAGGCCAATGAAACACTCAATTGGGTGTTAGAAGGCAAACTTGTTGAAAAGATATACTCGCCGTTGCTATCTGCCTGAATATCGGTAGACACAGATCCAATGGAATTTCCATCGATGACAATGCGTAGAAACAAGTTGGAGCTGGCTATGTTACGAGAACTCAGCATGGACAATGGCGCTGTGAAGGCCACACCCGCATTCCCGTCTAGGACATCAATTTGCCCTGAGTTAACGCCAGAATCACAGGCACTTAAAGCAAGCGCCGCTAAGGCTATTCCTGCTAGACCCTGAAATCTTGTGCGCGGATTTCGCGCCTTGCAGAGCGCTTTTCGAGATAGAAAATTCATAAACCTGGCACCAAAGGATCACTAACAATGGTGACTGGAGTGAACTCATCACCGGGGTTATTGCCCGCACCCCCTGAAACACCACCTGAAGAGGAAGCAACCGCTATCAAAGCGCCTACCACCACGAGCGCCACCGCTCCGTATACCACTTTTTGGGTGGTACTCAAGGAACCGAGCACCGAGGTTGACTTGTCGCTCTGCGAGCTAGAGGGTGGGCTGCTTTCGGCCTGAATTGAACCACCATCTATAAGCGTTCGCTCCAATGGATCAAAGGAGAAACCTTGCAAGGTTCGATTTCCAGCGGCGTCTCGTGCATCAAAATAATATTGAATGACATCGGTACTGGGGGCTATCGACTCGGCTCTTAATGTGTAAGTAAAAAGGTCGGTGTTACCTATGCGCATCATCTGAGCGCTTTCAAATTCACCTGTTGTGCCTTGCCGGAAAAACACCGTAAGGTCAGAAATCTCACTATCGTCAGTAGCCGATACTGTGAATACTTGCGAATCACCTTTACGGGCTTCACCAACACCATCGAGACCAACCTCAGGAGGTTCTGTATCTAGTGTTTGAGAGTAAACAGGTACAGATAGGAATACCGAACAGGACAGCAGGACCTGACACAAAGAAACTGAGTATGCCACCCAATGTCTTAGAACTTGTAACTTCATGAAATTTACTCTTTGATCTACCAGCGAATCGCCGACCAACCGTTACCTTCCCTCACAGCGGAAAGTTGCACCGATGATAAATTGAACGGAGGACCAGTGACCGAGCCATCAGCGCGCACCAGACGAGTGACCTGCAATATGCCCTGGATTTCCCCAGAAGCATCCAATGTAGAAACATTTCGCAGCTTAGCTTCAATACTCACGTTATTTTCAAATAACTGTAAGAACTGCTGAACTCGAAGCCCAGACATTTGAGTTGAATCAATCATTGCGCTGATGTCACGTCTTTCTATGAGCCCGACCAGCTGAGTAAACGAACTGTAAACTTGCTGCAACTCAACGTCAGAAATGGACCTTGGCGAAACAGACCTTTCTACAACGGGTACGCCAGGGATTTCCACCCGCGCCACAACCGTATCTGCAGGTGATGCTTCAGGTATTACTGCGGGTGATACTGCGGGTGATACTGCGAGCGATGGTTGGCTGATGCTTGAATCATCTCTCTCTCTTGCTTCATCAAGGCGTTGCTCACGAGCCGCTGCTCGTTGAGCCGCAGCAATGTTTTGCACTGTCTGCGATTGCTCTGGCAGTGTCTGCGCTGCAGCTGGCAATTCGCTTGGCTGATATGCCGCGGCAGCCGCTGCTTGTTGGGCTGATTGCTGCAAACGTTGCTCCTGTTCAAGTCGCTGTCTACGGGCGACCTCCAACTGCTCCTCACGAGCACGATCCTGAGAAATACGGTCCAACCTGCGTTGCTCAGCGGAAGCTGCCTCTTGCTTTTCTAAAGCCACCTGCTCAATTCTGGCTAGTTCCGCGGCTGCTTCCTGTTCGAATGCTGCCTGTTCTGCTGCAGCTAGCTCTGCTGCGGCCTGCTGCTCTGACGCGGCTTGTTCTGCTGCAGCTCGCTCTGCTGCTGCCTGCTGCTCTAACGCGGCTTGTTCTGCTGCAGCTCGCTCTGCTGCTGCCTGTTGCTCTAACGCGGCTTGTTCTGCTGCAGCTCGCTCTGCTGCTGCCTGCTGCTCTAGCGCCGCCTGTTCTGCTGCGGCTTGTTCTAACGCTGCCAGTTCTGCCGCGCTTCGCTCTTCTGCTGCCTGATCAAATGCAGCTTGATCGGCTGCTGCTTGCTCTACTGCGGCAAGTTCCGCTGCTTGTGCAGCGAGCTCTTCAGGTGAAGCTGGGCCCTTGGCAATTTGTTGTGCTATCAGATCAAACTCTGGTTTTCCGTACCCGTAGAGGGTTCTGTCCATGCTCTGTAGACGCAATGACGCCTCATCGAATTCCTGACGAGCCAGCATTGTTTCGAAGGCCTCCAACTCCGTTTGATAACGCTGGAACAGGGAGTCTGCAACTGACTCCTCGAGTATTGGATCTAGGGGAATTGGCTCGAATGGCACATCTGCCGCACTACTGGGCAAACTGACCGGAGACACGCTTCCAAACCATTGCTTTACCACCGGAACCCTGTATAGCGCTGTGCCTACACCAGCGATCATGAGCACAACACCCAAAGAATAGCCAAATTTGCGCAAGGGGCTTTGCCGGTCTTCTTCATGAAGATTGGGCATGGGGCGACCTGCCCGATCCGCCCATTGATCGCTACTGGGCCAATCATCCTCGTCCAGGCCTAGATCGATCTTCTCAAAATCAACGGGATCCCTTCGCACGTGGCTTGGGGTTGTGACATTCGAGCTTGGCTTTATCCCATCTGTTAGCGGAGGGGGTGGAGCCACTGGATCACCGGCTTTTGGAGCACGAATTGCCCCAGATTCTGTAACCGGTACCGGCTTCCTTATTTTGGGGAATGGCCTGTCTGCTGACTTTGCTTTGGTCGAGCGTGTTCTTCGAGTGCCACTGCTTCGAGCACTCTCTTCATCAGAGTCAGATGATTGGTCTGCACGTGGCTCGTCTGACTTCAAAAAATCGAAATCGGAATCCGCGTCCTCAGCCTTATATTTGTCAGGTGCTATATGCATACTTTTTATTGGCTACCGTCGTCCCTGCGAGTCGAAGCAAGTCTGCTAGAGCGGTATGTTACCGTAATTGCCTTACACCGAATCGTAGACAATGTGACACTCCAACGGTTTTCGGTTGTTTTAACATCAAACTTGCTTAAAAATGCCAACAAAAACAACTTAAATTGAATAGCGGTAAAAACACCGCAATATATCTCACTCTCAGGCCGTTTTAATTCAAAGCAACATCCCATTGTTCAAAAGCGAGTCCAAGTGCCGTGTTGCGTGGCAGTAAGATAATTAACCTACTCGCTCTGCCCGACCCTGAAACCAGCCACGCACCAGATACATCACCCACTTGTGAATTCTCCGCACCAAAAATGTGTGCAGGCGCATGAGAGACGCGAGGATCAGGAACCTGTGACCTCGGATACCAGCCCCCTTCATCATCCTGCCACAAAAGCATAGCCTGCCCGGGAACCAGATCAGCAACGGCCGCCTGTAAATAGTTAAGCTCTGTTTCAAGTAAAGGCGTGGGCTCTGCCTGTAAGACTTGCGCTTCACTATGAATTATTTGGCGCACATGGTGCCCCGAGTTATCGAAACTGAGCAACACCCGCTGTTCGCTTGGCTGCCCATCGTTAGCGAATGTTGAGTAACTAGAAAATGCTATCACTGCCCAAAAAATAAGTGCAAGTCGCTTCATAGCGCGTTGATATCCCATTGCCTTGTGAATATTCCGGCGTGCGGCAGCGGTATTTGAATTCGACCACTCACATCGCTGATAGTCACTGAGAGTCGATGCTGACCGGGTGGCAACGCCAAATTGAGAGAATGCAAATTGTCAGTCGCAACCACGGACAAGGTACCCACATTCACGGCGTCGTCTTGAAAATTCAATGTCTGACCGTTCAGCGTCCAGACGATCCTTTGAACGGCATCGCCAAATATCGGCTCAACATTGAAAGGCAGAACGTCACCTGCAACGGCATCAAGTACTAGTTCTTCCGGGGACAGCGACCGAATGCCCTCAGTTAGCGTGTATAAGCGCAGTATCCATTGCTCTGTATTAACCGGACCGAAATCGGAATTGTAGTCACGCATACGGTTGCTCACCGATGAGCGATAAACCCCTGTTGAGCGGTAATACCCGCCCTCGAAGACACCCACACCTAAACCGCCTGCGCTCGGCGGCAGAGAGCTTTGGAAATCAAGCCAGTGAGCCCAAGGCACCTGTGTCGGATCAGACAAGTTGGACACATTCTTAAACCGCCCTTCCTCAAAAGGCAAGACACCGCTGACATCAAGAATCAGTGGATCAACGTATTCATCAGCTAGATCGGCAAGGCTATGCCCCATTTCATGCAATGCAATTTCGGGAAAGAACGCTGACGTAATGGCAACGCGGCCGCCGCTGTTACCGCTGCCACCGTAGCGACTGTCGTTTACTAATAAAATGATCTGATCTACGTCGGGATATTCAGCGAGAGATGCCTCGAACAGCTTCAAAATATCTGCGCAAATCAGTCGAGGAATTGCACGACAGTTATAGGCGCTATCAAAAGCGGTAGTCACTCGGTCATCGCTGTCACTATCGTCTGCACCCGACTGCTGGGACACCACCTCTATCATATGGATATTGAGAGCACCGACATGCTCTGCAATCCCTGAATCGGATTGAATATTATCAAGCACCGAATCCACATGCTGTCGATAAGTAGGCAACTCGTCACTGGAGTACCCGTCCCCAAGAATGACGATATGCACACCACGCCCTTGTTTATGGCCTAACAATGTTGTCCCTTTGTTGGATTCGGTGCGCGGGAAAAGAGCGATGGAAATCGACTCCCGGGTAACCGCGCCACGATCATCTCGGGCAACAATCGTGAGGGTAGTGGTCTGTGCATTCTCGACATCGGCAACTTCGATATTTATCTGACTGCCGTTAACTGTGGTTCTCAGAAGCTCATTAGGCTCAACCGACACTTCAACAGAATCGTTTTCGATATCGCGTGGAAACACATTGAAATTAGTCAGTTGACGTCCAAACAATTCACGTGGCGCCTGAGTGAGGTTTAGTATTGGCACGTCGTTAATATCGACAACTTCAAGTTCAAGTTCTTCGATAACATCGCTAAGACCAGTACTGTCTACGACTGACAAACGGATACCTTCAACACTACCCACGTCGGCTTGTCCGGGAACACCTGTCAATATGCCACTAGCACCATCAAGCACCAGCCAGTCTGGTAAATTTTCAGCTGTGAATGTTAGAGAGTCTCCATCGGCGTCAAAACCTTGAAGCTGCACTTGGTACCGTCTACCCTGATTCGCTATGGGCGTAATATCTCGACTGAACACAGGTGCGTCAGGTACTGGAGAAATGTTGATATTAACCACCACCTCACGCCCAGCTGACGTTTCATAGGAGAAAACATCAACACCTGTGTAATTAACGTTTGGCTCGTAGCTAAATGCCGTGCCGTCCGGATTTATCTGTAAAAAACCAAACGTTGGCGGCGATAAAATGGTGAATTGGTTGAAGTTTACGTCTGGCCCAGCATTCGTAGGCGAATCGGCACGCGCTTGCTCTGAGCTCGGGCTTGCAAAAGCACCAGTGAGCGCCGAATCTTCTGCGATGGAGAAACCTAGACGCGCTTCGTTACCACTGTCCTCAAATTGACCTTGAGTGGCCGTTGAATTCGGCGTTGAGTCGCCTACCGGAATCATGGGATCCGTCGACGAATCGTTGTCGTTGCTACCAGTACCGGTGTCAGAGCCAGAGCCGGTGCCGGAGCCAGAGCCGGTGTCAGAGCCGGTGTCAGAGCCGGTGTCAGAGCCGGTGTCAGCATCTGAAGATACCACGCCAGAGTCACCGCCGCCTGAGCTACAGGCTGCGATAAGCAGGCAGGCAGCAATGCACGTCAATTTTTTGCCCGCAAAGTTCAGCTGTAAAAGCTTAAGCAACGTCATCCCTAACCGCCTCGATATCCGATTCCTGGTGGGTACAACTCAAAAGAAGTATTACAAATCCTGGTGTGCCAGAGCCATTTCGATGTAGGTCTTTCGCAATTCTTTGGATACAGGGCCCGGGTTACCATCACCCAGCGCCACACCATCAATGTTAACGACCGGCATAACAAACGTTGAAGCACTGGTAATGAACGCCTCTTGTGCCTGTTTGGCCTGCTCAATAGTGAAAGGTTCCTCTAAAACTGTGTAACCCGCCTTGCGCGCAAAACTCAACACGGCTTGCCGGGTTATACCACTGAGTATTTCGGTACCCAAATGGCGGGTCTGAATTTTTTTGTCTGCTGTAACGATGTATGCATTATTGGAGGTACCCTCAGTAACCAAGCCGTCCTCAACCATCCAAGCATCGTGTACACCAGCGTCCACAGCGGCTTGTTTGCCCATACTAGGCGCAAGTAAGCCAACGGTTTTGATGTCTCGCCGCTTCCATCGCAAATCAGGAATAGAGATGACATGCATTCCAGTTTCTGCCAAAGGCGAATTAATCAGATTTTTTTCCTGAGTGAACATCACTAAAGACGAACGTGCGTCCTTAGGGTAGGCAAAGTCGCGATCGGCCACTCCACGCGAAACCTGGAGGTAAAGCAAGCCCTCTGACACTGAATTCAGGTCAAGTAGTTTAAGCTGCGCTTCAAGAATTTTTTCGTCAGAGCACGGCGGCGCCATTGACAGCTCTGACAATGATCTAGCCAGTCTTTTCAGGTGGGCTTTATTATCAATCAGTTTACCGTCGAGCACGGTAGAGACCTCGTACACTGCATCGGCGAACAAAAAGCCTCTGTCGAGTACAGATATGGTGGCATTCTCTTCGGCAACAAATTCACCGTTGACGTAGAAGGTTCGACTCATCGTTTGGGATCCGAAAAACAAGCTAACAGAAGTCATACGTCGCTGAATTGGAAATTCTCACTCCCGCTTCAGGACTACTCACCATTTTACGCCGATTCACTGGGTTTAAAGTCAAGAATTCTACAAAACTACTGTGACGTTTGGTATCGCGGAGCAGAAAATGTTCTTAACCCTACCCATTCGACAATAATTTGAGAAGTTCATCAATATTGCGAGCTTCAAAATGGGGTCCTGGGGGGGTATGTGGCCAAGGCTCACCTGCCTGATTGAACCACAATGTTTGCATTCCGGCTTGCAATCCTCCCTGGACATCGGTTACCGCATTGTCTCCGATGTGTAGCACCTGATGAGCACTAACGCCGAAATGCGAACAACAACGATCGAACATATCGCTATGTGGCTTGGCTTTTAATTCCAGATCAGCCGCATATACTTTATCAAAATACCCAGATATGCCAATCTGCTCAAGGCTTGCATTACCGTTAGTGATGGCAGCCACCTGAAAACGCTCCTTCGTCATTTGCAACAAATCATGAACCAATGGGTACAGTTGCACCTCGCTGCGCGCTCGATAGAACACATCGAATGCCTCATCAACCCATTCTTCAGGGTAGTCATAGTGCACCAGTAATTCTTTAAGGCCCTGTCGGCGCATTGCAGTAACACAACCTTGAAGTGCAACATGCCGAACTCGCACTTCCGCCCGAAACTGCTCCAACGATGCAGGACTATGCGCTGATGCAATCTTTGGCGTAACTTGCTCGAACCATGCGTATAAAGCACGCTCGGCATTATCAATAGCTGGCGCGCAATCCCAGAACGTATCGTCAAGATCAAACGACAATACTTTAATGACGCTCAGATCGGCTTTGGTATCAGCTTTCATGACAAATTATTCACCGGCGAGCAACAATACATGCATACGTCGTGGTCCATGGGCACCTATCTCTAAAGTTTGTTCGATATCTGCGGTACGAGAGGGGCCTGTAATGAAGTTCACTGCGCGCGGCAATATATCCAGTTCACGCAGTAAGGGAAATACATCGTCAACGTGTCGCTTAACTTGTGATTCTCGCAGCACAACAATATGAGTTTCTGGCAAAAAATTAAGTGTTGCAGGCGTTGCCTGGTTACTGGCTGTTACCACACTACCCGTCTCGGCAACAGCTGCAAGGCACGACGTAATACTGACCTTTTCAACACCGGTAGCCTTTCCAGATGCATAGTGCTCAGGCCACTCAAGTGCTGCCAGTGCCGGAGCAACCGTAACATCGCCACGAGACCCCGCATCCAGATTTTCAGACTCAAGATACCATTCAACCGCACTGACAACATCACTCATCGACTGCAATCTGACCACACTCATCGCCACCGACTCCATTGCATGGGTTAGCGCTTCGAGCAGATCGTTTCCAACACCTGGCAGTGTATGTCGATGCGCTGCTTGCAAACGTTGCGTCACCTCCGGCGGCTGGTCAGCTAGTGTCAATGTTGCAACTGAGGAATCGCGACCCAGCGCGGCGGCCACTTTTGCCAATACTTCATCGCGTGAACTCATTTTTTTGTGCGCTCCGCTTGTTCACCGTTTGTTGCGAAATGATCAGACTTTCGATACTGCTGCATGAAGGTTGAGGGCCCTTGTGGCGCTGGTAAATCTCGGCTTTGGGTCCAACCGCCAGCCAGCAGCAATCGTCGATAGCGGCCACTTTTGCCACCGAATCGGGATAACAATGCAACACCTATTGATGTCAGCCGTTGGTATATAGCCGGACGTTTTGCCACAAACGCCCACAGACCTAAACCATAGCGAGCGCTCGGCGATTGCAACGCTTTAAGGAATGTCTGACGCCGGTGTTCACGCAACAATTTTGGTAACGGGATGCTCATAGGACATACTTCTGCACAGCGACCATTGAGGGTGCAGGCATGCGGCAAATCAGGTGCATTTTCAATTCCAATCATGGCAGGCGTGACCACCGACCCCATGGGCCCTGGGTAAACCCATCCGTATGCGTGCCCTCCAATCGCGCCGTACACTGGGCAATGGTTCAAACAAGCACCACAGCGAAAACAGCGAAGCATTTCCCGTAGCTCCCCTGCCAGCATGTCGCTTCGGTGATTATCTACCAACACAACATGAAACTGCTCTGGCCCCTCAAGATCATCTGCTCTAGCAGGACCGCTCATGAGGCTCGTGTAGTTAGAAAAAGTTTGTCCGGTGGCACTACGCGCCAATAATCGCAACAAACAACTCGCGTCTTCAAGTGTAGGAATGACCTTCTCAATGCCAACAATCACGATTTGCACTCGTGGCAAATTGGACGTCAAGTCACCATTGCCTTCATTGGTGACCAACACGTGCTGACCGGTTTCAGCAATAAGAAAATTCGCACCTGTAATACCCACATCAGCAGCACGGAATTTTTCTCGTAACACGGACCTGGCTTCATTAACCAAGGCCTTACGATCAACCAATCGCTCATGCAAACCATACTGCGCGTGATGCTCATGAAATAAGTCGGAGACTTGTTCCCGCGTTTTATGAATGGCAGGCGCGATGATGTGGCTCGGTGCCTCCTTTGCCAACTGAATAATGTACTCGCCCAAGTCTGTTTCGATAGTTTCTATGCCAGCTTTTTCGATTGCAGCATTAAGACTGGCCTCTTCACTCACCATCGACTTGCCTTTGGTGACTGTTTTAGCGTTGACCTGCTTGCAAATATCAACAATGATCGCGTTGGCATCTTCCGAGGTTTGCGCCCAATGAACGTGACCACCCGCTGACTGCACTTTACTTTCATAAGCGAGCAAGTAGTGATCAAGATTTTCCAGTACATGGTTTTTTAATTCACGAGCCTCATTCTTTATCTGCTGCCATTCAGGAACAAGAGCGACAGCAGCAGCTCGCTTTCCAATAAAGCCCCCTTTCACATTACTTAACGCTTGCTTGAGGTTGTCATCGAGAAGCGCCTCACGTGCATTGAGTTTGAAGCTATGCGATTGTGATTGCATGGTCGATTACCCTTCACTTGCAGTAGATTGATCTACGGGTTTACCTTCACCAATGGCTGGACCATCTGCCATATTGGCGAGCACTTCTGCCACATGGTAAACCCGCATAGGTTGCTGCAAACGACTTAACCTGCCACTGATATTTAACAAACACCCCATATCTCCGCCTAACAATGTATCGGCGCCGCTCTGCACAGCCAGCGCTGCTTTGTCACTGACCATGCGCTCAGAAATATCAGGGTACTTAACGCAGAAAGTGCCACCGAAGCCACAACACACATCGGTGTCTTTCATCTCGTTAAGCTTGAGTCCCTGCACCGATTGCATTAATGCGCGCGGTTGATCTTTTATTCCCAACTCACGCAGACCGCTGCAGCTGTCGTGGTAGGTCACGCTACTATCAAACTTTGATTCAAAGTCAGTCATTCCTCGAACATCAACCAGAAAGCTGAGTAGCTCGTGACAGCGACTGGCAAATTCGGTAGCTTTTGCAAACTCAGCCTCATCATCCTTAAATAACTCAGGGTAGTGCTCAATGAGCATTCCAGCACAAGACCCTGACGGCACAACCACATAGTCAAAACCGGCAAATGCATTGATGGTTTGCATGGCAATTTGTCGCGACGTTTTATCATCACCACTGTTGTATGCAGGTTGCCCACAGCAGGTTTGAATTTGCGGGACGCTCACGACACAACCCACCTGCTCAAGTAATTTAATAGAAGCGAAGCCCACATTCGGACGATGAAGGTCTACCAGACAGGTCACAAAAAGCCCGACACTCACTGTGCGAGAGGACACGGTAGATTCATGGGACGTTGAATCGTTATTCATAGTTAAACTTTATGCTGGCGGCAATTGAGGAGCTTATTGAAAACGGCACCTAGCTTACAGTGTCATTAGCCTACGTCTACCTTATACTAACTGAATGGCAACAACATCCGAAGTAACTTTATCCACCTTTGCGCACACAGGTGATCTGGAATTAGCCTTTGAGCATTCACCGGCAAATAGTGACATTCAAGCCCCGCACATCATGTTCTGTGGCGGGTTCCATTCAGCTATGCAAGGTGCGAAAGCGCAGGCTTTAAAAGCCCATTGCCGTGAACAGGGGTGGCATTTCACACGATTTGACTACAGCGGACATGGCCAGAGTGGCGGTGCGCCTGCCGACTTCACACTCTCTAACGGTCTTGACGACACTTTGGCGATGCTTGATGAGCACCACCCAAGCATTCTTATTGGTTCATCTATGGGGGCTTGGTTGGCCACTCTGGCAGCTCTTCGACGACCAGAAAAAGTCAACGCCCTGCTACTCCTAGCAGCTGCTCCCGATTTTATCAGCGAGCTGATGGTGCCCAAGTTATCGGTGGGTGATATTTGGGATCTTAGCCAAGGCAACGTGGTCGATGTACCCAACAACTACGACGAACCCTTCAAAATTAAGCAAGCGCTTATAGACAGTGGCAAAGAACTGTCCCTATTACATAGCGATGCATTGAACACCCTAGCGTGCCCAGTGAGAATGCTGCACGGCACCCACGATAACGATGTTCCGTTTGAGCTGGCAATACGTATGATGAGCAAGTTGCCAAAGGATCACGATGCAGCACTCACTCTTTTACACGGCGCTGATCACAGACTGTCTGATGAAACATCGCTTGCCACTATTTTCACCCAGCTGGATGCTTTGGTCGCTCATATCACTTAGCTCATCGGGGCCGAAGATGTGCACACTAAACAGCACGAGCCACAGGGCAACAGGTGACGCAAAATCCGGACTCGGTGTCGCCTTCAGAGCTTCATGGATAAGACCAGCTGGCACCCAGCGCACAAGTTTATTCAGAAGTGAGCAACTATGACACCTCGTGGCGCCATTGCAACCACGTGCCAGTGGTACGCAGACAACAACTGGACAGTCTTCGACTTTCAAAAGCAAGCGTGGCATGCCTGGCATCGCGGACAGTCAGGGTTAATTCACTCTCCTACAGGCAGTGGCAAAACACTGGCCGCATGGCTTGGCCCCGTTCAAGACGCGATGCGTAACAAACAACTCGCAGCCGACGAGCCACTGCGCGTACTTTGGGTAACTCCGCTACGAGCATTAGCTAACGATACCTGCAGCCATTTACAGAAAACATGTGATGAGCTGGATGTACCTATCAATGTTGAAATAAGAACAGGCGACACATCCACCAGCCGCCGTAGCAAACAACGCTCGCAGCCCCCTTATGCGCTGGTGACAACGCCAGAGAGTTTATCGGTCATGCTCAGCTATCCAGGCGCCGATATTGGATTGCAAAATATCCATACAGTTGTTGTCGATGAATGGCATGAACTAATGGGCAGCAAACGAGGCGTGCAATTACAATTGTGTTTGGCTCGTTTAAGACAACTGTGCGGCACCTTGCGAGTATGGGGCGTGTCTGCAACACTAGCAAATCTTGATCAAGCCATGGCTGACCTGCTAGGACCAAATAACCAAGGCGTGCTTATCAAAGGAGTGGTGCCTCGCGAAGTAGTGATCGATTCTGTTCTACCTGATAATTCAGAGCGTTTCAAATGGTCTGGGCATTTAGGCCTGCAGCTAATAAAGCCTGTTATCAAAGCTATAGACAATGCTGGCACTACTTTGTTGTTTACTAATACTCGCTCACAAGCAGAGCTATGGTTTCAAGCATTGCTGGATGCAAAGCCTGAATGGTTTGAAACCATTGCATTGCATCATGGCTCACTGGACAGAAAGCTCCGCACCAGCATAGAAGACAAATTACGAGAAGGCACAGTAAGGTGTGTTGTTTGCACCTCTTCCCTTGATCTCGGTGTGGACTTCAGCCCTGTCGATCAAGTGTTGCAAATTGGAAGTCCCAAAGGGGTCGCTCGTTTGCTACAACGAGCAGGCAGAAGTGGGCACAGACCAGGCTCTGTTTCGCGAGTGCTCTGTGTTCCCACCAATGTATTGGAGCTTGTTGAAATAACCGCTGTACGAAGAGCATTGCAGCATGGCCGAATAGAAGCACGCACATCACCAACGTTGTGCCTGGATGTGCTCTGCCAACATCTGGTGACACTGGCTATGGGCAGTGGATTTACATTGAATAGCATGCTGGCGGAAATACGCACCACCAACGCGTTTGCCCGTATAAACAATGAACAGTGGCAATGGGTTATTGATTTCATCACACGTGGCGGACAAGCACTACAAGGCTATCCTCAATACCATAAAGTACTTAACGTGGTTGGCACCTACCGAGTCATGAATAGTGAAATACAACAGCGTCACCGAATGTCCATTGGCACCATAAGCAGTGATACACAGATAAGTGTGGCGTTTAGAGGTGGAAAACGCCTTGGCAAAATTGAAGAGAATTTCATTGCTCGATTGAAATCTGGCAATACCTTCCAGTTTGCTGGAAAGCACTTAGAGCTTGTACAAGTACGTGATATGACAGCCTATGTCCGTAAGGCCACCAAACGAAGCAATGCCGTGCCTCGTTGGTGGGGCACACAAATGCCACTGAGTACAGAGCTTGCCGATAGTGTTCAGGAAACACTGGACCTTTGGCGCGATGGACAAATAGAGAGCCGTGAACTTAGCTGTATTAGCACCACGCTAGAGATGCAAAAACAATGGTCAATGGTGCCCGGGCCTAATGACTTTTTAATAGAAACTATAAAAACCCGAGAGGGCTATAGCCTGTTCTTCTTCCCCTTTGCAGGGCGACTCGCTCACGAAGGGCTCGCCATGGTAATTGCTCAACGGCTGGCATCAATAACTCCAGCCACATTTACCTTACAAATTAACGATTACGGCTTTGAACTACAAAGCCCCTCGCCTATTAGTTTTAGTACTGAACAATTGAAGAACGCATTCACGCCTGAAGATCTTCTCGAAGACATACTGAGTTCTATGAACTCTAGTGAAATTGCTAAACGCCGGTTCCGAGATATTGCCCGCATTGCAGGCTTAGTCTTTGATGGCTATCCAGGCAGCTCCAAAACGTCGAAGCAAGTACAGGCCTCCAGTGGCTTGATATTCGATGTTCTAAAAAACTATGATGAAGAGAATCTATTGTTGGATCAAGCCCACCGGGAAGTACTAGAACAACAGCTCGAATACACCAGGCTTGAATCAGCCTTGAAAGGGCTTGAAAAGCGCCAGTGGCATGTTAATGCTATAGAAAGACTGACTCCCCTATCGTTTCCTCTTTGGGCTGAGAGCCTCAATAGCCAGACAATGAGCACGCAAAGTTTTCAGGCACGCTTAGAAAGTGTTTTGAATGACATCGAATGCGCGGCAACAGAGATGAAGGCTGAAATATAACGTGGCGCTATAAGATGAATCATTTCGAATCACAGTGCCTGGCAATTAAACAGGCCAATGAGTCTTTTTTACTGCATCCTCATCGAGTGATGTACTGGCCTGCACAATCGGTGCTGTTTGTGGCTGATGTACACGTGGGCAAAGAGCATGTATTTGGACGCAATGGCATCCCCATACCGGGAGGTATTAGCGAACGTACGTTACAACAGCTATTTGCACTTGCTCACAGTAGTGGTGCCAAAAGACTCATAGTGCTTGGTGATTTCATGCACAACGTACCCTTGCATAGCGAATCGTGGTTAACTTACCTAAGTCAGTTATTAGATGAGCAACCAGACCTGACTGTAGACATAGTGGCAGGCAATCATGATCGTGTAGCAGGTAGGCACCTTATTGACTCACGCATCTGTTGGCACGCAGAAGGCATTGTTTTAGGCGGGCTTGTGCTGCGTCATGAACCCAAGGACGATACTCGTGGGTATGTACTTAGCGGGCATATACATCCAGCTTGGCGCATAGGTAGCGTAAGACGTGGTGGAATTCGCGCACCCATATTCTGGTTTCGCGAAGGACATATGGTCATGCCAGCTTTTGGAGAATTTACAGGTGGCATGTTGATTGAACCTGATTCCAAACACGATAAGCTTTACATGATTGGGCCAGACACCGTTGTGCAAGTGCCTGCTAATGTTAAGCCACGATCACGGTGGCGTATTAATTAAAATTTACGGTCATGCGCCTAGCAACGATTGACAGCAGTATGCAAAGAAAGCCGTGGTGACGACCATTTCACTGTAGCGACGATAGGCACCACTAATACCTCCCTCCCCCTGTACCTGAACAGACAGCATTGCGTCATGCTGGTATCAAGCCGTACTTGTACATTGAACGAGGCTAAGGTAGCCTGACTTCATGAGACTAGAATTACATTCGAACACCGCCACTGTTGGCGCTGCCACGCATATCGCATTAGCAGAATCCGGATTAGAGTTTGCTTTCGTTAATATCGACATGGCGAACAAGCAGCAACAGTCTAGCGAGTATCTGAAAATCAACCCTAAGGCGCGTGTGCCTTCATTGATTGTGGATGGAAACATACTTACCGAAACGCCAGCCATCCTTTTCTATCTTGCACAACTAGCTCCAGAATCGTCCATTGCTTTGCCTGAAAGTGCTTTAGCACAAGCCAATATCCAATCATTTAACAGCTATCTGTGCTCAACGGTACATGTGGCGCATGCGCACAAAATGCGCGGCTCGCGTTGGTCAGATGATAGCGTGGTACATCAAAAACTCAGCAAGTATGTACCCACATCAATGGGGCTATGTATGACGTTGATAGAAAACGAGATGATGCAAGGCCCGTGGGTGCATGGTGAAAAATTCTCTATTAGCGACCCGTATCTATTTGCCATTAGCTTATGGCTGGAAGGCGATGGCGTGACCATCAGCGACTATCCCTTAATCGCAGCTCATCATAAACTCATGCTTGAACGGCCTGCTGTGAAACAGGTGCTTGCGATTGGTTAGTCGGTAGTTGAGTCAACAATTCATCCCCACGTAATCACAGCTCGTCATCCCCAAGAAAGTGGGGATCCATGCTTGGGTAACACTTAGATTCCCGCCTTCGCGGGCGTCACGCTCAAACCGCGGGAATGACGCTCAAACCGCGGGCAGGACGTTCAATTCGCAATGAGGACGTTGTGTTCGCAGGGAAATCGATCATAGCGCTGCGAAGCAGGTTCAACACTTCCTCTTCGTGTTAAAAAACTGCTTTAAAAGCTCAGCGCTCTGGTCGAGCAATATTCCTTCGCAAATGGCCACGTGATGGTCGACACCTACCGCTCGCAAACACTCATGCACGCTGACCACCGCACCAGTCCGTGGTTCACGGGCACCGTACACAAGACGCGCTATACGCCCTTGTAATAAAGCACCGCAACACATCAGACAGGGTTCGAGGGTGACGTAGAGCGTTGCACCATCGAGCCTGAAGTTTTCAAGGTGCATGGCAGCTTCACGTAAGGCCATAATTTCAGCGTGCGCCGAAGGATCATTGTTTGACACACAACGATTGTAGCCTTTACCAATCACCTGCCCATCGAGTACCACTAGAGCACCGACTGGTACTTCATCCATAGCTGCAGCATTCTCGGCAAGGCACAAGGCCTCCGCCATGAAATGCTCGTCAGTCTTTTGTTGATTGGGAGAGTTCATAGTTGACATAAAAAAGGGAGCGCCAGGCTCCCTTTTTCTAGACCTTAGATGCTTGCAAGCAACCTAGCTTGAAACAGCCTCGCCCTCTTCTACAGCTTTCATGCTGAGTCGAATTCGGCCTTGCTTATCAACTTCAAGCACTTTGACTTTTACTATCTGGCCTTCAGATAATTCGTCAGCAACGTTCTGTACACGGTTCTCTGAAATTTGCGAGATGTGTACCAGTCCATCTTTGCCGGGCAGGATGTTAACGAAAGCACCGAAGTCCATCAGCTTCTGAACTTTACCTTCGTAGATAGTGCCCACTTCAATATCAGCAGTGATTAGCTCTATACGCTTACGAGCTTCTTCGCCAGCTAATCTATCGCTAGAGGCAATTTTGATCATGCCATCGTCGCCGATATCGATAGTTGCGCCAGTCTCTTCAGTTAGTGCACGGATAACCGCGCCGCCCTTACCGATAACTGCTGCAATTTTTTCAGGATTGATTTTAATGGTAATGAAACGAGGAGCGTGCTCTGACAAATCATCCCGAGCCTCACTCAATACTTTTGCCATCTCACCTAGAATCCAGATGCGGCCGCCCTTAGCCTGCTCAAGCGCCTTTTCCATGATCTCGCGAGTGATTCCCTGGATTTTGATATCCATCTGGAGAGCGGTAACGCCATGCTCAGATCCGGCCACTTTGAAGTCCATGTCACCTAAGTGATCTTCGTCACCAAGGATGTCAGACAGAACTGCATAACCGTCGTCTTCTTTGATCAAACCCATAGCAATACCTGCTACTGGTGCTTTCAAAGGTACGCCGGCGTCCATCAATGCTAGAGAGGTTCCACAAACCGATGCCATTGAGCTTGAACCGTTAGATTCAGTGATCTCTGAGACAACGCGAATGGTGTATGGGAATTCTTCTTCGTCTGGCATTACTGCCTGTACACCGCGCTTGGCTAGTTTTCCGTGGCCGATTTCACGACGCTTAGGAGAACCAACAAAACCCGTCTCACCCACTGAATACGGAGGAAAGTTGTAATGCAGCATAAACGCCATACGCTTTTCACCGCTTAGCGCATCAATGATTTGAGCGTCGCGAGTGGTGCCCAAAGTAGCAGCAACAATAGCTTGCGTTTCACCACGGGTGAACACAGCGGAACCGTGAGTACGTGGCAGTACGCCGGTGTGAACAGTGATAGGACGCACTGTGTCAGGCTTACGGCCATCTATACGCGGCTCACCATCGACAATACGACGCCGAACGATAGATTTTTCTAACTTGGCAAATGCACTTTTCACATCGCTTGAAGAAAAACCATCAGCGCCTTCTTCAGCAGCTAGCTGCTCGACAGCTTTGGCTTTGGCAGCAGATGCAGCATCTTGACGCTCCATCTTGTCAGCAATTTGATAGGCAGTAGTAATATCACCACGAACTGCCGCGTCTAGCTGTTGTGCCAATGTAGCGTCAGGCTCTGGTGTACTCCAATCCCACGGAGTAGCTGCCACTTCAGCTTTAAGTTCGTTGATGGCGTTAACAGCAACCTGAAGTTGCTCTTGGCCAAACATTACTGCGTCAAGCATGGTTTCTTCTGAGAGCTGATCAGCTTCTGATTCAACCATCAGAACCGCTGAATCTGTGCCAGCGACGACGAGATCGAGTTGTGATTCTTCCATTTGAGATACAGATGGGTTCAGCACGTATTCACCGTCGATATAACCAACCTTGGCTGCACCAATAGGGCCAGCAAATGGCATACCGGAGCACGCTAATGCAGCAGAGGCCCCGATGAGCGCAGGAATATCTGCACTGATCTCAGGGTCAAGCGACATGACCGTGGCAATAACCTGAACTTCATTAAGGAAGCCTTTCGGGAAAAGTGGTCGTAATGGACGATCGATTAAACGACTGATCAGAGTTTCTGATTCGCTAGGACGACCTTCACGCTTGAAAAAACCGCCCGGGATTTTACCAGCTGCGTATGTCTTTTCTTGGTAGTTGATAGTCAGCGGAAAAAAACTCTGACCCGGCTTGGCTTTTTTCTGGCCAACGGCGGTAACGAGAACGACAGTGTCGCCCATGCTGGCAACGATTGCACAACTTGCTTGACGGGCGATTTCGCCTGTCTGCAAGGTGACTGTCTCGCTACCGAACTGAAATGTTTTTGAATGTGTAGTCACAAATTGTTCCTGAGAAGGTAGATGGCCGTGTCGTAAAAAAACGCGTAGGTTGCGTGGCGTTTGCAGAGAGGCTCACTAGTCTGCTGAAAGAAAGGCTGTCGTTAGTAGTTGTAAAAACGACAGCCATTGATACGCGCTTCTAGCGACGCAGACCTAAACGTTTGATCAGGTTCTGGTACCGCGAGGCGTCTTTACGGTGCAGGTAATCTAGCAACTTACGGCGCTGATTAACCATTCTCAACAGACCACGGCGTGAATGGTGGTCATGCTTATGTTCTTTAAAATGTTCTGTCAGATGTGAAATTCTCGCAGACAACAATGCAACTTGTACTTCTGGTGACCCCGTGTCTGTGGAGTCTGTTTGATATTCTTTGACGATTTCCGCCTTTCGTTCCGCGCTTAAGCAAGACATTAAAAAACCCTATGGAGGTTGATGAAAAAAAACAGCTTTGAAGCTGCCAGATAAATGGGATATCGCGATAATCGGTGTGAACGAGTTAACAGTGACTATCACTTGTAAAGATAGTCCTCAATTATATCAGGTTTCGGCAGGCCTTAACCCCACTGCAAAACTCTGCACGGTGAAACCGCCCCCTCTTCCAGAAGCTCACCCAATCCGAGCAATCGGGAGTTACCGTCATAAACTCGGCTCAGCTTATCTACGCCCTCAGCTGGCACCGAAATTTGAGAGCAAGCTGCCGACTGGCCATGTGCAAATGCATGTTCACCCGCTTCGTCGAGACTCACGGCCGGCAAATGATGAAGGCCGGCGTCGAGCGGCAGCAAAAGAGCGTCCAGAGCAGGCCATGATGCAGAGCCATCCGACTGAGCGGCTGTCACAGAACCTTCCAAGTCGGCCGTCATTTGCTCCAATGTCTCGATACTCACCATGGGATGCTGCTCAAACGGGCAAACAAAAGTTCGGCGCAGCGCTGTGACATGCGCACCACACCCTAGCGCTTCACCAATATCGGTGACAAGTGAACGGATATACGTACCCTTAGAGCACCGAACAGACAATCGCGCACTGTCTCCTGCGAAGGACAATACCTCCAAAGAGAAAATGGTGACAGGCCTTGGCGGGCGCTCCACCTCTTTACCTTCGCGGGCTAATTTATACAGTCGCTGACCGTCTATTTTAATGGCAGACACCATGGGCGGCACCTGCATCAGATTGCCAACGAATTGCTCACAAATCTGCGAAAAACGCTCAGCACTTAGATTACTAGGAACCGCGCGAGTCTCAAGCACTTCGCCATCAGAATCGGCAGAGTTGGTTGTTACGCCCAACTTTACCGTTGTTTCGTAACCTTTGTCGGCGTCGAGCAGGAATGCACTGAGTTTTGTGGCCTCACCAAAGCAAATAGGCAACATGCCAGTGGCTAGTGGGTCTAGGCTACCCGTATGCCCTGCTTTGCTGGCACCAAATAGTCGCTTTGCCCGCTGAAGCGCATGGTTTGAACTACCACCACTGGGCTTGTCGAGCAGCAGGATGCCATGCACAGGCCGCCCGCGACGATGTCTACGCGCCATTGATCAGTTGTCAGGTGAAGACTGTTCGACACTCGCGTCGACGTCCGGATCGGCAGCCTCAGCGTCGTCTGTTGTGTTACTCGCTACCGCATCGGCAATCAGCGCTGACATGTGTGCACCACGCTCTGCTGAATCGTCGTAGAAAAACCGCAACTGGGGCACAGAACGGGTTTTCATCTGGCGCGCCAGCTTTTGTCTCAGAAACCCTGCAGCGCTGTCTAGCGCTTGCTGAGTATCGTCTCGCTCTTCGGCATCAAATACCGAGTAATAAATTTTTGCAATCGCAAGATCACGAGACACCTCAACAGAGGCAATAGTCATCATCGGCGAGAGTCGCGGGTCTTTTATTTCGTTACGAATAAGACCCGACAACTCGCGCTGGATGAAGTCGGCAACACGGTGGCTGCGAGGATAATCACTAGGCACAGGTAGAAAACGCTCTGGTAGATGGCTGAATCAAAAGTTAAAGCGTTCTCGCCACTTCGGTGCGTTCAAATACCTCGATCATGTCACCTGGCTTCACATCGGTGTAGTTCTTAACACCGATACCACACTCAGTACCCATGCGAACGTCTTTAACGTCATCCTTAAAGCGACGTAATGACTCAAGCTCACCTTCGTAGATCACCACGTTGTCACGCAGCACGCGGATAGGCTCGTCTTTTCTGACGACACCATCGACCACCATACAACCTGCAATCAGACCAAACTTAGGTGATGTGAACACTTCGCCCACCTCGGCATTACCAATAATACGTTCGCGCACTTCAGGTGCAAGTAGGCCACCAGCAAGCTTCTTAGCTAGATCAATGAGCTCGTAGATTACGCTGTAGTAGCGAAGGTCAGTCTCTTGTTCTTGGATCAAACGTCTCGCTGATGCATCGGCGCGAACGTTAAATCCCACCAAGATGGCACCTGATGCTGATGCAAGGTTTGCATCAGACTCGTTGATACCACCAACACCACCACCGACGATCCTTACTTCAACCTCATCAGTACTTAGCTTCTGAAGCGAATCTCGAATGGCTTCATAACTTCCCTTCACATCGGCTTTTACAACAAAGTTAACTGTTGGCACAACGCCTTTGATTTGTGAGAAGACATCTTCCATACGTTGTGGACGTCGCTCAGCCAGACGCGCATCTCGCGTCTTGCCATAACGAAGCTCTGCAAGCTCACGCGCACTCTTTTCGTCGGCTGCCACTAGCATTTCGTCGCCAGCATTTGGCGTCGACGATAGCCCCAACACCTGTACAGGTGTAGAAGGACCGGCTTCATCAACGGCTTTACCATTCTCATCGAACATCGCTCGAACACGACCTGTGACCTGACCACAAATGAAGCTGTCACCACGCTTGAGCGTTCCATCCTGTACGAGGATAGTGGCGACTGGCCCTTTGCCTTTGTCGAGTGATGCTTCGATAACAGTACCTGCAGCATTACCTTCGCTCACGGCAGTTAGCTCGAGAACTTCTGATTGCAACACGAGCGCATCTAGCAGGTTCTCAACACCATCACCAGTTAATGCAGATAGTGGTACGAACTGCGTATCACCACCCCATTCTTCCGATATGACCTGATGCTGCGAAAGCTCATTCCGAACACGTTCTAGATCAACACCTTCTTTATCCATCTTGTTGATGGCAACAATCATTGGCACGTTGGCGGCGCGCGCATGTTGTATACCTTCAACAGTTTGCGGCATAACACCATCATCAGCAGCTACCACGAGAACGACGATGTCAGTGGCTTGTGCACCACGGGCTCGCATTGACGTAAACGCCGCGTGTCCCGGAGTATCGAGGAAAGTGATAACACCGTTGTTAGCTGTTGTAGTTTGGTAAGCACCAATATGCTGTGTGATTCCACCAGCCTCTCCCGAAGCTACTCGCGATGTTCGGATGTAATCGAGTAATGAGGTTTTACCGTGATCGACGTGACCCATGATAGTGACCACAGGTGGTCGTGACTCTGCATCGCCTTCACGCTCTCCAGCAACTAATGCCGCCAGTGCCGCTTCAACATCGTCGGCGCTCATCGGATTAGCTTTGTGGCCCATCTCCTCAACAACGAGAATCGCTGTATCTTGATCGAGCAGCTGGTTGATCGTCGCCATGACGCCCATGCTCATCATCGCTTTGATAACTTCGCCAGCCTTAACGGCCATCTTGTTAGCCAGCTCTGCAACAGTGATGGTCTCTGGGACATCAACATCACGAACTAATGGCGCAGTGGGCCTTTCAAACGCATGCTTGGCTTCAAAATTCGCCGGCATAGCACGCTTGGATTTGCCTTTTCTGCGACCCGACTTGCCTTTTGCAACATGCAGCTGATTACGACCGTAGCGAGTATCACCACCACCGCCAGCACCGCTACCTTTACCACGACCTTTGCCTTTAGGCTTGTTGTCGTTACCACGCCCAGCACCACCGCGATCATTACTGCTGGCGGCCTGTTGAGCTTCCATCGCAGCGCGGCGTTGTAGCTCAGCTGCAACTCGCTCTTGCTCACGACGTTCGCGTTCGCGCTTCGACGTTTCATCAGATTCGCGGCGCTTCTCACCAGAAAACTGCTTTTCAGCCATCCGCTCAGCAGTGGCTCTGGCCTGCTTTTCCAACTCAGCACGCTGCGTTGCCTCGCGCTCAAGACGCGCTCTGTCGGCAGGAGATAGGTCAGCTGCTGCTGCAGCTGTTATTGCAGATTCTTTGTCAGCTTCGGCTGCTACTGCCGCAGCTGTGGCTGCCGCTGCTTGTCTTTCAAGTGCTGCAACTACGTCATTTTCGGAGGTAGGTACTGGATTCGACACCTCTTCAACTGCAGGCGCTGACGACTCCACGCTCGGGGCCGAGCCCTCTGGAGCGTCTGGAGTTGCGCTTGCTGTTTCACTCATTGCTTCGCTGGCTGCCTGTGCGGCGACCTGTTCTGCGACAGCTGCTTCGGCAGCGGCTGTCGAGGCAGCAGCTGCTGCGTCTGTTGCTGCTGAATTGTTCGGCGCTTCCTCAACGATATTAACCGGTGCAGACACGTCATCTGGCGTGCCATCGGGTTGCGTCGGAGCACTTGGTGCAACATCACCAGGCTCAGGCGCTGCCGATTCATCACCGGGACGCGTGTAAGTTCTACGCCCACGCACTTCGACGTTAACTTTTTTGCGACCAGACGCATCAGTCTTAAGCTCGCTGACTCGCTTTCGCTTCAACGTAATCTTCTTCGCAGCGCCTCCAGCACCTGCCTGGCCACGCGATTCACGTAGAAAGGTCAGCAGAGTAAGCTTCTCCGAATCGGAGATCATGTCGCCCTCGCTCTCTTTGGGAATACCCGCATCACCAAGTTGCACGAGCAACTTTTCGATCGGCGTACCAACTACTTGCGCGAGCTGTTTTACAGTTACTTCAGCCATAGCTTCTCTTGTTTATCCCAAAACGACCGGCCTTACCGGAAGTGCCTAACTGTCTATGCCAGCACATGCTAGCTGACCTGTCCCCAAACCACTAACTGCCTAGGCAGTCAGAAGCTTCAAGGGTGCTGCTTCTGTCACTAAGAACTTTGTGCAGCTTCCGAATCTTCTTCAGTGAACCAGCTTTCACGTGCTTTCATAATCAACGTTGCTGCTAACTCTTCATTAATACCTTGCACTACCATAAGATCATCAACCGACTGATCTGCAAGATCGTCTACTGTGAGGATTTCATGTGCCGCCATTTCCATGGCAAGCTCCTCACTCATACCCTCCATTGCGATCAACTCCGGTGTCGGATTATTGCCACCCAATTTCTCTTCGGTAGCGATCGCTTTGGTCAATAATGCATCTTGTGCACGACTCCGCAGCTCGTCAACGATTTCTTCTTCAAATTCATCGATGTCAAGCAGCTCATCTCGAGGTACATAGGCAACTTCTTCCACTGTGGTGAAGCCCTCTTGCACTAGGATCAGAGCGACCTCTTCATCAACGTCAAGTTGATCAGTGAACACCTGAACCGTTAATTTTGACTCTTCTTCGCTCTTTTCTTCCGCTGCTGACTCGTCCATAACATTCAGCGTCCAGCCAGTGAGCTCAGAGGCCAAGCGAACGTTCTGTCCACCTCTGCCAATGGCTAGAGACAATTTATCGCTTTCAACAGCAATGTCCATGCTGCCCTTTTCTTCGTCCACCACGATACCTTTTACGTCAGCCGGAGCCATCGCATTGATAACAAATTGCGCCGGATTTTCATTGTAAAGGATGATATCGATGCGCTCGCCAGCCAGCTCGTTAGACACTGTTTGTACGCGTGATCCCCGCATACCGACACATGCACCTACGGGATCAAGCCGTGGATCAATAGATGACACAGCGATCTTTGCTCTAGCGCTGGGATCTCTAGCCGCCCCATTTATGATGATTGTGCCCTGCCCAACCTCAGGAACTTCGAGTTTGAACAGTTCAATCAAAAATTCAGGCGCCGTGCGAGTAACGAACAATTGTGGACCACGCGGCTCGCTTCGCACTTCGCGTAGATAGCCGCGCAAGCGATCGCCGGGGCGGACAGCTTCGCGAGGAATCATATCTTCACGTGAAATGTAGGCTTCAGCATTAGCGCCAAGATCGAGGTACACGCCGCCACGCTCCAAACGTTTAACAATGCCCATGACCAGTTCGCCAACTCGCTCGCGGTAAGCGTCAACCACTCTTTCGCGTTCGGCCTCACGTACTTTTTGCACGATAACCTGTTTGGCGGTTTGAGCGGCAATTCGGCCGAAATCGACTGAATCAATCTCCTCTTCAACAGCACCACCCAAATCGAGCTCAGGCTCATCGTGCTGTGCAGCGGAAAGCGTAATCTGGCGCAGAGGGAACTCCATCTCGGCATCGTCAGGGACTACTTCCCAACAGCGAAACGTGAGGTAATCCCCCGTTTCACGATCAATTGCAACGCGCACTTCGATATCACGGCCATCACGCTTGCGCGTCGCCGATGCTAGCGCCGCTTCCAGCGCCTCAAAGATGATGCCCTCGTCAACGCCTTTCTCATTGGAAACGGCATCCACTACCAGCAGTATGTCTTTACTCATTAATCGAAAGCCTCAGTACGCCGTGCGCAATGCGCACATACGAAGATTACGCTCATTGTTATCGAAAACATCGTTGAATTGAACCATCTCGCTAAACCACCCAAACACTATGAAAGCCGACCAATGATATGCGCTTGCTCCACATCAGCAACCGGCAAATCATAGTCAATTCCATCTACTTCAATGACAGCATGAGCATTGGCAACACTGACTAACTGGCCTTTAAAGTTACGCCTGCCGCTAATGCTGTCTGTCATTCTTATCCGTACCTGCTCACCGACCTGACTGGCAAACTGAGCCTCCGTAAATAAGGGCCTGTCGACCCCGGGAGACGAAACTTCCAGCAGGTAAGCACTCTTAATTGTATCTTCAACGTCCAAAACAGCATTGAGTTGGCGGCTAACAGCGGCGCAATCTTCCATAACAATACCTTCTGGCTTGTCAATGTAGACGCGCAAGGTTTGGCCATTTTCTGCCATACCAAATTCCGCCCCCACCAACTCGTAGCCCAAACCCGTGACTACAGGCTCTACTACGCTGACAACTAGGGGACTCGCTCGCTGCATTTAACCAACACCTCTCACTGCTGAAGATAAAAAATAAATTTTGAAAAACCAATCTTGGGGTAAAGCCTACTAACTGAGCAAACTCAATCGTGTGACCAAATCCATATATTGGGTTAAACCGTTAATCTGACCGATGAGCTGACAGGTGATCGACCAAAGAAAAAGGCTCCATTTGGAGCCCATGACACAACCTATGACTTACCTGAGGGGCGGTACTGTCAACATCTGATAACAAAAAATCACAGATGCCGAGGGAGCTCACCGTTGCTCAACATCACGATTGTAGCATTGCACACCCCCACATGCTACCGACATAACACCTCTTTTGTTCTGAAGCACTCAATCCTAGTTACCTACTGATCTAGCTTGTTTGCCAGCAAGCAAGCCTTGGGTGGCACGAAACTTTCTTCGCATAACGGTTAATACCACGCCAATGAAACCGCTTAGAGCCCATGTCCAGTTCGCAAACAACCAAGGCCCTTAAGGTTTCAACGCTATCAGACCCAGAACAGCGTACGACGACACATCAGGCCAGTTTTACGGTTTCGTACCAATATCCTGTAGTTTTCACGCGATCGGTGCTGAATCCAGATAATCCGATGCTGGCTGAGATTCTCAGCGCCGCTGAACCCGCTCGCGTACACCGAGCACTGGTCATGATTGACGAAGGCGTGATTGCTCGGAATCCTACTCTGATTGAGCAATGGCAGGCCTACGCCGAATACCACTCGTCAAAGATAAAGTCGGCGGGTAATCCGATCATCGTGCCAGGGGGTGAGCGCGCGAAGAATGATTTGAAACTGCAAGACAAATTATCCCAACACATTGAAATGAATCAGATCGATCGACATTCTTTTGTCATCGCTATCGGGGGTGGCTCAATGCTCGATGCAGTGGGGCTTGCCGCAGCCACTGCGCATAGAGGTGTGCGACTGGTTCGACTGCCCACCACGGTGCTGGCTCAGAATGATGCCGGCATTGGCGTGAAAAATGGCATAAATAGATTTGGTCAGAAAAATTGGTTTGGTACGTTTTCTCCTCCTTTCGCTGTCATTAACGATGAACAATTTTTGCAAACACTCAATTCCACTGATCGACGGGCTGGCATGTCAGAAGCCGTCAAAGTCGCTCTGATTAAAGACGCAGAATTCTTTGACTGGATAGAATCCAATACACAAGCATTGGCTCGTGGCGATACACAGGCCATGCGCCACCTCATTGAACATTGTGCAAAATTGCACCTTGAACAGATTACAGGTGCTGGAGATCCTTTTGAACGCGGAACTGCACGGCCGCTAGATTTTGGCCATTGGGCAGCCCATAAAATGGAGCAGCTTAGCTCGCACCGAATTAAGCATGGCGACGCCGTCGCCATTGGTATTGCACTAGATTGTCAATATGCACAACTGACTGGCCTGCTTGGCGAACATTCATCGCAGCGTGTTGTGCAAGTACTTAAAGCACTTGGATTCGAACTCTATGATCCCGTACTAGATACTCATTCCGAAAATGGTCAACTCGCACTTCTCAACGGGCTTAATGAGTTTCGGCGACATCTTGGTGGCGAGCTAAGCATCACCTTGTTGAAAAAAATCGGCGAGGGAGTAGAGGTGCACACAATTGATCACAGGGTGATGACGAAAGCTTTATCCCTGTTAAAGACCACGAGAACTGTATGCGAATAAACAGACATACAAAAGAGACCGCATGTCACCTCAGCTATTGTACAAACATACATGCCGGTGAACAGTGGGACGACCTATTCCCACTACTCAAACAATATGTTCCTGCCGTAAAACTCAAAGTCAGTCCTGAGCACCCCTTTGGCATAGGATTACGTGCATCTCGCAGTAGCATTGATAGTTTAACCAGACCATCTGTGCTGGCCAGTTTTAAGCAGTGGTTGGCAGACGAGGACCTATATGTGTACACCGTGAATGGTTTTCCCTATGGGAATTTTCATGGAACACAAGTTAAAGCGGACGTATATCGGCCTGACTGGAGCCACTCAGAACGTCTGGAATATACCTGCGCCATTGCTAATGTACTTTCCCAGCTTGCACCGCCCAATAACTTTGCCAGTATCAGCACAGTACCAGGTACATTCAAACAATGGGCTACTGAGGAGGTCCACTCAAAAATAATCAACAATTTACTAGCCTGCGTAGCACATTGCATTACGTTGGCTCGCAACACGGGAGTTACCGTCAGTGTTGCGTTAGAACCAGAGCCAGCCTGCCTGTTGGAAACAGTGGATGACGTTGTCTCATTTTTTATGAATCACCTGTACAGTCAAACCAGCATTGATCAAGTATCTACAATGGCCAAATGCAGCTCTGGCGAAGCTGAAATTGCATTACGCACCCACATTGGTGTTTGCTATGACATTTGTCACGCCGCCGTTGAGTTTGAAGATCCGCTACTTGGTATAAAAAAAATGCAAGATGCGGGTATTCCCATTATAAAACTTCAACTCAGCTCAGCGCTGAAGGTTGAACATATTGATGAGCTTTCATTAAGCGCTTTACAAAACTTCGACGAGCCGGTCTATCTGCACCAGGTCGTTGAAAAAAAAGATCAGCGATTAATTCGGTTCAATGACTTACCTATCGCCATCCAAGCACATCATATGGACAAGCACAACGCATCACAAAGCAAGGAATGGCGCGTGCATTTTCATGTGCCTGTTTTTCTCTCATCATTAGATGCGTTCAGCACTACTCAGAGTGATCTTGCACGTGTGCTTCACTCACATGCTCTAAAACCCATCGCCCCGCATCTTGAGTTAGAAACTTACACGTGGGATGTCCTGCCAGAGCAATACCGCAACACCTCAGTAGACGATGCTATTGCTCGCGAAATTAATTGGGTGATCAACACGCTTGCAGCCCCTCAAGCGTCGGCTGCCTAAACGTGAAAACATCAGTGCATCTGTCGCTTGGAAGAGTTTCAAACCTGCCCACCGTATTAACTAATGTACTCTCTGCTGGCGCATTGGCAGGCGCTAGCTTTCCTTCACAGGGTTGGGCGCCGTTAGCAGTTGCCATGTGTCTTTTTTACATTGCAGGCATGTACTACAACGATGCATGTGATGAAGAATACGATCGAACACATCAAACGCATCGCCCCATAGCCGCCGGTTTAATCAGTCAAGAGCGTGTTGTCGCATGGGCATTTGGATTTGCACTCACAGCTTTCTCACTTGTGTATGTGGCGCGTATGCAAGCCCCATTAGCACAAGGCAGCGATAGCGCTGGCTGGCTAATTGGAGCGCTGACCCTCATAGCTTTCATCATCATTTACGATCGTCACCATAAAAACAATCCGTATAGCCCCGTATTAATGGCAGCTTGCCGATTATCGGTATTGATCACATCAAGTTATACATTGAGCGGTATCCTTCCATTACCCGTAGTAGGTGCCATGCTTGCTATGTTTTGCTGGCTAATTGGTCTTACCTATTTTGCAAAACACGAAAAAAATATAAATACCGAAAAAACTCGCCGCACGTTTCAACCTCACTGGGCGCTCATTGTGCTTTGCCTACCTTTAATTGCGGGCCTAGGCTTAAGCGTCCAAGCACCTGTCGTGTTGGTGCCTCTTGGCGTTTTATGTTGGATTGTCTATACAGCGCACAAGCTATTAACCCACGCATCAGGGCATTCGAAGGGTCGAGCAATTGCACGGCTAATAGCGGGAATTTGCCTGATTGACGGGCTGTTTCTAGCTTGGGTGTGGGGAATAAGCGGCGCATTGGCCTCATTAGTCGCATTCTTTCTAACACTGTTTTTGCAGCGTTGGGTTGCCGGCACCTAAAGAATTCATCACCAAGGACATTTTTTGGGGCTTCGTCATTCTCACCTCTAGAACACCATTCTCACCTCCAGATCGGTATTCTCACTTTAGATAAGCATCCTCAACTTCAGATCGTCATTTTCGCGCAGGCGGGAATCCATCTACGCAAACCCGTAGCTTTCCACCTCAGTGGCAATGACAATTGACGATAATTCCGTTTCGGTGAACACAACACATTTCAACACTTGCGCTGTAACGTACGTGTTGAAATCTAAGCAGCATAATTTTTTCGTGCTTGATCAAACTGATGTGCCAACACCAGTGATTTGAATTGCGTTGCTGGCACAGCACCCTTTGGGAGCACTTGTGCATTACTGCTGATCACCAATGGTCCATCGTCAACATGGTTAGTGGGCCTACCGTGAGAGCCATTAACCAAGTGTGTAGCATTGGGAGAAATCACATCCATTAAACGATTAAAACCAAACTTCCTCGCCGCCAATATTGAACCTACTTTAAGTGTAGGCCAGCGAATCTGTGGATCCACAAACAACTCCACAGGATCGTAACCAGGCTTTCGGTGAATATCTACAGTGCGAGAGTAGTCTGGTGCCCGTGATTCATCTAGCCAGTGATAATAACTAAACCAACGATCAGCATTGCTGATAGCAATAATGTCTCCACTACGAGAATGATTCACACCCACAGCCGCTAATTCATCTCCAGTTAAAACGGTCTCTATACCGTCGACTGCGGCTAATAACTGCGCTACTTCGCGAATGCGCTCTGGTTGCCTGACATACACATGCGCCAACTGATGATCTGCCACAGCAAACGCCTCAGACGCACCGGCATCTAATTGCTCCATGCCCGACTCCTGACGCACACTCAACAAACCAGCACGGCGCAACACGCGATTGATAGGTACCGCCTCAGTAACGCTGGTAATGCCATACTCCGATACCACCAAGGTATCGGCACCACGAGCATCAGCCGCTTCAATAAGCTCACCACATAACTCATCTAATTCATTTAGATCTTTTTGTAAACGAGGATGAGATAGATCTGGACCAAGGCGTTGCAGGTTGTAATCCAAATGGGGAAGATACGTCAGCGTAAGATGTGGGCTACGTGTTTGCATGACATGCACAGTGGCATCACTAATCCACCGACTGGAAGTGATGTCTGCCTTAGGACCCCAGAAACTAAATAGTGGGAACTGCCCGAATCGTGCATCAAGTTCATCGTGTAGCGCACTGGGTGTAGCGTAGTGATCTGGAATTTTTCGGCCATCGGCAGGATACTGGGGGCGTGGTGTTGCACTCCAATCAGCGCTTGAATACATGTTGTACCACCAGAACATCTTTGCACAGGTGTAACTGGCGTCGAAGCGCCGCCCGGCCTCCCATATCTTCTCGCCGCTGAGCAAGTGATTTGATTGCTTCCAGAAGCCAATTTCTGCTCTTTGCCTGTCATACCATCCATTGGCCACCGCACCATGACTACTGGGCAACTCCCCGGTTAACAAGGTGCCCTGAACAGAGCAAGTGACCGCAGGCGTCACTGTTGTTAGTGGGCGAAGTCCACCTCTGGCAACTAACTTGCGTAGGTTTGGAGTGTGCTCACCCACCATAGAGGGGCTGAGTCCAACTGCGAGTATGACCAGAACCGGTTTCATGCAGAGTATTCATTCAAAGAGATATACCCAGGTAAGCAAATGTCACTCCAAACCAAAAGACCCGGAGATAGAGAGCGAGAACAATGTACCCTTATGCTGCAAACAGCGCTCAAGAGCGCCCTGCCACTGGAAGCCAGTCAATGGTTCAGTGATCAGTTGGCTCTGGTAGCCATCGAAAAAAGCAACCGAAGCGTCGATATGTCTTTTGGACTGTGCACTCGGCGACTTGGAAAACACAAACCAGATTTTAGTCAGCTACAGTTGCGAGAATTGAACAAACACCTACCCGGATGGCGGATAAGCGAGCTGGGAGTCGACGCCATTGCGCGCATGCTTATCATTGCAAGTTTTCACGATGCCGCACAGCTGGCAGTGCAGGTTACTAGATTACTTAAACATGCTGACTTGCATGAACAACTCGCCCTCTACAGCGGGCTTCCCCTGTTTAAACCCTCTGATGAGCTTAATGACCGACTCGCCGATGGACTACGCAGTAACGTAAGCGATATTTTCAATTCTATTGCCCATTACAACCCCTACCCTGCATGGTATCTGGACACACATCGATTTAATCATCTGGTACTTAAAGCACTATTCATAGACAGTGCACTGGCACCTATAGTAGGCCTTGCACAACGTAATAACGAAGAACTAGCAAGAATGCTTTTAGAAACAGCCAGAGAACGCTATGCGGCTTCGCGACCTGTAAGCGATGAGCTGTGGACATTGACCATCCCCTATATGACCGATGCGCAAAAGTGCGAATTTAAAATGGTAAATGCCTCATGATGTTCATCGATCCTCATGCACACATGATTTCACGCACCACTGATGACTACGAAGCTATGGCGCAAGCGGGCATCGTGGCGTTAATAGAGCCAGCGTTCTGGCAAGGCCAACCGCGCACACACGTTGCAACCTATGAAGATTATTTATCAGCCATCATCGGGTTTGAGCGATTTCGAGCTAGCCAATTTGGGATCTGCCACTATTGCACGATTGGCCTAAACTCTAAAGAGGCTAATAACGAGTCTCTCGCCGAAGATGTGATGAAAATTTTGCCCAGATTTGCAGCCAAAGAAAGAGTGGTAGCGATTGGTGAGATTGGCTATGACGAGCAGACAGAACTGGAGGATCGATATTTTCGCGCACAACTTGAACTATCAAAAGACATTGAATTGCCTGTGCTAATTCACACGCCACATCGTGACAAGAAAGCCGGCACTCTCAAATCTATGGATGTCAGCGAAGAACACGGCATTGATCCGTCGTGGGTTATTGTTGACCACAACAACGAAGAAACCATTGATGCAGTTTTAGATCGCGGCTACTGGGCAGCATTTTCTGTGTATCCATCAACCAAGATGGGAAGTGAGCGCATGGTATCTCTGTTGCAGCAATACGGTGGCGAAAGAATTATCGTGAATTCAGCATGCGATTGGGGGATCTCAGAGCCATTAGCAGTGGCCAAAACAGCGCAGCTGGCACTGCAACGCGGGGTTGATCCAAAGGCCATTCAAATGGCATGTTATGGCAATGCACTGGCAGCGTATGGCAAGAGTGGTCAGATCAACGAGCGTGACTGGCTCGATGCCATTCCTGTGGATCAGAATAAAACGTTTGAAGGCAATTCCATATTACGAGGTGGCCGAGAACCTGTTATCGAAGCGCCAAAGGTTAAGAAAAATGCCAACAATCTGATCATTAAATAATGTTATGCCTAGCCAAGCCGCCTACTATCTGACTGTATAGGTGGCTAACAAGCCATCGAGTTCAGACGCCAGAACTGCCAGATCATCAATCGCTTCACGCGATTGTCTGGCAGTGCTTCTTGCCTCGTCTGCAGTTCTTGCCGTTTGCGATACATTGTTCACCACGTCTCCACAACCTGCAGCTGCAGCTTGCGCTGACTCCGTGATGTTACGAGTGGTGTTCATCTGCTCTTCCACAGCGACAGAGATCTTGGTTTGAATGGTATGAATTTGTGAGACGGTCTCAAGAATAGTGGAATTTGCAGTAACAGCGCTCTCAGTATCTGATTGGATGGATGCGATGATGGCCTGTATATCTTCAGTGGCTCTGGCTGTCTCTTTTGCCAGCTCCTTAACCTCGCCAGCCACCACTGCAAAGCCTTTACCAGCATCTCCGGCTCGAGCCGCTTCAATCGTCGCATTGAGTGCCAACAAATTCGTTTGCTCAGCAATGGTATTAATGACCTTGATAACCTGTCCAATTTTGTTCGATGACTCCGTCAACTGTCTCATCGAATGATCCGTTGAACCCGCAAGCTCTACAGCGGCTTGTGCAACGGTTGCCGCGGTCGAGGTATTGTCGGCAATATCGCGTATTGAGCCGCTCATTTGCGATGCTGCATCGGCAACAGATTCGACGGCGGTATTGATATTGGCAGCACTACTGGTGGCTGTCTCTGCTTGTGTGGCTGTTGAATCAGCGTTCTTCCCCATAATGTCTGCTGTGGAGGCCAAAGAACCTGTCGCACCAGCGATTGACGATACGTGTGTTCCAATAACCGTGATGTTTCCACGGAGCCTCTCTATAAACGAACCGAGAGAGTTACCCATAACGCTAACCGCGTCATCACCACTGATATTAATATTTCCACGCAAATCACCTGTGGAGGCCGCACTTACAGTTTGTAAAACTTGATCCACTCGTTGCTGTATTGATTCAGTCTTCTCTCTTTCGATCTGCGCCAATTCTTCTATCTTCTGATTATGTAGCAATTGGTGCGTGACTTCGAGACATTCAGCAACAAAACCAGACTCGTTACCCACGCCATCCACATCCACTAAGCGAGTAGTAACACACACAAAATGTCGTTCATCAATACATAATTCATCTCGCAAGCTGCTATCTGAAGCATTAAGCCTTGCGACAAAATTTTCTGGTTCCGGATGCATCTGCTCAATCCGTAGCGCTCTTCTATCACTCAAAGAAAACTGAGGGCTGTTCTTTTTCAGCGAATCTTCCATGTCGGCCAGCAGAGTTCGCGCCGCAATATTGGCATACACAATTCGACGGCTTGAATCAGCCAAACACAGAGGAGAGCTAGCTTGATCTAACACTTGCCGAATACGGTTCGTTTCGCTTCGCTGCTGCGCCGTCATTTTTTCAACTAATGAGTTTCGTGCGTTGTGTACAGCTCTCAGGATATTGCCAAACTCGTTTCGAGGAATATCTTCCAAGGTATTTGAATTCAGCTCTACATCCACATCACTTAGAAGGCTAATCTGCTCGAAAATCATATTTGACGAGCGCTTACTCTGAAACACCGCTGTGATTAACAATGCAAGCATAAGCACCACAGATACAAACAGAAACAGAGCAGAATTCATAAGTCTGTTGTAAAACATGCTATCGATGTCGTCAATATAAAGACCAGTACCCAACATCCAGCCCCAAGGCTCGTACTGAGTGGTGTATGACATTTTTCGTTCGGAGATGTCGCTGTTTAGGCGAGAGATATAATATTCAGTATACCCACCACCCTCCAAAACTGATTTTTCCAGCAGCTCTCGGCCAAAATATTTTCCATCCTTATCTTGGATTTTAGTGATATCTGTTTCAATCCACTTATAGTTTGAGCTCGCTAGAACAGTGCCCTCAAGATTTGCGATAAAAATATAAGCATCATTACCGTAACGTGTTTTCAGAATATTTTCTATTACCTGTTGCTGGGCCATCTCTAGTGACTCACCCATAGCAGCTGCACGATCTGCCTCAACAGAGATTAACGCATGAGCAACCTCCACCACGCTTTTAGCTAGTAACATCCGCTCTTCAAGTAATGAATTTTTTAAAGCGAACGCACTAAGTGCAGCCAGACAAGTCATCGAGAGTAGAGCAATGAACGCTAGAGCGACAAACTGCGTTGACAGACGCATATTCTTGATAATGTTCAACAGATACTCAACTCCATTTTGTCAGCAACAATCTACATGCCGTGGCAGTGCTCAATGAACACAAAAAGCCATGCATTACTTTTCGGAGTTTTTTTACTCTTCTTGAGCCTAGAGAGTTAGTAGACGATGGTGTTTTTGCTGTTGCTCTTGGATGCCTAACCGTTATGCAGTGCCAGTCATGAGCATCACCCGTTCAGTATCAGAAAATTAACAGCATGCATTGCGCTGCTACCGTACATGATCTGGTGGCAGATACCCAAACAGTAAAAATTTTCTAGCATCGTCAACAACACTACACACATCATTCGCACTGATCTGAAATTTGCCATTGTGTCCATGGCAGAAAAGAGAGTCTGCTTGAGGTTTTAGCCCAAGGGCACCCTGCACTGTTATGCAAGACAATACCGACACTACAAAAATACCGAGAAGCTCGACTCGGGTACAAGAGACGTTTCGTCGTGGCCAGTGTCGTTTTTAGAGTGTGAATTTTACGGCAGACACAAAAAAGCCCCTGTAAAAAGGGGCTTGGTTGTTCGATTTGGTACAGCTTGTACATATTGGTAGCGGGGGTAGGATTCGAACCTACGACCTTCGGGTTATGAGCCCGACGAGCTGCCAGACTGCTCCACCCCGCACCTGTGCTGACCAGAGGAAGTATAAAGCCGAACGCTTTGGGATTCAAGCTTTTAAAGCAACTTTATGAAAATAAAGTGGTAGCCTGCTCGCATGGGAAAAATAAAAGACAAAGCAGCACGTGCGCTAGAGCAAGCAAACGCCCTAGGTGATGAGAAAACGCGCATTTTTACAGAGCTACACGAGCCTCGTATTCTTAGCGATGCCGCCGCACTCGATGCCAGTCGGGGAGCCAATAAAAATTTGCCTCTCTACGGCAAGCTTATTTCGATAAAAGATTTGTTCGATGAGCAAGGTAAGCGCACCACAGCGGGCTCCACGGTGTTGGCAGATCGTGAACCTGCCAGACGAGATGCTGAAGTGATTGAGCGGCTCAAAGCTGCAGGCGCACTCATGTTTGGTCGCACCTCCATGACCGAGTTCGCTTATTCTGGCGTGGGTCAAAATCCTCACCACGGCACACCTGGCTGCATCTTCGATAAATCAAATGTGCCAGGTGGCAGCTCTTCTGGGGCGGGCCTCAGTGTTGCACATGGACTATGTGATATGGCTATGGGCACCGACACGGGCGGATCGGTAAGACTACCGGCAGCCATCAACGGTTTATATGGCTTCAAGCCTAGCCGTCAAAGTGTGTCACTGACAGGCGTGCACCCGTTGTCAAAAAGTTATGACAGTGCCGGACCGTTAGCCACATCGCTTGCAGACATTATTACCTGCATGAGCGTGATCCGCTCCCAACCGCTTGCTCTAGAAACTCCTACACGTCCGTTAAAGTTTGCGGTGCCAGAAGATACCTTCACCGATGATATGGATGCTTCGGTAGCGTTGGCATTTCATGACTCCTTACATAAGCTCAGCGATGCAGGTCACGAAATTCACTTGGTATCATTTTCAGAACTCGTTGAATTAACATCGGCACTCATCGTGACCGTATCTGCCGAGGCGCAGGCTTATTACAAAGAGTACCTCGAGCGTCTGAAAACCGAAGGTGATCAACACGTGTTGACCAGATTACATCAATCAGATGGCATAACTGCTGCCGATCTCGATGAGCATGCTGGCAGACGTGGTAATGCTATGGCCATTTTCAAGCAACGTCTACAGCCGTTCGATGCTCTGCTAGCACCCACTATTAAATGTGAAACCCCTTCCATAGCCAGTGCAGAAGAAGACTTCAATTCGGTCAATCGTGCTCTGCTTAGAAACACTACATACATCAATCTTGTTGATGGCTGCGCAATGGCTATGCCCGTTGCCAGAGAAGACTTACCCCCTTCATCTTTGATGATATGCGGCGTCAATGGCTGTGATGAGCAGGTGCTAGCAGCGTGTCAGGTTATTGATCAGGTGCTCTCGCCAGCGCAGTAGTGGTATCCGCAGAATGATGCTTACTTGAGTGACAATTCGGGGGAGTGTGACCGCCTCTTAGGCAGAAGGTCAGAGTTGGATCTCGGCAGGGATCCCCACTTTCGTGGGGATGATGTGTGCCGTACGCCGTAAGCCGAACTGAGTTATCAGCTAAACGCTGCGATGCTTGCGCTCATTATCAGTCCCGGCGCTAACCCAAAACCAATTACGGCCAGGCCATTGACTGCCAACCCAGCGGTCACATCCCCGGCTACCTTGATCTCTACACTATCAGTAGGCTCATCAAAGAACATCATCTTGATAACGCGCAGATAGTAGAACGCACCCACAACCGACATAATCACACCCAAAATAGCTAACCAGGCAAAGCCTGCGCCTACCGCCGCCTGTAGCACAGACAACTTGGCATAAAAGCCTACAGCAGGTGGCACTCCGGCCAGAGATATCATGGACAACATCATGATCGATGCAAGAAATGCGTTGCGCTTGCCAAGACCTGCAAGATCGTCGAGCACTTCAACATCATGCCCTTCACGCGACGCAGCTAACAACACTCCAAAAGCTGCCAATGTAGTGAACGCATAGGTAATGGCGTAGAACATAGAAGCGCTATAACCTTCATTGGTTACACCTACGACGCCCATCAGTAAGAAACCCACGTGCGAAATGGTGGAATACGCCAGCATGCGCTTAATGTTGGTCTGGGCGATAGCGATGAGGTTGCCAACAACCACCGACAAGGCCGACATAATGGCCAGCATTTGCTGCCAATCAGCATTGAGTGTTTCAAGGCCGCCAACGAGCAATCTGATCAACATAGCGAAAGCTGCAATTTTAGGCGCAGTAGAGATGAACATAGTGACGGATGTTGGTGCACCTTCATACACATCAGGTACCCACATATGAAACGGCACTGCACCGAGTTTAAATGCAAGCCCAACTATCACGAAGGTCAGACCGAATCGAGCACCCACCGTACGCTCTGCTGATGGCGAATCGCTGGCAGTACCTGCCAAAATCTGGCCAATGACATTTAAATCCAATGAGCCTGTGGCGCCATAGATCATGCTCATGCCGTATAACAACATGCCCGAGGCGAGAGCACCTAGCACGAAATACTTCATGGCAGCTTCTGCAGCACGGCTGTTGTCTCGGTGCAAGGCAACCAAGGCATATTGCGATAATGCCAACAGCTCAAGACCAAGATACATTGTTAGCATGTGCGTGGCCGACACCATGATCATCATGCCGGAGGTCGCAAACAAGCACAGCACGAAATATTCACTGCGCTGTATTTTACGATCACCCACATAGTCACGTGAGTACAACAGCACGCCAATGGAGACGACCAGCAGCCATGTCTTCAAAGTGGAGCTGAATGAATCTAAAGTGTAAGCGCCACTCATACCGGTTACGGCATCGCCCCCACCGGATTGCGTAAAAGACATCAGCAAGGCAACCAACAGCGATAGCTGTGACAGCCAATAGACTGTGTTTGACTTGGCGTTAACAAAAAGCCCGACGACCAGCACTGCACACGTGGCCGCCAGCAGAAAGATCTCAGGTGTTGCGATCTGCAGGTTATCCATGCGCTTCTCAGTACTTAGTAGTTGAAATTTGTTGCACGAGGTTGTCCACCGAGGCGTGCATGACATTGCCGATGACGTTTGGCCACACGCCTATTAACAAGACGAATATAGCCAGCAGACCCAGCATCCAGAATTCTCGAGTGTTGATATCAGTCAATGCTGCGACCTTGTCGTTACCTACAGGCCCCATAATGACTCGCTTAACCATCCACAATGTATAAGCAGCACCCAGAATCAATGTGCTGGCAGCAAGAAAGGCAATCCAGAAGTTCGCCTTAAAACTGGCCAGTATGACCATGAATTCGCCAACGAAACCAGAGGTACCCGGCAAGCCAGCATTAGCCATGGCAAAGAACACCATAAATGCTGCAAAGATAGGCATGGTGTTGATAACACCGCCGTAATCGGCAATTTCACGTGAATGAACTCGGTCGTACATAACACCTACACACAAGAACATGGCAGCTGATATAAAACCGTGCGAAATCATCTGAATAATGGCCCCTTCGATACCCAGTGCGACCCCTGACATATCATCTTTGGCGATCAACTGAAACGCAACAAAAATACCTAGCGTCACAAAGCCCATATGAGAGATAGAAGAATAAGCAATCAATTTTTTCATGTCACGCTGCGCCAGAGCAACAAAGCCGATATACACAACAGCAATGAGTGAAATGACAATCATGAATGTATCCATGCCTGCACTAGCATCAGGAGCTATCGGTAAGCTGAAGCGCAGAAATCCGTAGCCACCCATTTTCAACATGATGGCTGCTAGTACTGCAGAACCTGCCGTCGGTGCTTCAACGTGAGCATCAGGCAACCAAGTGTGGACTGGCCACATGGGGATCTTGACTGCAAACGCTGCAAGAAAAGCCAAGAAGATCCAGAACTGCTGCTGCTCGTTCAAGGCTAGCGCGTGCAAATCAAGTACGCTAAACGATCCACCCTCGACGTACATGTAGATGATTGCGATGAGCATCATCACTGAACCCAAAAAGGTATATAGGAAAAATTTGACAGTAGCGTACACCCGCTTTGGACCACCCCAGATACCGATGATCAGGAACATGGGAATAAGCGTGGCTTCGAAGAACACGTAAAACAAAATAGCATCGAGCGAGGAGAACACACCAATCATGAGACCAGTCATGATCGAGAAAGCGCCAAGATAGACCGCCGGCCGGTCTTTAATCACTTCCCATGCCGAGATCACCACAATAACGTTGATCATGGTGGTCAAAATTATGAGTGGCATGGAAATGCCATCAACGCCGATGGCATAGTTGACATCAAACGAAGGCAACCAAGCAACGTTCTCGGTGAACTGCATGGCAGCCGTAGAGGTATCGAATCCGAAATACAGCGGCAAACTGACTAAAAACGTCAGGATCGAAGCTGCCATAGCAAACTTGCGCGCACTGCTGTTACCAGTAGCAATAATCAGGATGCCCGCCACTATCGGCAACCATATCGTCAGACTTAGAATTGGAAAGCTCAATGTTTCATTCTCGATCGAGAGTCGGAGATCAGCATGTTCAGTTGTATTGAATATTGCATGAGGCTTAGATGAACAGGAACCAGGTCAGCATGGCCAGCAGACCAAGGATCATTGCAAATGCATAGTGGAACAACATGCCACTTTGTACGTTTCTGGCAAGACCCGCTATCAGCCCTACACTTTTGGCACTACCGTTGACCAGCGCACCATCAATAACAGCCATATCACCTTTGCTCCATAGCTGCTGCCCTAACGCAACACTGCCACGTGCAAACACGGCTTGGTTGAAATCGTCAAAACCGTACTTGTTTTCCAGAATTCGACGCAAAAAGCCCAACTTCGAATCCAGAAATGCAGGAATAGATGGAGCCAGAATGTAAAACACAAAAGCTGTGATCACACCCGCCGCTGCAATGTAGACCGCTGAGGCATGAAATGCATGACTGATGAACTGTATAGGACCGTGATAGGTCTCCCCTACTTTGGCCAACACATCACGTGCAGGGTCAACAAAAATCACACCCTCGAAGTAGTCGCCAAACACAACAGCACTGACGGTGACAAAACCAATTAGCAGTGATGGTATAGCCAGTAAAATCAGGGGAATAGTAACCACCTTAGGTGACTCTTCCGCATGGTCGAAGGTGTGTTTATCAGCTCGGGTTTTTCCGTGAAAGACCAAGAAGAACAAACGGAACGAATAAAATGCGGTGACAAAAACGCCACCTAACACAGCCCAGTAAGCGATATTTGCTCCTGGAATAGTCGACGCATGCACAGCCTCAATAATAATGTCTTTGGAATAGAAGCCTGAGAATGCTGGGAATCCAATCAGCGCCAACGAACCGATGAGTGATGTCCAGTAGGTGATTGGCATCTTCTTGCGCAAGCCGCCCATTTTACGAATGTCTTGCTCGTGATGCATCGCGATGATGACCGAACCGGCCGCCAGAAACAGCAGCGCCTTGAAGAATGCATGTGTCATCAAATGAAACATAGCAGCAGAGTAAGCTGATACACCTAGAGCTACGGTCATATAGCCGAGTTGAGATAGTGTGGAATAAGCAACGACTCGCTTGATATCGTTTTGCACCATGCCGATCAAGCCCATGAAAAAGGCAGTGAACGAACCCACAATCAGTATGAAACTCAAAGCTGTCTCAGAGAGCTCGAAGATCGGTGACATGCGCGAGACCATGAAGATACCCGCCGTTACCATCGTTGCTGCGTGAATCAGTGCCGATATCGGTGTTGGACCTTCCATAGAATCTGGTAACCACACATGCAGTGGCGCTTGCGCCGACTTCCCCATAGCGCCAATAAAGAGCAATATGCACAGTACGGTAAGCACATCCCACTCAGCACCACCCACAATGTTCATGGTCTCCCCGACCAAGGTAGGAGCCGCAGCAAAGGCATCGGTATAGGCCAGGCTGTCAGTGTACATAACAATGCCGGCTATACCTAATACAAAGCCAAAGTCACCAACTCGATTAACTAGGAAGGCTTTCATGTTGGCAAATATGGCAGTTTCTTTTTTGTAGTAAAAACCAATAAGCAAGTACGACACAGTACCCACCGCTTCCCAACCAAAAAACAACTGCAGGAAGTTGTTTGACATAACCAGCATGAGCATGGAAAACGTAAACAAAGAGATGTACGAGAAGAAGCGCTGATAGCCATCATCGTCATGCATATAACCGATGGTGTAGATATGCACCATGAGCGATACAAAATTGACCACCAACAACATCATGACGGTGAGATTGTCGACCATGAATCCGATTTCGAATCGAATGTTGCCGCTGACCAGCCAGGTGTACAGACTTTCGTTGAATGTTGGTGCACCACCCACAACAACGTGGAAAAACGCATAAACCGATAAGGCTAGCGAAAAGGCAACACCTGCAATGGTGACTCGATGCGAATTGATACGCCCGATTCGCCGACCGAAAAAGCCCGTGACAATTGCCGCTAAAAGCGGGGCAAACGGGATGAGTGTATAGAGTAGCTTCACAATCTCAGCCCTTTAGCGCGTCGAGGTCGGTGACGTTGATGGTCGATCGGTTGCGGAACAAAACAACCAGAATAGCAAGACCGATAGCCGCTTCGGCGGCCGCAACTGTCAGGATAAAGAAAACAAAGATTTGCCCAGCCCCATCACCCAGAAAGTGTGAGAAAGCAACAAAATTGATATTAACCGAAAGCAACATCAATTCGATACACATCAGCAAAATGATAACGTTTTTGCGATTGAGAAAGATCCCCACGACGCTCAACGAAAACAGGATCGCGCCAAGCGCTAGGTAATGAGACAGTGTGATCATTAGCTTCTCTTCTCGGCTGGCATCTGCACGACACGTAATCGGCCCTTCTTGCTGGCAGCAATCTGGACTGCCGGTGTTTGATACTTGGTATCTGGACGTCTGCGCATGGTTAGAGCGATAGCAGCAACAATGGCTACCAACAGAATAATCGCCGCAATTTCGAACTGGAATAAGTACTGGCTGTACAAAAGCTCACCCAGCATTTCGGTATTACTTAACTGGTCAGCGCTTGCACGCTCTGGTACTGGAAACTGATCCGACTTGAAATAGCGCTGCGTAATAAGGAATATCATCTCTACCAACATAACGGCACCAACGAGCAGCCCAACAGGTAGGTACTTAACGAAGCCTTCACGCAATGGTTCGACGTTCACATCCAGCATCATGACAACAAACAGGAACAGCACCATAACGGCACCAACATAAACAAGCACCAAGGTAACCGCGAGAAACTCAGCTTCTAGCAACATCCAGATTCCTGCACACGTGAAAAACGTGAGCACCAGAAACATCGCCGAATGCACCGGGTTGCGCGAAGAGATAACTGCGGTCGCGGCAAACACTACAATGGCCGCAAAACAGTAAAAAGCAAAAAGTTCGAAAGTCACGTTAGATATTCCTTGGCTCAAGCACTTGCAAAAGAGCGCTTGTCAGAAAATAGCGATAGTAGTAAACGATTAGAGAGCAACGATGGTGAATTAACGAAACGCTGCATCCGCTGCTCTGTCAGCAGCAATCTGGTCTTCGTATTTGTCACCAATAGCTAACAGCTTGTCTTTAGTCATTATCTGCTCACCTCGATTCTCGAAATGGTATTCGAAGATGCGTGTCTCAACAATAGAATCCACCGGACAGGCTTCTTCACAAAAACCACAAAAAATACATTTGAAAAGATCAATATCATATCGAGTGGTGCGCCGAGTACCGTCTTCACGTTGCTCAGAGTCAATAGTTATAGCAAGTGCTGGACAAACTGCCTCACATAACTTACACGCTATGCAACGCTCTTCGCCGTTCGCGTATCGACGTAACGCGTGGAGACCACGAAAACGATGCGATTGTGGCGTCTTCTCTTCTGGATACTGAATAGTGATACTTCGCTTAACGAAATATCGGCCCGTCAAACTCAGCCCCTTGAGCAATTCCCACAGGGTGAAGCTTTTGACGTACTTACCAATCTGTCCTGTCATTTTATATCTCTCTAAACCAGGTCGCTTTGTATCGTGAGTCGTTAATTTGCAAAGCCGTAGCTTCTACAAACCACCACCACGCACTGTGCTAAACCAAGGACCCACTTCAAAATAGATGGCAAAGCCGACAACCGCAATCCAAACGATAGTCACGGGAATAAATACTTTCCAACCAAGGCGCATTATCTGGTCATAGCGGTACCTGGGAAAGGTTGCACGTAACCAAACAAAAACAAACAACAAGGCCACTGTTTTAATGAGGAACCAATGGATTCCGTCACCAAAACCATCAATAGGTGACATCCAACCACCCAAGAACAGGATGGCGGCCAGGGCGGCAATCATGATCATGTTGGCGTACTCGGCCAAGAAGAACAGCGCAAACGCCATGCCAGAGTAATCCACGTGAAATCCTGCCACGATCTCTGATTCGCCTTCGGCTACATCAAATGGTGCCCGGTTAGTCTCGGCAACCCCAGAGATAAAGTAGACGATGGCCAGCGGAAACAACGGCAGAACATACCAGTTAGTGAAGCCACCTGCCTGTGCACGAACAATATCTCCAAGATTCAAACTACCTGACATCATTAGTACACCAATAAGTGCAAAGCCCATGGCTATTTCATAAGCCACGATTTGAGCAGCAGAACGCATGGCGCCTAAGAACGCGTACTTTGAGTTCGACGCCCAACCCGCAATAATTACCCCATAAACCCCAATTGATGTCATTGCTAGCACGTACAGCAAGCCGGCATTTACATCCGCAATTTGCCACCCATCAGTGAATGGAATAACCGCCCATGCCGCAAATGCTGGAGCCAAAGACAGTACAGGCGCTGTTAGAAAAAGAAAGCGCGAGGAATTAGTCGGAACAATGACTTCTTTGGTTAATAACTTGAATACATCCGCAAACGGCTGAGCCAAGCCTTTAAATCCAACTCGGTTAGGCCCTATGCGCGCATGCATAAAGCCAATAACCTTGCGTTCAAATAAGGTCAGATAGGCCACTGACAAAATCAGCGGAACCATCACCAGTAGGATTTTGAATACGCTAACTATTGTGAGGATTAATCCGTCCATCAGGCTTTGCTCACCTCTACTGCACCAAACAAATCACCTAGAGCTCGCGTTTCAGGAAGCCCAGAAGGCACCCATACACAGCCGTCAGGCACTGAATTGTCTAATTTCGCTGGCAATGACACGGCTGTACCGTTTTGACGCACCGACACATCGTCACCTTCGGCAATTGATAGTTGTGAAGCTTGTGCGTTCGACATAACCGCAAATGCCTGTTTGCCATCCATTGATTTTTGCAACGGCTGTGAGCGACGTACGATAGGGTCCGTAGCGTACATCGGAGTCTCCCCTGCTCTCAGTAACGCATCGCTACTGGGAGCTTGAAACCCTGGCGCATTTGAGAACTGAGTAATGTTGCTCAGTGTTACCGATGCACAATGTCCTTGTAGTTCTTTCGTAACCGCTTCAGGTGTGTCGTAGCTAAACCCATCGAGCTGAAGCTCTTGTGCTAGGACGCGAAACACTTTCCACGATGGCCGAGCATCGCCCGGTGGTTGTGTAGTACCACGCGCACTCTGCCATGAGCCTGTTGCATTAACGTAAGTGCCGTAGACTTCAGTAAAGGTGGCGACCGGCAGAATGACGCTCGCATGCTCTTGCAGGCTTTCACTCATATAGCTGCTAATGGCGACAACGTCTTTGGCAGCAGCCAGAGATTTGAGCGCATAAGCTGGACGTGCAGCATCGAATTCCACTTCGCACCCTATCAACAAATAAGCTTGCATTGCGTTGTCGAGCATCTCGAGCGCTGTCTTACCTGGAGATTGATCAGCTGGTAAAGCCATTCCACCAGCTCCACGATGCGGTACAGCTCCTGAGAGCCAGGCACCGGCTGTGTTTGCGCGCTCAGGCAACATACCCAGCGTGGCGCCAGTAGCTTGTGCAATAGCGCTGCCCAGATACTGTAGCTGTGCATACGCCGGATGTTGTACAGAGATATTGCCCAGCATAACTGCAGAGCGCTCGCCTTCTTTCAAAGCGTCAGCAATTTGCTGATGCTTATCGCTTGGATCAAGCTGCGGCACGTCAGCCATAGAACTGATATCAGCACCTGCAGCGCGCGCTACACAATACAGCTCAGACACCATGTGATCGTAGCGTGTGGCAATGCTCACAGATGCCTCGAAGTGCAATGGAAATTCGCGAGGATTGATGAAGCTTATAGCACCACCCTTCAAAGCCGACTTGCGTAAGCGAAGAGCTGCAATAGGTTGATCTTTTCTGATGTTAGATCCTACTAACAACGCAGCGTCAAGTGTTTCAAGATCATTTAACTGCATACCTAACCAAGGCATAACAGGCGCTACATCCTGAGCGAAGAAATCTAACTGACCTAAGCGGTGATCAACATTGTTTGTCCCCAAAGCACGTGCCAGTTTTTGCGACAAGTAGAGCTCTTCAACGGTAATGCTTGGCGATACCAGAACGCCCAAATCCTGACTGTTGGACTTAAGAATTTCTGCTGAAGCTGCTAGCGCAGTGGACCAATCGCACTCAACCAACTTGCCATCGATTCGAACCATCGGGGAGCTTAATCGATCTTTACTATCGAGACCTTGGTAACTGAATCTATCTCTGTCAGCGATCCAAACCTCATTAACTGCTTCGTTTTCACGAGGGATGACACGGTTGACTGTACTGCCGTCCATGTGGACGAATACGTTACTGCCAACGGAATCGTGCGGTGATACGGAAGGTTGCTGTGACAGCTCCCAAGATCGCGCACTGAATCGCGAAGGTCGGGCCGTTAGAGCACCAACTGGACAGATATCGATAACGTTGCCGGAGACTTCTGATACGACTGATTTTTCGATGAACGTACCAATACGAACGTTCTCACCACGTCCTGTTGCACCTAGCTCACGGATTCCCGCAATTTCTTCACCAAAGCGAACGCAACGAGTGCAGTGAATACAGCGCGTCATCTCGGTCGCGATGAGCGGTCCAATGTATTTGTCGAAAACAACGCGCTTGCCTTCGGTGTACTGAGAGGCGCCGCTGCCATAACCCATGGCAACATCCTGCAACTCACATTCGCCACCTTGATCGCAAATGGGGCAATCGAGCGGATGATTGATCAGTAAAAATTCCATCGTGCCTTTTTGCGCATCACGCGCCAACTTAGAGGCGGTGTGCACTACCATGTCGGGCATAACCGGAGTGGCACAAGCAGGTAAAGGCTTCGGCGCCTTCTCCACCTCCACTAAACACATGCGGCAGTTGGCAGCCACTGATAATTTCTTGTGGTAACAGAAGCGTGGCACATCGATGCCAGCCCGATCGGTTACTTCGATCAGCATCTGTCCACGTTTTGCAGTCAGCGGTTTACCGTCAACCGTCAGATTGATTGTGTCGTCACTCATGCCTATGCAACTGCCCCTAATTTTTCACCGACAATGCTACGGCCGTTTTGAACGTAGTACTCAAACTCATGTCGGTAGTGCTTCACGAAGCTCTGCACCGGCATGGCTGCAGCATCGCCCAAAGCGCAGATAGTTCTGCCTGCGATTTTGCCAGCAACATCTTCTAATTTATCGATATCTTCTGGTAGACCTTTGCCTTCAACAATGCGTGACAGCATGCGGTACAACCAACCAGTTCCTTCTCGGCAAGGCGTGCACTGACCACAACTCTCCGAGTAGTAAAAACGTGAAATACGCTTTAATGCTACGACCATGTCAGTGGTTTCGTTCATTACAATGACCGCCCCCGAACCCAGCATGGATCCTGCAGTTTTGGAAATGCTGTCGTAGTCCATATTGGTATTCATCATGATGTTGCCAGGCACTACGGGGACCGATGAGCCACCAGGAATGACCGCCTTTAACGGAATGCCATCCTTCATGCCACCGCACAGTTCAAGCAAAGTTGCAAATGGAGTGCCTAGATTAATCTCGAAATTACCAGGATCAGCAACGTGACCAGAAACAGAAAAGCACTTTTGCCCACCAGCAGTTTCAATACCCATCTGCTTGAACCATTCTGGACCATTGCGGATGATGGCCGGTACGCTGGCTACCGACTCAGTGTTATTTATGGTGGTTGGCCGGCCGTACAAACCGAAACCTGCTGGAAACGGCGGCTTGAACCGAGGCTGACCTTTCTTACCCTCTAACGATTCGAGCAATGCTGTTTCCTCGCCGCAGATGTAAGCACCCGCGCCCAGAGTACCAATGACTTCGATATTGATACCACTGCCTTTGATGTTCTGACCGGCATAACCATTGTCGTAAGCCGACTTAATGGCACTCATGAAGTTCTTGTAAACCTCATCCATGAATTCGCCACGCATGTAGTTATAGGCTACCGTTGCGCGTATGGCATAACTGCCGATGAGCATTCCCTCAACAAGTGCATGCGGGTTAAACCGGATGAGGTCACGGTCCTTACAGGTTCCAGGCTCTGACTCGTCAGAATTGATAACGAAGTAGCTCTGCCCGCCATTCTTAGGCATGAAACTCCATTTGAGTCCAGTGGGAAATCCTGCTCCACCGCGACCGCGCAAACCTGAATCTTTAACAAGCTGGATAACATCATCAGGCTCGAGTTTTTCGTCAAGGATTTTTTGCCATGCCTTATATCCACCAATTTTCAGGTAGTTATCTAAAGTCCAAGGCTCATCGAACTGCAAGGTGGTGTAGCACACTTGGTTCATCGGTGGCAGACCGTCTGGTATTTTTCTATCGCTCATGTTCTTAAGTGTTCCTCATCATGTGCCAAGCCTAAAACTACGCCCGTGCTCTTGGTTAGCAAAAATTAGTCAGCCAACTAGTCGAGCGCATCCAGAATCTCATCTACAGATTGTGGTGTGAGCTTGGTGTGATACACGTGATTAACCTGCATCATGGGTCCTCCAGAGCAAGCCGCGAGACATTCTTCTTCAACTTTCAAAAAAATCCGGCCATCTGTCGTAGATTCCCCGATCTTGATACCGTATTTGTTTTCAACATGTTCCACGATGCTGTCCGAGCCCATCAGCATGCAGCTAATGTTGGTGCAAATCGCGACGCAGTTACGGCCCACCGGCTTAGTTTCAAACATGGAATAAAAACTGGCCACTTCATAGACAGCGATGGGCGCCATTTCGAGCTTTGCAGCAACAGCATCCATTAGCTCAGTAGACAACCAACCTTGGTTTTGATGCTGAGCAATGCTGAGTGCCGCGAGCACCGCGCTCTGCTTTTGCTCATCTGGAAAACGCGTCATCCATTCTTCGATCTCTTCGATCGAATGCGCATTAAGCACCGCGGCAGGATCGGGCAACTGAACATCAGCAGGTACAGAACTCATGAGTGCCTCTCTTTTTCAGTCGTCAATGATCTGGACAGATTCATCGTATTTTCGATTTTGATATTCAAGTACTTTTCACCGCACCGTTATCGGTCGATTTCACCGAACACAATGTCTTGTGTTCCAATGATGGCAACCACGTCAGAAAGCATGTGGCCACGCGCCATTTCATCCAAGGCTGCAATATGTGCGAAGCCTGCAGCTCTCACTTTCAAACGATAAGGCTTGTTGGCACCGTCTGATACTAGGAAGCAGCCGAACTCACCTTTCGGGTGTTCAACAGCTGCATACGCCTCGCCTTCCGGCAGGCAAAAACCTTCAGTAAAGAGTTTGAAATGATGGATAAGCGATTCCATATCGCCTTTCATCTCGCCACGACGAGGCGGCGCAATTTTGTGGTCTTCAGTGAGGACAGGACCAGGATTGGCCCGTAACCACTCAACGCATTGTTTGATAATGCCAGAGGACTGGCGCATCTCTTCAACGCGTACCAAGTAACGATCGTAGCAATCGCCGTTGGTTCCTACAGGAATATCGAAATCAACCTTGTCATAAGACGCGTAGGGTTGCTTTTTTCGGATATCCCACTCAATTCCAGAGCCTCTTAACATAGGCCCTGTAAAACCTAACTGCAAAGCGCGCTCAGGACTAACGACACCAATACCCACTGTGCGCTGCTTCCAAATGCGATTGTCAGTGAGAAGAGTTTCATACTCATCAATGCACTTCGGGAAACGGTTGGTAAAGTCTTCAACGAAATCTAGTAACGATCCTTGACGAGAGTCATTCAGTTTGCCAGCCGTAGATTTGCTGGTGAACCGAGACGATTCGTATTGAGGCATTCTGTCGGGGAGATCGCGTGCCACGCCACCAGGCCGGTAGTAAGTGGCATGCAAACGTGCACCTGATACTGCCTCGTAACAATCCATGAGGTCTTCACGCTCTCGGAAGCAGTACAGAAACATGGCCATCGCGCCCACATCTAGACCGTGCGTCCCTAACCACATCAGGTGGTTGAGAATACGAGTGATCTCATCGAACATGGTACGAATGTATTGCGCACGCTCTGGCACTTCTACACCCAACAGCTTTTCTATCGCCATGACGTAACCGTGCTCGTTACACATCATGGAAACGTAATCCAAGCGATCCATGTAACCGATCGACTGGTTGTAGGGCTTCGACTCGGCCAGCTTTTCAGTACCGCGGTGTAGAAGCCCGATATGCGGGTCAGCACGCTCGACAACCTCGCCGTCCATCTCCAGAACCAGACGTAGCACTCCGTGCGCCGCAGGATGCTGCGGGCCGAAGTTCATGGTGTAATTTCTAATTTCAGGCATGTTTAATCTTTGGCCTCATCCGAAGGAGCTGCGCCACTGACGTAGCGTCCATCTTCGCGAATTACACGTGGCACTAACACACGCGGCTCAATAGTTACTGGCTCGTATACCACCCGTCCTTTGACAGCGTCGTACCGCATTTCAACGTTACCTATCAGAGGGAAATCTTTTCTGAACGGGTGACCGATAAAACCATAATCGGTTAACAAGCGGCGAAGATCTGGATGGCCATCGAATAAGATGCCGAACAAATCAAAAGCTTCACGCTCGTACCAGTTGGCATTGGAATAGATTGAACAGATTGAAGGCACTACCGGCATGCTGTCATCACTGGCAGCACAGCGAAGTCGCAAGCGTACGTTGTGGTCAAGTGATAGCAAATGGTAGACAACAACGAAACGCTGATTATCAGAGGCTGGAAGCTCAAAGCCATCTCCAAAACTCAAGCTTCCGGTAGATGCGGCACTCACTGCACGGCTAAAAGAGGCCATGTTTCCAGTGTCTGTGCCCCATTCGTCTTGCCCGTAAGTAGCGTAGTCCACCCCACACAAGTCGCTGAGTTGTTTAAAGGACAAAGCAGGATCATCGTGAAGTCGCTGAGCCACTTCCAGAAGCTGTGAAGGCTCTACATTGAGGACGACCAAATCTAGGGAGACATGTATTGCCCCTTCGATCTTGCTTATGTCAGGAAACGCTATGTTTAGCGAGTCCACCAATGAATCAAGTTTGGTAGCCATGAGCCTCAGCGCGCTATTGTGTTTGTGTTGCGAATCTTGCTTTGCAGCTGCAGGATGCCGTAAAGCAACGCCTCGGCAGTTGGAGGGCAGCCCGGAACATACACATCCACCGGCACGATACGATCACACCCTCGCACCACAGCGTAGGAGTAGTGATAGTAGCCACCGCCATTAGCACAACTCCCCATTGAGATTACCCATTTAGGATCGGGCATTTGGTCATAGACTTTGCGCAGTGCTGGAGCCATTTTATTGACCAACGTGCCAGCCACTATCATGACGTCTGACTGACGCGGGCTGGGACGAAAAATGATGCCAAACCGATCGAGATCGTATCGAGCTGCACCTGCATGCATCATCTCGACTGCGCAGCAGGCGAGTCCAAAAGTCATGGGCCACATGGAACCGGTACGCGCCCAGTTAATTAGTTTGTCGGCAGAGGTTGTAACAAACCCCTCTTCGAGAACGCCTTCAATACCCATTATTCAGTTACTCCCACTCTAGTGCGCCCTTCTTCCATTCATAAATGAATCCGATAACCAATATGAACAAGAAGATGCCCATGGCCGCAAAAGCGGTGCCAGATATTACGTCAAGTGAAACTGCCCAAGGGATCAGGAACGCAATTTCCAGATCGAAGATGATGAACAGAATGGCGACGAGGTAGTAGCGCACGTCAAATTTCATGCGCGCATCTTCGAATGCTTCAAAACCACACTCGTACGGTGAATTTTTGTCTTTGTTCGGGTTAGATGGACCGACGAGTCTGCCGGCAGTCAGTAATGCCACACCGAAGCCTAGGCCGATCACGATAAATAGAAGGACTGGAAAGTAGTTTGCTAACAACTCGGGCTCCTTGTAACTCGACTGAACATTTGCGAAGCGAATAGATTTTACGCAAAATGTTGAAGGGTCTTGAGACGCGCCACAATGGCTTGTCAGGTCAGGACGCAATTATTGCAGAATTTACGCCGCATTAGCGTCCATTGAACATGTTAGGGCTATGAACATTGTGCGAGAGAGAAGTGCCACAGAATCACAGTGTACTAATGACCCACACGCTCCAGACATAGAGCGTCGATTTGGTTCGAAGTTTCCCGCTTGGACTCAAGCGTAACTTATTCGGATCGATTCGCTCTACACCACCTGAAGTACAGACTTGTATATTACAAACCGAATTCGACGTGTACGTCATTAGCGATACGCGACCTTGTGTCAATCGGTTCTCAGCGATGGTTATTTAAAATTACGTACGATGGTGCCGTCGCCCGGACTCGAACCGGGACAGCTTGCGCCACTACCCCCTCAAGATAGCGTGTCTACCAATTCCACCACGACGGCATAAGCAGTAGCCTTTTCAGGCAGCGCGGCATTATAACTCGAATGAGTTATCAGCGGTGCATTTGCTAGCACTGAATCACCCTGAATAAGAGTTAACCGCAAGAGAACTTATTCTGCAGGTGCTGGCAAATCAGAATCGGTGCTTACAGCACCGTCGCCAGCCTGCCCTTCTGCCTCCACACCACCTGGCAAATCAGAATCGGTTTGAGGCACTACAGGTGCTACTTCTTCAACCAAACCAGGCACGTCAGTGACAGAGCGAACAGTTGAATCGCGATGCGCAGCCAGATAAAAAAGGAATAGGCTAGTAGCAAAAAACAGCGCTGCCAATATTGTCGTGGTTCGGGTCAGAAACGAGGCCGACCCCTTAGCACCAAATACAGTGGCCGACGCGCCACTTCCGAAAGCTGCACCGGCATCAGCACCCTTACCGTGCTGTATTAACACAAGCCCGATAACACCGATCGATAAAATGACATGAAGCACTAACGCGATGGATTGCATCTAATTCTCTACTATTTCGTTCTAAAACGACTGATTAATGAAAATGGTTTGAGTTGTTTATTGTAGGGCACAAACCGTTAAGCCCCAACGACTGCAGCATTGCAAATAGCCACAAACGAAACAGCGTCTAGCGCTGCACCGCCGATTAAACCACCATCGATATCCTTCTGGCCAAACAAAGTAGCAGCGTTATCGGGCTTGACACTGCCACCGTACACTATTCTTAATGAATCACCGATCGCCTTGTCAAGACCTGCAATTTTCTCACGAATCATGAGATGCACTTCTTGTGCTTGTTCGGGGCTTGCTGTTTTACCGGTACCGATGGCCCAGACAGGTTCGTACGCTACGATCATATTATCGAATGCAGCGACGCCTGCTAACGTGACCAGCGCATCGAGTTGCTCAGCGATAACTGAAGCAACAGATCCAGCTTCTCGTTGCTCAAGCGTCTCACCAACGCAGAGGATGGGTGTTAAACCAGCCTGCTGTACGGCCACACATTTGCCAGCAACCAGTTCAGAACTTTCGTGAAACAAAGCACGGCGCTCTGAGTGACCGACGATGATGTACTCGCAGCCGAACTGCGCCAGCATAGAGGCCGACACTTCACCAGTGTATGCCCCGTTTTCTTGTACTGCGCAATTTTGCGCGCCGAGCATAACAGGCATTCCCTGAAGAACTGAGGAAACCTCTGAAAGGTGAACCGATACTGGACACACGACAATGTCGGCTTGAGCAGCTCCCAAGCCATTACTCACCGCCATGGCGAGCTCGACTGCGCTCTCACGAGTACAGTTTAATTTCCAATTGCCTGCAATAAAAGGACGACGATTACTCAAAATAGTACTCGGATCGATTGCCGTTAGCCGGCGAAGGATACCTATACACAGCGTTTAAGTCCAGCCACTTTAGATCAAATCCTCTAATCTATCGCCTCTCTCACCACATTGGCGACCTGTTGACAAATTCTTTGCACGTCATTAGCCACCTTACCTTCAACCATGACTCGAACCAAAGGCTCTGTACCGGAGGCCCGTAATAACACGCGACCACTGCCGCCAAGATCTTTTTCAGCCTTTGTCAACGCATCTTGGATGGGTTGATTCTCATCTAGATTCACCTTGTCTTTGACTGGGACATTGAGTAGAACCTGCGGATACAGCTGCATGCCAGCACGTAACTTGGACAATGACTCTCCAGTCTCGCGCATAACAGCCAGAACAGACAGCGCAGCCACTATGGCATCGCCAGTAGTGACCTTATCTAGACAAATCACATGCCCGGAATTTTCTCCCCCCAACTCCCACCCTCGGGCCTTTAGGAGCTCCATGACATATCTGTCACCTACGCCCGCTCGTTCGAAGGGCACGTCCATGTCATTGAACGCGTGCTCTAACGCTAGATTGGTCATCAGAGTGCCTACTACTCCACCCTTCAGCGTGCCGTTTGCATGACGCGCCTTGGCCAGTACGTAAATGATTTCGTCGCCATCTACAATCTCACCACGATGGTCGACCATGATCAGTCGATCTCCGTCACCATCGAGCGCAATGCCGAGGTCAGCTCGCTCAAGCAGTACATGTGCACGCAAATTGTCAGGCGCAGTGGCACCACATTCTTTGTTAATGTTCAGCCCATTAGGATCAGCACCCACGGAGATAACGTTAGCTCCCAGCTCGTCAAACACCTCACGAGCGATATGGTATCCCGCACCATTGGCGGCATCGACGACGATTTTCATGCCGTCCAGACGCAATGTTGACGGAAAGGTGCTTTTACAAAATTCAATGTATCTGCCTGCAGCATCATCCACACGTCGAGCGCGACCCAAATCAGCAGAATCCACGGTAGTCATGTCTTGCCGCATCATCGCTTCAATTTCAAGCTCAACATCATCCGGTAGCTTAGTGCCATCGGTTGAGAAAAATTTCAGCCCATTGTCATGATAAGGATTGTGCGATGCACTGATGACAATACCCGCAGCCGCACGAAATGTACTTGTCAGATACGCAACAGCTGGCGTCGGCATGGGCCCTAACATGCGACTATTGATACCCGCAGATGCAAGACCAGCCTCTAGTGCCGACTCAAAAAGATAACCTGAAATACGCGTGTCTTTTCCGATCAGCACTTCACGGTTGCCTTTGGAAGCAAGCACCTTACCCGCAGCCCAACCCAATTTCATGACAACTTGCGCCGTCATAGGGTATTGACCCACACGACCACGAATACCGTCAGTTCCGAAAAATTCTCTAGCCATTATTCTGTTCCATAATCGTTGCTCGTCTGGATGACAGCATGCTGCACAGCAAGCGCATGCACCGTGGGCTCCACGTCATGAACACGTACGATAGACGCCCCGCGCTGAACGCACAATAGCGCTGCCGTCACTGAAGCTGTTACTCGGCAAACAGTTTCATCGCCAAGAATGTCGCCCAACATACGCTTTTGAGATAACCCTATTAATACTGGCGCCTCAGCGCACAGGCTATCAAGCTTCCTCAACAGCGTAAGATTATGAGCAAGCGTCTTGCCAAACCCGAAACCTGGGTCAAACAATATTTGTGACGCAGCAATTCCTGACTGCACGCATATTGCACGCCTTTCGCAAAGGAAACCGCAAACTTCTGCAAACACATCGACGTATTCGGGTGCTTGCTGCATGTTTTTCGGTTGCCCTTGCATGTGCATTAAACATACCGGTAGTTGTGTAGAGACAGCAGCTTCAAGAGCACCAGTTTCGCTTAATGCACGCACATCATTAATCAAACCAGCACCTGCATCGTGAGCCGCAATCATGACCTCGGGCTTACTGGTATCTATTGAAACAATGGCGTCGAAGCGTGAACAAATAGCCTCGATAATAGGCACTACGCGCTCCATCTCTTGCTCCGCAGATACCGTAGCAGCACCCGGGCGAGTCGATTCACCACCGATATCAACGATGTCAGCACCCGCCTCGATCATGTGTCGCGCACGCTCTAGAGCCGCATCATGAGAGACAAACAGACCACCGTCAGAAAAAGAATCTGGTGTGACGTTAAGGATGCCCATAACCCTCGGCTTATCCAACCTGAGTTCACGCCCTCCGCAGTTTAACGTCACAGGGTATGACTCAGAATTCTCTGGCTCAGAAGAATTTAATGAAAACGACATTTTTCTGGTAGTCCTGACTGCCATCCAAAACAAGGATCCTGAAAGCCGAAAAGCCGCGTGAAGCGGCTTTTCGATAATTGATTGTTAGCCTCGTGCCAACAATCAGTAGCAATAACTGATCACACCAAAGCGCAAAAGCGCCTAGTGCAAGCTCGGAGACGGATCACCAGAATCAGCTTCACCATCGTCTTCCTTCTTTTTATCGTCCTCAGTCTTTGAATCTGGCTTTGACAAGTTAGCGCCTGAACCACCAGCACCACTATCACCACCCCAATCAGCCGGCTCACCCGGCTCTCTACGATCCATCAAGCGATCGATTTGACCAAGATCAATGGTCTCGTACTTAAGTAGAGCGTCTGACATGGAATGAAGGATATCCATGTTGTCGTTGAGAATGACTCTGGCTTTTTCGTAGTTGACATCGATAATTTTACGAATCTCAGAATCGATGGTTTTGATCGTCTCACCGGACATAGGATTGGACTTGTTCGAAGAACGCCCCAAAAACACCTCACCTTCTTCTTCGCTGTAAGCCAAAGGGCCAAGTTTGTCCGACAAACCCCAGCGCGTAACCATATTGCGAGCAATATCAGTGGCCCGCTCGATATCACTGGAGGCTCCAGTTGTCACAGCATCGTCACCGAAAATTAGCTCTTCAGCAATTCGCCCACCGTAAAGAGTGGCGATTTTACACTCAAGCATGCGCTTGCTGTTGCTGTACCGGTCTTCTTCTGGCAAGAACATCGTGACACCCAAAGCACGGCCACGCGGAATGATGCTGACCTTATAAACTGGATCGTGCTCCTCGACCAAGCGACCAACAATCGCGTGACCTGCTTCGTGGTAGGCAGTCAGCTTCTTTTCTTTGTCGCTCATAACCATCGATCTGCGCTCTGCGCCCATCATGATCTTGTCCTTGGCACGTTCAAAATGCCCCATATCGACTTGGCGCTCATCTTCACGTGCAGCAAACAAAGCCGCTTCGTTTACAAGATTTGCCAAATCGGCACCGGAAAAGCCTGGCGTACCACGTGCAATAAGCTCTGGCTTGACATCAGTTGCTGTAGGTACTTTGCCCATGTGCACTTGTAAAATCTGCTCGCGGCCTCTGACATCGGGCAATGGAACAACCACTTGTCGGTCGAATCGCCCAGGCCTTAACAGCGCAGGATCGAGCACGTCTGGCCGGTTGGTTGCCGCAATGACAATCACGCCCTCATTACCTTCAAATCCGTCCATCTCAACAAGAAGCTGGTTGAGCGTTTGCTCGCGCTCGTCGTGACCACCACCTAGACCAGCCCCACGATGCCGACCCACCGCATCAATTTCATCAATAAAGATGATGCATGGAGAATGTTTTTTCGCTTGCTCGAACATGTCGCGAACGCGGCTAGCACCTACACCGACAAACATTTCAACAAAATCTGAGCCCGAGATAGTGAAGAACGGAACCTTGGCTTCACCAGCGATTGCCTTGGCAAGCAGCGTTTTTCCTGTACCCGGCGAGCCGACCATCAAAACGCCGCGAGGAATCTTGCCGCCTAACTTTTGAAATTTACCTGGATCGCGCAGAAATTCGACGAGTTCAGAGACTTCCGATTTGGCTTCTTCAACGCCCGCCACATCGGCGAACGTGACTTTAACTTGGTCTTCGTTCAGCAATCTGGCCTTGCTCTTACCAAACGACATAGCTCCTCGGCCACCGCCGCCCCCTTGCATCTGTCGCATGAAGAAAAGCCACACGCCAATAAGAAGGATGAAAGGGAACCAACTGATCAGGATACTGAGTAAGACACTAGGATTTTCGGGCGGTACACGCTCGAAATCCACGCCGGCGCGGTTTAACTCGCCAATCAGTGAACTGTTATCGGTCTCAGGGCTGTAAGTGGTGAAAACTTGACCACCATCTCTCTGCCCGGTGATCTCTACACCGTTAAAGCGCACCTTATCCACTTGCCCGCTGTTAACACTCTGCAGGAAATCAGAATAGGCGATAGTGTCAGTGGATACTCGTTGCCCACCTAAGTTGTTGAATACTGTCATTAAAATGACTGCAATCACAACCCAGAGAAGGACGTTTTTCAAAAGATCACTCAAGGACTTACCTCGCGAAACACGGAATTAACCGCATTTATTGTTGTGTTG
>JALZWO010000090.1 GCA_023300375.1 Granulosicoccus sp. | reverse complement strand
ACTATCAAGCTGTTGTGCTTGGCAATGTTGACAAACCTTTACCTCTGCTGATCGATAGTCCGATAGATAATAAGCACGCCTCCACTACCATCGTGTCTGCAACCCGCACCGAAGGTGCTGCCAACATTAATGAGCAGTACACCACCGTGCAAGTATCCATAGAAACTGGGCGAAAGCATCAGATTAGAAAACACCTTGCCAGCATTGGACACCCGATAGTGGGTGATAGGCTACATGGGCTGCCTAGCCAGAGCAATGAACAACCGATAGATTTGCAACTGGTGGCTATGCAGCTTTCGTTTGATTGTCCGTTTACGCAAAAAAAAGTCAGCGCTTCACTTGATACTGACTTTATAGAATCTAATAAATTGAGAATATCCCGACGATGAATCAGGTTGCCAAGCACGATGTGCAATTGAGTATCAGTGAGCGAATTGCACAACACATCAACGCTACCAGCCGGCAGGTTGATTCAGCGATTGAGCTTCTCGATGGCGGTGCTACCGTGCCTTTCATTTCACGGTATCGAAAAGAGGTTACAGGTTCCTTAACTGACTCCCAATTGCGAGATTTGGAAGAAAAACTAACCTACCTACGTGATCTTGATCAACGTCGCTTATCGATCATGGAATCTATCAACGAGCAGGGCAAGCTAACTGATAGCCTTAAATCGCAATTGGCTCAAGCCACAACCAAAGCTGAGCTTGAGGACTTGTACTTACCGTACAAGAAAAAGCGGCGTACGAAAGGCCAAATTGCCATAGAAGCCGGATTATTACCCCTCGCTGAAGCACTGTGGGATAACCCTGCAAATGTGCCTGAAACTCTGGCCAGTGAGTACGTGAAAACAGATACCGACGACTCAACACTCAGTGTGGCGGATGCCAAGGCAGCTCTTGAAGGCGCTCGATATATCTTAATGGAACGTTTTGCAGAAGACGCTGGGCTTATTGCTCGTTTGCGAGAGCGCCTGAATGACCAAGCGTATTTGTGTTCAACTATGGTTAAAGGTAAGGCTGCTGAAGGGGCTAAGTTCAGCGATTATTTTGAACATAATGAGTCGTTTAAATCCGTACCTGGGCATCGAGCTCTGGCCATGTTCAGAGGGCGTAGTGAAGGTTTTCTGGGTTTGAGGTTGCTCATGAAAAGCGCCGATGAATTCAATGATCAGCCGTGTATAGATACGGTTAGTGCGTGGCTTGATTTTAAAGACAATGGTAAGCCTGCCGATGCATGGCGCGCTCAGGTGGTATCCTGGACATGGAAAATAAAGCTGTCCCTACACCTAGAGAGTGAGTTGTTTGCGCAGCTACGTAGCCGTGCAGATGCTGAAGCCATAAGCGTTTTTGCGAATAATCTTGCTGACCTGTTGCTAGCGGCACCAGCGGGTGCTCGCGCTACTTTGGGCCTTGATCCAGGTTATCGCTCGGGCGTGAAAGTTACCGCGGTTGATGCCACCGGACAAGTTAAAGACTTTGCCACCATCTACCCTCATAAGCCACAGCAGCAATGGGATAAATCCCTAGCGGCTCTGGTGTCACTATGCTCTAAGCATGCTATCGAACTCATTGCCATTGGTAACGGAACTGCTAGCCGCGAAACAGAAAAATTAGCGGGTGAGCTTATTCGCCAGATGGCAGAATTACCCGTAGATAAGCGACGGCACATGACACAAGTGGTGGTCTCTGAAGCGGGTGCTTCGGTGTACTCGGCATCAAAAGCTGCCGAAGACGAGTTTCCCGAGCTTGATGTCACTATCAGAGGCGCTGTGTCTATCGCTCGAAGACTTCAAGATCCACTGGCGGAGCTGGTAAAAATTGAGCCAAAGGCTATCGGTGTTGGACAATACCAGCATGATGTCTCGCAAGCCTCGCTAGCGCGTAGTCTGGATGCCACAGTAGAAGATTGCGTAAACTCAGTAGGTGTCGATCTGGAGACGGCCTCCGCTCCATTGTTGTCTCGTGTTGCCGGTTTAACACCCACTCTAGCCGCAAATATTGTTGAGTATCGTGATTCCCATGGTGCTTTCAAGACGCGTAAAGAACTCAAGGACGTACCCAGACTTGGACCAAAAGCTTTTGAGCAAGCCGCTGGATTTTTACGGGTACGCAACGGCACCGATCCACTGGACTGTTCAGGCGTACATCCAGAGAGTTACCCTGTGGTCAAACGAATTGTGGCCAAAACAGGCTGCGATGTCGCTGCACTTATTGGTGATAGCGCGCGCCTGAATGCGTTGAATGCTGAGGATTTTGTTGATGAGCAATTCGGCTTGCCCACGGTCCAAGATATTATCAGTGAGCTTGAGAAACCTGGTCGCGATCCACGGCCGGAATTCAGGGCGGTGCGTTTTGCCGACGGCGTTGAGAAAATAACTGACCTCACACCTAATCAGGTGCTGGAAGGTAAGGTCACTAACGTCACCGCCTTTGGAGCATTTGTTGATGTAGGCGTGCATCAGGATGGTTTGGTGCATATATCGGCGTTGAGCGACACCTTTGTTAAGGATCCTCGCACGGTGGTTAAGGCGGGCGATATCGTCAAGGTCAAGGTGATGGATGTTGATGTGGCTCGCCAACGTATCGCGCTGAGCATGCGTCTGAGCGATGATGCTAACGAGCAAGGTGGTGGTTCGGATGCCCGCTCACGTTCACAATCTGGCTCACAAAAGTCGCCACGAAATCACACGTCACGAGATCGCAATGTGGGCACAGGCTCTGCCAAAAAATCAGGAAAACAACCTAACCGAGGACAAGGTAATCAGAGTACCGGTGTGGATCAACCTTCGGCATTGGCGTTACAACTGAAAGCGGCTTTGGAGGGAAAATAATAGCTACAGGAATGGTTTTTTATCGAGTTAGCTTTATAGGCTGTGATATGTACCACGCTTTGCGTTTTAACCGTCAAAGTGCGAGTTCTATTGGCCGAATCTATTAGTATCTAGAACAAACCGTGGTAAAAAACCAATGAACGATAAGTACCGCCTGGTTACTCGCAGTGATTTTGATGGCCTTGTTTGCGCCGTTTTGCTCAAACATCTGGACATGATTGACGATATCGCTTTTGTCCATCCCAAGGACATGCAGGATGGAAAAGTTGAGATCACATCGCGCGATATCACCACTAACCTGCCATATGTAGCCGGCGCGCATTTGGTTTTTGATCATCATGAATCTGAAGTGATGCGAAACAGCGATAAGTCGGATGACGGTTACCTGATGGATGCCGATGCACCTTCAGCTGCGCGAGTTGTTTGGAAGCATTTTGGCGGTCACGTTGCTTTTCCTGCGAGCTGGGATGGCATGATGGAAGCTGTGGACAAAGCTGATTCTGCGCAGTTCTCGTTAGAAGAGGTACTTGAGCCCCAGGGTTGGGAGCTGCTGAATATGTTGATGGATTCGCGAACGGGGCTTGGCAGATTCAGAGATTTCCGTATATCCAATTACGCGCTCATGATGGATCTGATTGAGCATTGTAAAGAATCCAGCATCGAAGAAATCCTGCAACTCCCTGATGTGGCAGAACGCGTTAAATTGTATAGCGATCATGCTGATGCCTTCAAAAAGCAGATTCTGCGATGCAGCACGGTTCACGATAATCTGGTGGTGCTTGATTTGCGCAACGAAGAAATCATCCATCCGGGCAGTCGTTTTGCCATTTACGCGCTGTTCCCACAGTGCAATATTTCAATACACCAGATGTGGGGATTCAAGAAGCAAAACACCGTATTCGCCACAGGTAAGTCAATCTTTGATCGTTCAAGTCGCACGCATGTTGGGGAGCTAATGCTCAAGTATGACGGGGGTGGACATGAGGCTGCAGGGACTTGTCAAATTGACAACGATAAGGCTGATGCCTCTTTGCAGCAGCTAATTGCATCGATTAATGGCGACGAAGTGGAGCTTGCTAAGGCGAGTTAGATTCAATACATCTATACTTGGACTCCATCCGCTAAGAACACCTCGCCATGCCAGAAGACACTAGCACTATGAGGGTGGAGATTGATCATCAGCCTGTTGAGTTATACAAAATTCTCAAGTTTGAAGGGCTTGCTGCGAGTGGCGCAGAAGCCAAGATGCTCATAGATGAAGGGCAGGTGAGAGTTAACGGTGAGCCTGAGACTCGGCGGCGACGCAAGATTGTCGATGGCGATATCATTACCCTAGACGATCTTGAAATGCGCGTGTTCTGTGAATAGCCACCGCCTTGGTTATTGGTTACGTATTTCAAGATCAATAGCCGGGCCCGCTGGTTTGAAGCCAAATACTCTTCCGTAAAATGCAAGCTCTGACAGCACAGCGGTAACGATGGTGTCTGATTTTCTGAAGCCATGTTGTTCACCCTCGAACTCAAGATAAGACACCGGTAAACCGCGCTTGTCCAGAGCATCGACAATCATGCGTGATTGGTTCGGCGGCACAATAGCATCTTCCGCGCCTTGCAATACAATCATTGGCGCGCTGAACCCCTCAAGGTGATTGATGGGTGAGCGTTCTGAGTAGATTGCTGCATCTTCTGGCCAGCGACCGATAAGGCTATCTAGGTAACGCGATTCAAATTTGTGTGTATCTGTGGCCAAAGCCTCGAGGTCCGCAACACCGTACAGGCTGGCGCCTGCCGTGAAGGTGTTGTGCAAGGCCAAGGCCGATAGCACGGTAAATCCTCCGGCACTACCGCCGCGAATAATCAATCGCTTTTCATCGACATCGCCACGATGGGCTAAATACTGAGCAACAGCCACGCAATCTTGGACATCAGACACGCCCCACTGTCCGTTGAGTTTCTTGCGATACGCGCGGCCATAGCCGCTACTACCCCGATAATTGACATCTACGACTGCGAAGCCGCGACTAGTCCAGAAACGCTGTGCTAACGAGAGCTGTGAGCGTGCTGCAGATGTAGGCCCGCCATGAGCTAGTACGATTAACGGGGGCTTCTCGCCTTCAGGGGCTGTGAAGTCTGGATTGGCCGGGGCGAAGTACAAGGCGTGCGCCGTATCCGGCGCATCGATGGTGCCCGTTGGAAATTTAAGCACTTCAGGTTCAGCAAGGAAGGCATCTGATATGCCAAGATCTCGCGCTGCACGAACCCTCTTTCCATCATAGAAAACTGAGTTTTCAGAACGCCAGGAAGCGCTGGCAAATGCTATCCGTGACCCACTAGAGCGCACGCTATTAAAAGCCGTGTGTTCTGGCTTGATGTCAAGGTGCTCAACTCCATTTTTAAAACTCGCCGCCACGACATCACCGTTCTCTTTAAAGGCATATCTGGCAAGACCGTGTACCCAAGGTGGGTAGCCTATTTCACCGTCCACACTAAGCACGGGTACTCTGCTAGCTTCTTTGTAGAGTTGCCAGCTGTCATCTCGATCTGATAGAAAATGCAGTTTTCCTGCCGGGCAAAATAGTGGTTGAACTACGGATTCTTCATAACCGCCAGCTACAATTTTGATGTTTTTTAGTTCGATGGTACTCTTGCTGCAAATCAGATCTGCACACATTAATGTGGTGGTATCCCATGGCATGTTCGGGTGGTCCCATTCCACCCAAGCGATACGTTTGCCATCGGGCGATAAACAAATTGAGCCATAGAAATCTGCACCAGTTACCAAATCAACTTGATTGAACGAGCCGTCTCGAGCAATGGCTGCGATAAAGTTTAGTGGTTCGCTCAGCTGCTCTTTGTGCTGCTCACATACCGCGATGATCCAGTATTGATCGCGCGTTGGCCGCATGTCGGCAAAGCGCTGCGCACGAGGCGAATCAGGTTCTTTACTGAGCAGACGAGGCTCTGTTTTTTTAATGGCTGCATAGGGCTTCGCGGTTTGACGTTCAATAGGCAATTCACGTAAGCGTTGGTCGTGATAGTCGCAGTACCAGAGCGTGTTGTTATCAGCCCACCAAGCACCACCTCCGTACTCGTGCATCAAAGTCCGCACATTGGCCTCAGGCGGAGTCACCTCGTGTGTGTTGCCATTCTCATGATGCATGATGGCGACGCGTCCTGCTTCTAGAGGACGTGACTCTGCCCAAAAAACACCTTGACCGTCAGGTACCACCTCATTAATGCCAACCGCTCCGCTAACCAACATGTGCGTGCCAATAGGTGAGTCCCAGCTGCCGTAGGAGGCCACGCTATGCTTTCGAGTTGAGCCATCCAAGTTGGCATCTGTGCTTTTCATGTTGTCGCTCATACGGTGGGCTGTTGAAAAAATGAAACGTACCAAGAGCTTAACGTAAGCTGATCGACAACAACAACGAAATGTTAAGAGATATCATCATGGAAACACGTGCAATATTGGACAACTTACTTGCAGGTTCACAGCAAGCAACTCAAACCGAAATGCGGCTTGCTGAGGAAAAAACTGATTCCTCCTGTGAGAGATGAGCGCAACGCGATGCTCAAGGGCTTAGGCACTGGGTGCCGGCGCTGTGGCTCTGTTGTTCGGCAGTAAAAGTACGTGTAAATTTATTAAGAAGGCTGCAAAATTTGGCGGTACAGTTGCCATAGGTGGTATCGCCTACACAGCATTTACACAACGGCAGGCTTCGCAGCGGCAAGCACAAAGCGCCGTTGCTCACGATGCAGGCAAGTTAGCCAACGTGACCATGCTTGGTTCAACCTCTGGTTTGCAACTTGATCTCAGCCAGTTTGAGCCGGGCAAACCAATCGCTGACCTTGATGAGCTTGCAGCCAATGTTCGTAGTGAATCTATTGTTCAGGCCATGATGAGTGCCGCGCGTTCTGACGGTCACATTGATGACGAAGAAATGCAGTTGATTCAGCAGCAAATAGATAACCTGGGTGTAGAAAAAGATGTGTCGCAGTTTTTAATGGCTGAGCTGAATAAGCCTGTAGATGTGAACAGCATCGCCGCACTCGCTGATACACCTGAGACCGCCGCTGAGTTGTATGTGGCTTCAGCGCTAGTGGTCGACATAGATTGCCCAGTTGATCGTCAGTACCTCAACAAGCTGGCCGAAGCGCAAAATCTGGATGCTCAAATGGTGGCTAATCTTGAAGTACCATTGCACGGCTAGTTGTGTTTTAAAAGCTATATATAACAAGTATTTACGATATTTATATCATGCTGTTTAAGAGCTAAAAGTGGCCCATTAGTGAGAGTGTTATATTTGTTTTCAAACTCGCAACAGTCTGAAGATTGACAGCACGGAGTGTTGGAATCACACTCTCGCACTGTCTAACATGTGATCTTTTATTAATGCGCGTATTTAAGCTGCAAGGAAGCGACAAATCCTGTCTGACAGGTCTGCTGATCGCCACCTCGTTAATCATCAGCGGATGTAGTGGGTCTGACAGTGGTGTCTCTGTGGCTAGCGTCCTGGTTGGTGGTAGCAACGATATCTCTCAAGAAGATAACAACCCACTAGGCAATATCAGTTCTGAAAACGATACACCTGCAGTAGTTGCTGGATCTGGCGAATCAACAACGGTTACTGGCACAGACGAATTCACTACAGGGAGTGCGCCTGTTGCTGAACCAACACCCGATGTCACAGGGACTAATGACGAGGCTGGTGTGGCTGGGCCTATCGTTGGTGAGAATGCTGTTGCTGGCAATGCACCTACCGATGCACCTACCGATGAAGCTGTGGTGGGCGACATCCCCGATGATTCAATCAATGGTAACGGTGATACAAGCAGTTTTAATGGCGATAACCAGACCTCTAATGGGGATGACGTTCAAGTGCAGGCAGCTTTTGCTGGTGGCGCAGACGAAGGTCAGCGAACAGATGACGACGAGAGTCCAACGCTGACAGAGAGCTTGTCACTGGCAGGGCCATTTGTTAGAGATGCTACTCGCGGCGTTGGTGCACCCTCTGCGCCTACTGGACTCACCAAGCTTCTAGCAGGCGAGAACTGGATCCAGTTCAGTTGGATTCCCTCAACTGATGACCAGTCTGTTGAAGCCTATGAAATTTATCGCGATGGCCAACTTATCAGCACCGTAGTGTTCGATGCTTCCTACGAATTCGACATCGTCAACTGGCAAACCACGTCCTACATGGATTGCAACTTCACTCGCTTTGATTGTTCAGCGCCTAATCGGCAGCCCTTGCCTGGTACAAGTTACTCGTACAGTGTGGCGGCTGTTGACGGGGAAGGGCAGCGTTCCGATCGATCTGCTGCGGTGGTTATGAGCACCACTATTGCGGGTCAGGAGTCGGTTGATTTAGCCTCTTTTCGCCAAGTATTTAACGAAGACTTCAACGGTACAACAGTCGATCGAAGCCGCTGGAAAACATCACTTCCATGGGGCCCTGATCTAATCATTAATGGGGAAACCCAGTACTTTGTTGATACATTCGGTACCAATAATGTGGTGACTTATGACCCTTTCGTTTTCACGGGCGAGACTATGCTGATTACAGGTATTCAAACCCCTGAAAATCTACGTCAAGCAGCCAACAATCAACCTTATCTCTCGGGTGTATTAACCACTGCAGATCATTTTGAATTGACCTACGGGTATATTGAAATGCGTGCCAAGCTGGCTTCGGGTTCTGGAATGTTTTCAACGTTCTATCTGTTCAACCAAGATTTTTATAAAAACAAGCCAGAGATAGACATAATGGAGCGTGACGGTGCGCGCGTCGATACAGCATTTCAAACTTACCACTACTTCGACAGTAACCAAAATCGACGTAGTACTGGTGAGAGACATTCCTCACCCACTATGGAATCTTCCAGCGGTATTAATCTGAGTGATGATTTTCATACCTACAGCGTGCTTTGGGAGCCTCAGCGGGTAATCTGGTTTATCGACGGTGCAGAGGTACGGCGAATAGAGGGTGTGCGTGTCTCCGATGAGCCCATGAATATCATTACGCAGTTGGTCATTGGTAACGAATGGATTAGTGGTGTAGATCCGAGTTCTCTACCAGCAGCCGTAGAGATTGATTACATCAGAGCCTGGCAGCGCTAAACAGTATTGCCCGTTTGTGGTGTTCAGCTAGCGCTGATTAAGTACATTCAATAGTGCGTTTGAGTGTACGCATGGTGTACCAGTGAGCCACGATGGAGGCGAGCACTACAACGCTTACAATGGTGTAAAACACGGTTATCATCGGGTAATTCAAATAGATAATCAGCACAACGTTGATGGATATGGGCAAGACCAATTGCCGAGCAATAGCCAAGGCCATCGGAAATAATGGCCTTTTCATCGATTGCAGAATGGCTGTGCTCAAGAAAAGCACTACATAGGCGTAAAACGCTATGGCATCGAGCCGTAGATAGTGTGATCCGGTTGACTGGATTGATGAGTCGTCGCTAAAAAACGACATTAGGGTAGGTGAGAGAAACAGCATCACGGGTACCGACACAATGCTCATGGCGAGCCCCACATTTAAACCAGTGGTATAGGTATCCATTACTCTTTGTGGTTGCTCGGCTCCATAGTTCTGTCCTGCTATGGCCATCACTGCTGCGTTCAAACCAAGAGCTGGAAGCAATAGAACCTGTTCAATACGCAAACCGACTGAGTAGCCCGCAACGTGGGCGCTGCCAAAGCGTCCAATTAGCATCACAGTTATAAAGCCACCCAACACAATGGTGAGCATGTTGAAACTAGCTGGGAGCACTTGTCGCAGCAGATTCAACCATGGTTTGAGTGCAAATCGAGGCCTACAGATTCTGCCGGTTTCTCTGATTAAAATTCGATAGAGATAGATCGCTGAGGCGGCTTTGATCAGTACGGTTGCCCATGCCAAACCGGACACGCCCAAGTCTAGAGTGAACGTAAGAAACGGGTTTAATAGTATGTTGGCGAAAAAGCCGACGACCAAGGCATTGCGATTAGCTTTGGTATTGCCGAATGCCATAAGTGCACCGGCTGCTGCAAAGCCGAGTATGAATGTGACTGCACCCGAAAAAGTAATGGTGGTGTATTCAAGAGCCAAAGGCACAACGTGGGGCTCTGCACCAAGCAGCAAGACCAGGGGCTGTGCGAGGAACCAGCTTAACAGGCCAACAACGAGGCTAAGCACAAGTGATAGGCCGAATATATGATCGGCCCAATCAGCGGCTTTATCTTTTTTGCCCGCGCCGATCTCCGGGGCCATAACGGCTGACGCACCTGTTTGGATGCCAAGGCCGATGGCCAAGAGCACGAAGAACACGCTGCCTGCGATGGATACACCTGCCAGCGCATCGTTGGACACTTTTCCAGCAAACCAGAAATCGGTCAGGTTATACAGAGTGTTGAACACCATACCTATAGAGGCAGGTATGGATAACCGCACAAGATGCCCGAATATAGGACCTTCAGTGAGAGAAATTTGCGATGGTTGATTCACCACCGATGAACTCACCTTGGTCCCCTAGCGATCAAGACCGAACTGCCAACTGTCATGCACTTCGGTCGCAACTGTCTAATAGACCTGCTGTGGTTGCATGTCGTCTTTATTGATTCCAGCAACTTGATTCGGTGCCTTCATAGCATCTCTGCGGAAAGGCTCACCCAGTTCTTGGTTCAGAACCACTTCGATAAACGTTGTGACGTTATCGTTCATCTGCTCTTTAACAGCGGTATTGAGAGCTTCAGTGAGCTCTTCGGTGGTGAATACTTTCACGCCCTTAGTGCCACAAGCTTCGGCAATTTTTGCGTACTCAACACCTTGATTCAGCTCTGTGCCGACAAAGTTATCGCCGTACCACAATGTGGTGTTGCGCTTCTCAGCACCCCATTGGTAGTTACGGAAAATAACCATGGTGATTGGTGGCCAATCGTTTCGGCCACAAGCTGTCATTTCATTCATTGAGATACCGAATGCACCATCACCCGCAAAGCCTACTACTGGCACATCTGGGCAACCAATCTTGGCACCAAGAATGGCAGGCAGACCGTAGCCACAAGGGCCGAACAGGCCAGGTGCCAGATACTTTCGGCCTTTCTCAAACGTAGGATAGGCGTTACCGATAGCGCAGTTATTACCGATGTCGCTGGAAATAATGACCTCGTCTGGCAGTGAATCGCGGATGGCTAACCATGCGTGTCGTGGTGACATACGATCTGGCTCACGCTTTCGTGCACGCTCGTTCCAGTCGATGCCCGGATCGTTGTCTTCTTCGTGTTCCATAGACACGAGTTCTTGCGCCCAGCGATCTTTAGTGTGCTTGATTTCGCTGCGGCGTTCTTCACGTCCAACGTTACCCGCAGTTGCGCTGAGCTTTGACAGGATTTCTTGAGCTACCATTTTGGCATCGCCTTGAATAGCAACGTCGACGCGTTTGGTCAGTCCGATTCTGTCTGAATTGATGTCAACTTGGATTAATTTGGCATCTTTTGGCCAGTAGTCAATCCCGTAACCCGGTAACGTGGAGAATGGGTTTAGGCGTGTGCCCAAAGCCAAAATCACATCTGCTTTAGCGATCAGCTGCATGGCAGCTTTTGAGCCGTTGTAGCCTAGAGGGCCAACCGATAACTCGTGAGAACCAGGGAAGGCATCGTTGTGTTGGTAGTTGCAGCAAACGGGAGAATCAAGCTTCTCAGCCAATGCAGCTGATGCTTCAATTGCTCCACCGATGACCACGCCTGCGCCGTTAAGCATGACAGGGAATTTGGCTTCTGATAGTAGTTTGGCCGCTTCGTTAATCGCAGCTTCTCCACCACGAGGACGCTCTAAACGCACTACTTGAGGGAGTTCGATATCAATAACCTGAGTCCAGTAGTCTCTAGGGACATTGATTTGCGCCGGGCCTGACAGACGCCATGCCTGCTCGATAACGCGATTAAGAACCTCAGCGATCCGTGAAGGGTCACGCACTTCTTCCTGATAGGCAACCATGTCTTCAAACAAAGCCATTTGCTTGATTTCCTGAAATCCACCCTGACCGATGCTTTTGTTAGCCGCTTGTGGCGTTACCAGCAAAAGAGGTGTGTGGTTCCAGTAGGCCGTCTTGATCGGTGTGACAAAGTTGGTGATGCCTGGTCCGTTTTGGGCTATCGCCATGGACATTTTGCCAGTGGCACGGGTGTAACCATCGGCACTCATACCAGCGTTACATTCGTGAGCGCAATCCCAGAATTTCATACCGGCTTGTGGGAATAAATCTGAGATAGGCATCATCGCCGATCCGATTATTCCAAAGGCATGTTCGATACCATGCATTTGTAAGACCTTGATAAAGGCCTCTTCAGTGGTCATTTTCACGGTGAGGTACTCCTGACGGATCGTTGATTGGTTGAATTACTCGTACGGTGCAACATAATAGGCACCCACAGCGAGATGTGGAAGCCCGTTTATTGGTACAGCAGCTTATGACGAGTGGCACCAGAGTGCCCAGCCGAATGATTAGAATTACTGAGCAATGCGAACAAATTCTCGACCTTCACCATCGGTAAATGCGATGAGTCCCGCTTGTCGACCAATAACAACTTGACGCACTGCTTCACTAGCCAGAACGATTTCAGGCTCTACACTGGGCTGCGTATCTGAATCCGTACTGGGTTCTCTAGTATCGAGAATCACGGTTTCTGTGTCTCCATCGTCATTGGTTTGCTCAACAAAGAGGATATCAGGGGCATTAACGCGAACAACGTCCTGATAAGCAATGCCGCCCACCACTTCAGTGTCCGCTTGGGAATCCAGATACAGAATCCGCGAAGCGCTGAACGTAATACGAGTGCTTATAATGTCGTCTTCTTCTTCAGTGCTGTCCGCACTGCTCACAGCATCGCTATCAATGCTGATATCTGCCAGGAAGCTGCCCTCTAGTATGTTGCTTGCAGGAGCCTCAACAACATGGTCTACCGCAAGGATTTCGTCTGCCGACTCAAGCAGTGAGCGTTCGTTTTGAATATAGACGCTGCTGATAGCCAGATTGTTGGCATTGGATTCGTAGCGAATGGTAGCGTTCAGCTGGCAGATAACATCTTCATCGTTACTAGAACCGTCACTGCCTAAAAAGGGTTCGTTAAACGTTACAGCACTGCGCGTAAAGTCGATGCTGATGCCTTCATCATTCATAAACTGGACAGTTGTGGCTCCCAGTATCGATTCCCATGCGCTAAGATCAGGGTGATCAAAAACACCACATTCTCTTTCGGAAACGTTGTCGCACGCTGTCAATATCAGCGCTACGATGGGTAGCAGACATACGGTTTTTTTCACGATGGGGCACCGGAGGAACAAATAGGTGAATGATGGCACGAAAAAGCGGATTGCGGTTGTTGGTGCAGGTCTTATTGGACGACGTCATATTGATGCTGTACAAGCATGTGGCAGCGCCTCACTGGCGGCTGTAGTCGACCCTGATGATCAATCAAATGTGTTGGCATCAGCGCCGGGCGTGCCGCGATTTGAGCGTTTGGAGCAGTTGTTGGATGCTGATATAGCCGATGGCATCGTACTGTCCACCCCAAATCAACTGCATGTGCAGCAGGCTATGGACTGTATAGCCTGCCATCTGCCTGTTCTTGTGGAAAAACCTCTGGCGATTGATCTTAAGGGGGCAATGGAGGTGGTCAGTGCCAGCGAATCCAGTGGGGTGCCCGTACTGGTGGGCCATCATCGTCGACATAATCCGATCATCGCAAGGGCCCGAAAGCTCATCGTTGATGGGCAGTTAGGTGAGCTGAGCGCAGTGCATGCAAACACCTGGTTCTATAAGCCTGAAGATTACTACGATGTGGAATGGCGAACTCAACAAGGAGCAGGGCCTGTTTACTTGAATCTGATACATGATGTAGACATGCTGCGGTATTTGTGTGGCGAGGTCAGCCACGTGCAGGCTATGGAGTCAAATAAGGTACGAGGCCATGAGGTTGAAGACACGGCGGTGATTATGTTTCGGTTCCTCAATGGCGCACTGGCGACACTCAGTGTCAGCGACTGCACAGTATCACCTTGGAGCTGGGAGCTCACCGCCAGGGAAAACCCGGCTTACGCTGTCACGCAAGAGCAGTGCTATCAGATTGGTGGTACCCATGGCTCACTGGCATTGCCCAATCTTACGGTGTGGAAGCATCAAGCTCTGCGAAGTTGGTGGGAACCCATTAGTGCTGAAAGCCTGCCATTTGAATCGGCAGATCCATTGCTGCGACAAATCGAACAATTTATAAAAGTGATCGACGGCGTTGAATCGCCACTGGCCAGTGCGCGCGATGGTCTGTTGAATCAGCAAGTTATTGAAGCGATAAAAATAGCGGCTGCATCAGGCAATCAAGTGGAACTATCAAGCCCAGAGTCGATGGTGTTTGAATAAGCGTTACGAGCCAATGATGTGCTGCAGGAGCTCAGCAGTTATCGGTTTTATTTGATAGCTTTGTACTTGGTACTGTTCTGCCAGTGTGCGATCACTCGCATGACCAGATGTTGTGAGTATATGAACCGACAACTTGGATCTCCACGGTGCATTTTTGATGGATTCAAGCAGCTCGAAGCCATTCATTCGAGGCATGTTTAGATCCAGAAACACAATGACCAGCGCGTCATTATTGCCATTTGAGAATGCGTTTGACAAAAAATCTAGTGCAGCTTCTCCATGCTCAGCTCTAACTATTGGCAGTTGCGTGCCAGAGCGTCGGTGATGGAGTTCGAATAGTTCTGCATCCAATTCGTTATCTTCAACAAGCAACACGGTTTTAGGCTTCGTGTGTTTATGTTGCGAAGAGTGTGTAGGCATCTCACCGGCCATATATTATCAATTGATTCCAGACGTCATAAGCTGACTGCAGGCATGCCCGCCACAAAACTTATCTTAAATGCCAAAGCTGCCGATATGATTCGATTTGTTGGTGCTAACGTGTTAGTAGAGGTTTTATATAGCGTTTTTAAGTAACACCGATAGTGAAAATAACGTGCAGTGCCCCACGTCCTATCATTGGATCGAATAAGCGAATCTTGTCAGTGTGAAGCCACTTATACCGTCGAGATCTAGTTTGTATCTTTGTTCAAGGTAGTGGGTGTTTCAGTATTGGCCATAAATAACAACAGTTGCTTTCTAACATTTGCATGTCTTACCGCCTGAATGTGACCACCAGTAGTCTCAATCAATTGTTTGGGTTCGTTAGCTGCTGCATAGAGTTTGTGTGCATGGTCAATGCCGATGATACGATCATCTACGCTATGCACAAACGCGATCGGAATATCGATCTTGTTGACCAGAAGGATTGGGTCATAGGTGCTAGCGATTAACCAGCTTGCCGGATAACTCAATGGCCAGCTTAGCCAATGGCTACCGGCGACTTCCCGAGCAATCACGTCATATTCGCTAAAGGCGGCTTCACTGATCAAGCCATCAAATGAATCACCTATCTGGGGGAAACGGTGGAGAGCTCCCATAGCTAAACTAGCCCCTAGGCTTTGCGCAAATAGAATGCTTGGACCAGAAGAGGGCTGGGTAGCTAACCATTGGGCGCTACTGCGAATGTCTTCAAAGACGTTTGGAATATCAGGTGTACCTCCGGATAGACCATAGCCACGGTAATCCAAAGCAAAGACTTGATAGCCGCTCTGCAACAACCAGAGTACCGAGCCAATATGCGTACTGATGTTTTCAGCATTTCCGTGCAAAAAAAGCACTTGACCCAGAATGTCTTCGTCTGATTGCACCGGTGGTTGTATCCACCAGCCATGCAGTGATACCCCATCGCGGGTTTCAATGAATACATCGTCATAGTCAAGCTGCAAATCGCCGGGCGTTCTCAACAGTGTTTTAGAGGGGTGAAAAAACAGCGCTGTGCACGCTGTAGTATTCAATAAAAGCCACGAGCCTACAAACAGAGAAGCTATGAATTTTTTGTAGTGACGACGGTGCATTTTGCTAAAGCGTTACTCGTTAGTGGAGTCTCTAAAAATGATAACGGTAAGAGAGTGAGTAGTCTTCACTGGACTCACTGTTAAATCGATGAGTCTTAATGTTCAGACGCAGAGCATGATTTTTAGCCAGCGGAATATTTTGAGTGAATGACAGCGAGGTGAGCAAAGATTGTCTTTGTATTGAGTCGAATCTCAGTTCAATTTGGCTCCCACCATATTGCCGGTAGCCGATGATACCTAGTCTGATATGTGCGTTGGCAAAGGTTTTACCTGGTCCCAAAAACAGATTTGCAGATGCGCCTATTAGTCCATAGGCGATATCATTTTTACCGACTCGTAAACTCTTGCCCACGCTGCCATCAAAGCGCGCCGAAAGGCGATCATCTTCAATAAAAGGGTTACGATTCAGGCCGCCAATAATTTCCCACGACAAGCCATTGATCTGGCTAAAGCTGCCATTAAATGATTGCAAATGCACTAGATCGAAACCTTCAAATCTTGTACTTCCGTCATCGATTCGACGAATGCGCAACGTGCCCAGTTCAATGCCAGCACCACGAGCGTGGCCTTTTTCACGGTCTAGCACGTCGTGGTAGCTTACGCGCAGGGCGGCCTCAGTGTAATTTGTTGATGATGTTCTACCGCGAGTCAAAGCCACCGTAGTTGTGTCGTGTCCTTCAGCAGGCGAATCGGGTAATGGGACGTCTAACGCATCATTGTCGTTGTCAAGTTGACTGATCAACCTGAGCAACTCAAGTCGTCTCTTTGCCGTCTCTTGCGCTTGTTGACTCTTTCTCGATCTGAAGGTCAATAGTTCATTGGCCGTTTTTATAATTCGCGCTTGCACATCTGGGGTGAGCTTTTTGAACGCCTCAGCTTGTGTCACCGATGGCTTAGCTTGTACCTTCTCTATCCAGTGTCTGTTTTTTCGTGGAATGGTGCTAATCGAGTGGTTGAGCTGAGTACCTTGTGAGGCCCGATAATTTACTTCGGCGATGATACCTGCATTGGAAACCGCTTTAACGGTATCTGCTGGAATAGCAGTGTACGGGAATTGATCTGCCAGATTCAAACCGGGTCTGCCAACATCAATAAGTTCGAGTAGTCGAAACGAGCAATTTTGGCGAAAAAAGAAATAATCAAACAACATGTCTTGAAGTTCGAAGGAATGATCAAGTACTCGGTCAATTTCCTCCGGAGTTAGATCAAGCTTGTATTCCCAGATGTCGCGGTTTTCAATGGCACCATACTCTTTGAGTTTCTCGAAGTAGGGCACTGAGCTGAATTTACCCGGATACCCTCCACTAATACCTTTGAAAGCGAAGCCGGCAGACATGGCCTCATCACCTACGTCAGCGGCAAAATTAAGTGCCCACGATAGTAACGGGGAGTTATTGGTCATGTCTTCAGGGTCAAACCTGAGTAGGGTATGGCCGAACATGGATGACGGGCTGTTCAGGTAGGAGGCAGGAAAAACAAGCGTCATACTGCCCGCGCCTATATTTCCACGATAGGTGTGGTAGTCAACACACTCGTCAGGCACCTGCAGCGTTGGCAGCGACAGCTCTTTGCGAAGCCACTTATTACGCGCTACAAACTTGCATAGCACTGCATCGGGCAGATTAGGCGCTTGCTCGTCAAACAAAGCATCGATGGTAGCCAGAAGTTCGGCTTGTGGGTCGTATTTGCCATTTTCAGCTAGAAAAAATCGTGCATCATCGACGTGGCTTTCAAATTCACCTTTGCTGTTGCGAAGAGGATAGAGCCGCGTGGGGTAATAATGCACTAAGGCATGCCAGTAGTCTGACTGATGTAAATTGGCGTGTAGTGCTTTTTGTTTGAGTTCGGTGTGACTGGTATTAGCGTTGGCGTTAGCAAACAATAAACTGGTAACCGACAGAACCAATAGAACAGCTGGTGCACGTAAAAATTGAAGTATTTTTTGATACAGCAGCATGTCTTGCTTTTTTATGGTCAGTAATCTCAGTTTTGAGAGGCGACTATTGGTTCATGAAGGCGTTTGATAAAATGACTAGCCTACGTATTTGTTCAGAGTGCTATCTAAAGACATCAGAGCAATCATGGAATCCATGACTTCCTGGCTTGTGACTTCAGTATCAGGGAAAAGCTGGGAGAAATTAGAATGCATTATTTTGCCGAAATGCTCACGATCTTGCTGCTCGATTCCCACCATCACGGCTACAGCGTTGAGAGTTTCCCCTTCACCGACAGCAACGTCTGTTGAGTATTCTTCGAGAACGTTGTCGAACCACACTAAGCTCTCGCCGCCATAGGTAATCGCGCCATCAACGCTACAACCATTGGTACCAAACGTCATGCCGATTGTGGCATTTCCGTAAGTACCATTGACGCTTGAGGCCACTAGGTGGGCACCTAATCCCGAACTTCCTTCCATTAATGCATTACCCCAACCACAACCAGGTCCACCAGGTGCAACTGCGAATGTTGTTGACGAGGCACCGAGCAACACAGTAGCCAGTAATATATTTCTCATGTTTCGTTCTCCAAACCAGTGAATAAAACCGATTAGCATTATGCAATCAGCACGTCATGATGTTGTTGAAAACGAGTTGGAATTAGCTGTGATCCTAAGTCGCATATGACTGATGTTTTTTGATCGCGCCAACTTGTCTCCGTATTAAAGTCTATCAGCGATAGCATCAATTTGCCGATTAAAGAAAGTTGAGTCATATTAGTGCTGTTGATGGTGCGCTATGTGACCTTGGCGCTGATGACAGCCTCTAAACTGAAGGGTATTGGATGAGCGTCAGACTTATGGCTATTTATACGCGTTGTCGAGTGATCGCGCGATTTAACAATGCACTGGCAGCTATGTTGTCAGAAATTACCGATGTGTTTGATAACTGTGGAGGCTCGTGCTATCACTAGTCTGAGGGTTGCTTATGAAGCATCCTCGGTACTTTGGGCTATTCTTTGTACTTTGCACTAATCGATGTAATTCATGGAAGACTGAACCAATAATCAGTACCTAATATAAAAATAGGATGGAAATGAGTTCCATGTACACAATGAAATTCTTTACCCGTAAAAAGATGGGCCTTCATGCAATAGCCAGTCTTGTCTTGTTCTTCTGTGGATTGACTAGTGCGTTATCTGCTCCACAGGCTCCTCAAGATCTCAGCATTGTTCGCTACTCAAACAAGAACGCAGAAATTTTCTGGGAACGTTCTGATGAGCCTACATTGAACTACGAAATTTGGCGCAATTCGAGCCTCATCGGAAGCACTGATGGTGTCAGCTTCTACGATGATGAGTTGCAAGCGTCTGTGTTCTATCAGTATCAGGTGGTGGCTGTTGATGTGAACAATGAACGTTCCACGCCGGCCATCATCAGTACTGGTGATGGCGCAGATGAACAACAACCGAGCCTGAGTGCACCGAGCAATCTTAGATCAACCTTATATTCGCGCAGCGCTGCTGAGCTTTTTTGGGATAGATCTGACGAGGTAGGTTTACGCTATGAAGTGAGAAGAGATGGTGATCTTCTGGGCATCACGGAAGGCATCAGTTTTTTTGATGATCAACTGCGTGATGCACGCACTCACGTGTATGAGATCGTGGCCGTAAGCCTTAATGGCGATCGATCGGCGCCAAGTTTTGTGCGGTTGGTAGACCAAGAGGCGTCCCCCCCAGACAACGCCCCTACCGTTTCGCCTCCAGCTAATATTAGGCTGGAAGTCTATTCGCAAACCGCTATCGAATTATTTTGGGATCGCGTTAGTGGGCAGTCACTAACCTATGAAATCAGGCGCAACGGAGTGCTTTTGGAAATCACTGACGGCTCCAGTCATTTTGACAGCAGCCTGAATGCGAGTGACTCCTATATTTACGAAGTAGTTGCTATAAATGTTTTGGGTGCACGCTCTAGTGGTGCTGAGGTACAACTGAGTTCGGCGCAACCTTCTAACCCAGATAGCATTCCAGAAGCAGATCCTGAGATAAATCCTGTTCCTCTGACCTTTGATTTGTCAGAAGCTCCTGTAGTAGATATCGCCGAGCCTTTAGATTACTACCAGCGTGATGGTTACTCTGATACCGATGTCATTCGTGTTGATGTGCGCACTGTGACAACGCCTGGTGTGTGCACCGCTGACGATTTGTCAGGTTGTACTCTGGACGATGTACTCGCGGACATCGACAAGACTGATGAATTAAAGGTTGAGATTGACGTCCACGTTACTGCCGACGATTTTGCTGACGATGGATCTATCAGCAATGCCACAATGCGTATTCGCGGAGGGGGTTCTAGGTTAGGCGCACAGAAGTCGTTCCGCATAAAATTGGATAGCAAGCAGGATCTGTGGCGAAACGAGCGATTTTGGCAATTGAACAAGACGCCATTTAGTTCGAGCCGAATACGTAATCCACTGTCATTTAAAGTGATGAGTGAAATTCCGCACCTGCCCAGCGTGCGCACACAGTTTGTTAATCTGTGGATTGACGATGGAGATGGGCCAGTTGATCAAGGGCTCTATCATCATGTAGAACGTATCAACGAAACCTACCTTGATAATCGAGGTCTTGATGACGATGGCAATTTGTACGACGCAGAGGACTTCACTTTCAGTCTCAGTGATCTGAGCGACGTGTCTGTTGATGATGAGGGTGAACCGCTAAACGAAGATTTCTTTGAGAGCGCACTGGGCATTTCAGAAGGCAAGGATCACCGTGCTTTAAGCGCTATGTTGCGCGCGCTGCACGATCCAGATCGTAGCTTTGAGTCAGTTTTAGACCAGTACTTTGATAAGAACAACGTCATGGCCTGGATGGCAGTGAACATGCTGCTGCGGCAAAACGACTCTGTCAAACACAACTACTTTCTGTTTAATCCATCAGATAGTGAAAAATTTTATTTTATACCGTGGGACTATGATCAGGCTCTGGGAGCTTGGAATGAGCTTGAGGACTCGTACGAGAGTGAAGCACTGCGGGAGCGACTGGCCTATGGTTATGCGTCGGGCGAGTCCAATGTGTTTATCTCGAAATTTTATCGTCTGCCAGGTATTCATCAACAAATACTCAATGCGGTTGACTATATTCGAGAGAATCACGTTAGTGATGAATTTATGGCCACGAATGCGCAGGAACACATTGAGATTGCTGAGCTATTTCAACTTCGTCAGCCTGACCTTGAGCACAACCCGAACTTCAATGCTTATTCTGCTAGGGCGTATGCTACCGGCCTCGGAGAGAACGCTGAAATAATGCGTTCGGAATTTAGTATTCCTTTACCGCCTACGTTCAATGCACCTCAGCTAGTAGGTGATGCTTTTGTATTTAGTTGGAAGCCAGCATTCGATGTTACTGGAAATTCCGTGAGCTACGATTTAGAAATTTCAGAAACACCGGGTTTCAGTGCTGCGGATATCGTGGTTAGCAACACGGGCATTCGAGATACAGAGAATATCGTGATACACGCCATTGACGCCGATAGATTGGGCACACGTGACTACTATGCCCGACTCACTGCCAGGGTATCGACTGACCCTGACAGATTTTGGCAAGTGTCCCTGAACCGCCTGACGCAAGGTGGCCAGACTTACCGGGGCGTTATGCGTTTCGATGTGACTGAATGATGTTCTTGCCTACCCTTGACTGACGCTAGTCAGAACTATCAGAGGCAAGGGTTAGCTATAGTGTCGAATCCTGGGGCCAATGCCATGAGAGAAATCCAGTCACCAGAACGTTGAACCCCACCCATGCGTTGCGCGCAGTCCTCATCAATCCAGGTGCTGCCCAACACTCCGGCGGAATTGGTTTCTATCCAGCGAAATTCGTTTGTATCGGTGCGTGAAAATGCAAATCCTTCACTTTGCTCAGAGTTGGGTGATGGCGACACCGATGGAACTGCGTCGATACAAGGATTCTGAACCGTATCGAATCCTGGTGCCTGATTAAGTAGCTCGTTCCAATCCCCTGATGCACTTGGCCCACCGAGTGAATCAGCGCAGCTCTGACTAATCCATGTGCTGCCCAATACACCGTCAATATGTTGAGTAATCCATCGGTATTCGTCTTTGTCAGAGCGTGAGAACACGTAGCCGCCGCTGGGTGCTGCTGGAACATTAGCGTTGATGCGGTTGTTGTTCGACACCACTGTCTCGGCGCGGGCTGGCGGTGGTGAGGTGTTGTTGTTTGATCGTGACAAAGTAAATTGATCAGGCACCGCGCCGTCAACAGCTTTGAAGTAACAATCGGCCGTAGTGCTTTCAAAGGTACAAAATAACGCGCCAGCCTTGGCACCCTGAGTCGCCGTATAAACTGCCGCGAAATGATCTGCTGATAGTTCTTGGGCAACCGCATCTCGGCCACCTAAGCCGGAAACGAAGGCAAATGATTGCCCTGGTTGAAGCACCATATCTTGCCCTCTATGCACAATTCTTTGCGTAGGGTAGTCGCTTAAAAGAAAGGTACGTGAATACGCGTGGCTGTGCGCGAGCGCCACCATGGCTCCGGCATCGAGGCACGAATCATAGATGTCCCAATCGTCAGGACCTTGTCTGTCGCTGGTTTGAAGTGCTCGGTGTGGTTTGTGCCAGCTGCAAATTTTCCATTGGTTATCATTGTTCGAAAATGAGGAGCTAATAAACTCTGCGTAATTATCGTCTGCGTTCACGCCTGGTACTTCGTAGATGCCCGGGGCTATGTGAACAACATCGATATTGCCAAAGCTGCACTTCGCTTTCACGCCAGTGTTTCCAGAGCACGTTAAATCATCGATTCTGTTAATTCTATTGTTGATGAGGTGCTGGTACTGAGGCCACTCAAAGTTCTCATGGTTTCCTATCGCAACAATCACAGGAAAATCTGCTCCGAGCGCTTCATCCAGCCGTTGATTCCACGTGTTAGCGGTGTTGTCGTCGTAGCCAAGGTCACCTTGAATAAGCAGCAGATCAGTGCCTTCGTTTGCAATCAACGACAGCACTTCTTGTGATTGACCTCGTACCCCTTGATCGCCGATGAACGCAACTTTAATGGAATCGGCGATGCTGGCTGTAGATGCAAAGAGCACCATGGCTGCGACAGCGTATTTTGCGTGAATAGGGTTGTTTTTATTGCGTATTGTCATGCTCGGCGCCACTGCATTGAATAAACGGGAAAGCGCAATGTAGAGCTGTTATGTGGTGATAATGGATTACAGACTGGAATGCTTTCTGGCAATTAATGATGGCTCAATAATAATTGTGAACAGCTTCACAACATGGGTAGTGTGTCGTGAAATTCATTGCACAATTATTAATTGTGGCGTTGACTAATCGATGGCGGTAGGGGATTTTTTGCAGTAGAAATTACCAGACCACAGGCGCTCTAAAGATCATTTACACGTGCAGAGTTCACTAATCCGAGCTACGCTCATCCCGTTGCCTCAAACAAATAGGCTTCTCGCCCCTAAATGCTGCGACTAACAATGCTACAACTACTGCGAAATGCTTCTTTGATGGTGTTGCTGATGGCGACACTACTTGGTTGTGCGACCCTGTCGGGCCGAACACCTCCGAGTGCTCGTGTGGTTGGTCTGGAACCCATTCAAAGCGAGGGTCTGGAGTTGCGTTTTTCATTGCAGCTGCGCCTACAGAATCCCAACGACTCTGCATTGCCCTACGACGGAATGTCCGTTAGCCTTGATTTAGATGGACGAGGATTAGCCAGTGGTGTCAGTGATGTATCGGGTGTAATTCCAAGATTTGGCGAAACCGTTCTCAGTATCCCTGTGAGTATTTCTGCTTTCAGTGCAGTCAGGCAGATTCTGGCAAGGGTTGGCGATGCGCAGGATGGCAATAGCGAGCTTTTCGAAAAGCCACTAGCGTATTCACTGAAAGGCAAATTGGGAGGCACAGGTTTATCTGCGGCAACGCGTTTTAATGATCAGGGTGAACTGAACCTTTTTGCAACAGGTGTGCAAGCTGAATAGCCTAATGTGGCTCTTACTGTACGAGGAGAGTACCGACTATGAAAACCATGACATGCAAACAACTGGGTGGCGTGTGCGACCAAGCATTCACGGCGTTAAGCTTTGAAGACATGGCGCAGCAGAGCAAAGCTCACGCTATGGATATGTTTGCGCAGAGTGATCAAGCTCACCTTGACGCCATGGAGGCCATGAAGTCAATCATGGCAAAAGAGGGAGGCATGCAGGAGTGGTTTGACGCTAAGCGTGCTGAGTTTGACGCGTTACCCGAAGATTGAATTCGTTTGATGTGGCAAGCGAGTGCGCTTCGATATCACTCAGATAGCAGGCTAGGGAGTTCGTTCAAGTGTGGTGATTATCGTAGATTGTGCAAATAACAAGAAAGTCGTGTTTTGCGGCAATTTAGGTAACTTGCACGCGTTACAATTTACGATCTACAGCCGCTATGACATCTCATGCGCCTTAAATATCAACTGCTAGTAACGCTTCTTTTCTTCAGTGTGGTACTGATTGCGTTGCTGGCTATTCTAAACAGCTTGAGTTTTAATCGAGGGTTTACTAACTATGTAGTGGACATCCAAAAGCAACGCTTGCGTCCTCTAGGAGAGCAGTTTGCCGCACAATATGAACAAAATCAGGGTTGGGATTGGATAGACAGTAAGCCAGAAATTGTACGTTCTATCCTGTCACCAGAGCGGCCAGAAAAACATCTATCTGGCGGGGCGGAACGACACACACCTGGCCGGGCAGAGGGCAGATCCCTTGGAGCGAGCAAGGATGTGCCGTTGGGACGGCCACGCAACAGAGTTCTTCTGGTAGATAGCAATAAGAGTTTACTAGTGGGTCGGGAGATTCCACAAAATAACGTGCAATGGGAACCCATTGTGTTGGGTGACACCCCGATAGGTTATTTTGGAATTAGAGAGCCTCGTGGTTTGCCAGGTGAGCTAGAAGAGGTGTTTATTGCCTCTCAACTCAAGAAATATGGATATGCTGCAATTGCCACCATTCTCTTGTCTGCATTGCTTGCCGCCGCATTGGCGTCACGGATTGTCAAACCCATACTTAAAGTGAACTTGGCTGTAAGAAACCTCACAAACGGCGAATATACTCATCGCATTGATTCCAACAGCAAAGATGAGCTGGGTGATGTGGCACGCGATATCAATAAAATGGCCTACACGCTGGAGAGTAATCAGAATGCCCGGCAACAGTGGATGGCCGAAATTTCCCACGAGTTGCGAACTCCCGTTGCTGTGCTTCAAAGTGAATTGGAGGCAATGCAAGATGGTGTTTATACGCTTGATGCTGCGGCGGTTGATTCACTGCATACCGAGTCGGTTTGTTTGGGACTACTCATTGATGACTTACACGAGTTGACGCTGTCGGATGTGGGGGCACTTAACTACCAGATGGCCCCTGTTGATTTTTCAGAAGTACTCAATCGACGGCTATTTCTGGCAAAGGCTATGTTGGCGCAAGCGCAGCTCTCAGTGTCGCTAGATGTTAGTGACACTTGCACAAAAATCAATGGAGATGCTCAACGGCTCTCTCAACTCATTGACAACCTATTGCAAAATTCAGTGAGATACACCGATGAAGGTGGGACTATAGAAATCGGTTTATTGTGCTCTGATAACGCACTCACGTTAACGTGGAGCGACTCTACCCCTGGTGTCAATGAAGAACAATTGCCGCATTTGTTTAATCTACTTTATCGCACAGAAGAGTCGCGTAATAGAGAGTTTGGTGGTTCAGGGTTAGGTTTAGCGATAGTTAAAAAAATAGTGCTTGCGCACCATGGCACCATTGAAGCATCTCATTCACCGTCAGGTGGTTTGAGCATAAATGTACAGCTTCCTAGATAACATCTGGTCAGGATTATTCAATGCTAATAGCAATTGTAGAAGATGAGCTGAAGCTTTCAGCTGCATTAGAAAGCTATCTGTCTAAAGACGATTTTGATACAACACTTTACAACGAGGGTAACGCGGCACTTGAAGGGCTGATCAATGCACCGCCTGATCTTGTGCTGCTAGATCTTATGTTGCCCGGACTAGATGGCTTAAGTATCTGCAAGGAGTTTCGTAAGCATTCCACCGTGCCTGTCATTATGTTAACGGCAAGGGTTGAGGAAATTGACAGATTATTGGGGCTTGAGATTGGTGCAGATGATTACATTTGCAAACCTTACAGCCCACGTGAAGTGGTTGCTCGAGTTAAGGCTGTGTTACGCAGAACATCGGTAAGCTCAGAAGATTCTGGTAATCAACGGCTTGTGCTTGATGAATCCGTTGCGCGTGTATTAGTGGACGGTAACGTGTGTATTTTGACCGCCGTGGAGCTGCGTTTACTCAAAGCGATGATGGAAAGGCCTGGGCAGATATTTAACCGTTCTCAACTCATGCGTCGAATCTACACCGATGATCGTATTGTCAGCGAAAGAACCATTGATAGTCACATCAAAAAACTACGGCAAAAGCTAAGCGCTGTGTGTGCTACTGATGAATTTATTCATTCTGTTTACGGCATCGGTTATAAATATGAAGTGCCTGTGTAATTGCCGTATCGTACGCATCTCGATATTAACAAACAGCTAACCAGTGAAACTGTCTCAGGTCGTATTTGCGTTGCGCGCCGTTTTATTTGAATCTTTTGCAGTGTACGGCGTGCTGCTCAAAATAATGATTCCAGCTCTGATTGTGGTGAAAGTGCTGCAAGAGCTTGGGGCTATGGAGGTGATAGGGGCGGTTTTGGCACCAATTATGTCCCTCGCAGGATTACCTCCAGAGCTTGGGATTGTGTGGGCTACCACGCTTCTGACCAACGTGTTTTCGGGCATTGTGGTGTTTGCTGGTATGGCAGGTGATCTGTCGTTGAGCGTTGAGCAAGTTACGGTGCTGGGTTCTATGATGTTAATCGGTCACTCAATACCGATTGAAGGTTCGGTTGCGCGAAGGGCAGGTGTTCCTTGGTGGGTAACCATTGTTTTGAGAGTGGGTGGTGCACTGGTACTAGGCGGCTTTTTGCACATTGTTTATTCTAGGTTTAACTTACTTCAAGAGCCGGCAGCCATCGTTTGGAGTATGGCAAACACTGATAACTCTCTGTGGTCTTGGATCCTTGCGCAACTTGAGACGCTGGTCGTTATCTATTTTGTGATTTTAGCCTTGATTGTGCTGCTGAATACACTTCGTGTACTCGGTTTGGAGCGCATCATTCATATCGGCCTTGTTCCAGTACTCCGACTACTGGGTATCGGTCGCTCGGCAGCTAATGTCACTGTGGTGGGCGTAGCACTTGGCCTGAGCTATGGGGCGGGAATACTCATTCGGGAGCTTGACAAGGGTGTTATGGGGCGGCGAGATGCCTACCTTGCCCTGTGCTTTTTAGGCTTGTTGCACAGTGTGATTGAGGATACGCTACTGATAATGGCACTGGGTGCCGATCTGTCCGGCATACTCTGGGCAAGAATCATTTTCGCCTGTGCAATTGTTGCTATGCTGGCCAAAATACTTAAGACTGTCGACAAACCTGTTGTTGAGTGAAAAAGTCCCACTAGCATGGCACCTGATATTGTTTCCGGTGTACTAATTAGCGTCGTAACTAAGGCCACGTGTTCGTCTATGAATATCATCTCCGAAGTCACAGGCTTTTTTGATCAAGCCACCAACACCATTAGCTATGTGGTAAAAGATCCCAATTCCAGCTCCTGTGCTGTTATCGACTCAGTGATGGATATTGACTATGCAGCGGGTCAGATTACACACGACAAAGCCGATGAAATAATCGCGTTCATCAAAGACAATGAGTTGACACTTGAGTGGTTGATCGAAACCCATGTGCATGCCGATCATTTATCAGCTGCACCGTATATCCAAGAGAAACTAGGCGGCAAGCTTGGTATCGGCGAAAAAATAACGGTTGTTCAGGAGACGTTTGGCAAGATTTTCAATGAGGGCACAGAATTTCAACGAGATGGTAGTCAGTTCGATGCCTTGTTTAGTGATGGGGACACCTACCGCATTGGCTCAATGCAAGCCCGAGTCATTGCTACTCCCGGGCATACGCCAGCTTGTATGGTGCATGTCATTGGTAATGCAGCGTTCATAGGCGACACGCTATTCATGCCAGATAGCGGTTCTGCCAGAGCAGATTTTCCGGGCGGTGACGCAGGCGAGCTGTACGATTCAATACAGAAAATATTATTGCTCCCCGACGAGATGCGTTTGTTCATGTGCCACGACTACGGTGCTAACGGCCGTGAGATACAATGGGAGACAACGGTTGCTGAGGAACGCGCGCGCAATATTCATGTGGGCAATGGGCAGAGCCGAGAAGATTTTGTCATGTTTCGTACCGAGCGTGATGCCCAGCTCGCTGTGCCGAAGTTAATTATTCCCTCTATACAGGTCAATATGAGAGCAGGTGTTATACCGTCTGATGAACAGGGCAGACCCTCTCTTAAGGTGCCTTTAAATGCGTTAAAACAGTGAGTGCAGGTAAATGAACTTGAGTATGTCGAGTAACCGAAATACGAGAGTCTGTGTTGAAAAAAGCGGTGCTATAGTGGCTCAGGCATTAATAATTACGGTTGAGATATAAAACATTAGTGGAGCCTACAAGCATTGTCAGGCTGAAAATATGAACAAGATCGTGTCTTCACTATAAACATGCCAAACCCATTAAGTGATGTATTAAACCTGATCGGAGTGGAAAGTTCTGTTTATTTTCAGAAGGACTTTCGTGGCTCGTGGTGTATGGATATCTCTAATACAGGGTTCGCGTAATTTTATATTCTGGTTTGTGGTTCTGCGTGTGTGACGCACGCTGGGCAAGTTATGCAGTTTATCTACGGGTGATATCGTGTTGTTTCCAAAGGGGCATCACATTTTATTGGAGACACACCAGACAGCTACCCGACTCTAGGCACCTTCTTCAAACACAACAAAGAACGCACAGGATTCTTTCGTGGCCTATCTGACAAACGGATTGCACTGGCTATAAGTGCAATTCATAGTGATGTCCATAGCCAACTTACCATCGATGGCATGGCGGCCCATGCGGGGATGTCCCGCTCTTCATTCTCACAACGCTTTAAGGATTTTGTTGGTCAGTCCGCCGGTTCATATGCAACGCGCTGGAAGTTGCTCAACGCTCAATTAGCGTTGAGAACCAATGATGATCTGATTGATAAAATCGCCTTTACCAATGGTTATGTGTCGGCAGCTGCGTTCTCGCGGGCCTTTAATACAACGTTTGGAGAAACGCCGACTCAGTGTCGGCGTAAAGTGAAACATAGCTCCCCGTAGTCTGTATCGACCCACTAATTACTCTGTAGCGTTTAAGTCGACATTTTGGTCACCCCACATCATGAATTCACAAGGAGTCTCTGAAACACAGGCAGTGACATGGTTGTCGCCAGCAGCAACAGACCAGTAAGATCCTGGAGACATCACTGGCGATTAGCTTCACCATCGAATGGATTAGTCATGTCGCCGCTAAGCACCACTGCGCGGTAGCCGTGAGAATGAATATTCGCTGGTGTTTCAAAGTTTGCTGGAAATTGGCCAAAGGTGCCGTGTGGCCTGTTTCCCGACTGCCGAACGCATCAGCGAATTCAACCGGTCCGAATTGCGGGGTGAATGCTTTGTCTTGTACCCGCAATGTTGTGGAATCTATATTATCTGCAGTTTTCCCCGCTACCTCGTCCGTAATCGTATCTTGAACAGTTGCCACCTGAGCGCAGGATGCCAATACCATGGTGGTAGCACAAACTACTAGATTCTTCACACTCATAGTCTTTTGCTCTCTATTGATGATAAAAGCAATCAGCCTATCAGCACTACTTTGGATGCACTGTGCCGAAAATGTTTATAGATGTACATTTTGTTCGAAATAACAAAGTGATTATGTTCTTCTATAGCAGCCTAGCCGTAGTGGCGTCCCCGAAAAAACGTTTAAACTCAGAGCAAGCGATTGCTTTTTGAATTTCGCAAAATACTGCTTATTAGTTTGTGTCGTGGCTATATTGAAAATATACAATTAACAATAACTGAGATTTACATAAGGGTTCAGTTCAACTAAGTCAGAACAAATGAAACGGGCTTGATAGGCAAAGAACAAGTCAGAAATTGGCAACGACAACTACACAAATAATAGAGATGTATGGAAAACCGTGAATTGAAAAACTATGGTGCCCTGACTGTGTTGCTTGGAGAGTTGACCCAAAAGCATTTTGATGTGTCGCCTATTTGGTGCGAATGCCATGATTTATCAGAATTAAGCGATATTGGTGATGTTCCAACAAGTTGGGTAGAAGAAAACCTATTCATACCCATGGCTACGACAACGACTCGTACTTACTATGCTGTGAATAAGGCTATTGATTATTCGTGTCGTGACTATGTTTGTATTCTAAGCAATCTGCAGCTAGGCGGCTTGGCATTACTTGGATATGTATTTTTGGTTAAAGGTAAGGCTACTAGCGTAATCATTTTCCTCAAAGAAAAAAACCTAGATATTCACTCATCCACCTTGCGTTCTGCTGACAATACTGGCTCTGTAACGCGGCTATGCGAATACTGTGGCGTTGACTCCATCGACGATAATAAAATCTTCTACTCGATGGTTCCAGAACGTCTATCTGGAATTTACCCCGAAGGGGTCTTAGCCTTTCCTGTTGGTTGATTTAATGTTGTTGGGTGATAAGTTTGCAGGCTGTTGTTCGGCGACAATTAATTTGTCAAACCGGACACTATACTGGCCGCTCAACGGCTGTATTGGAGCGACTGTTACCAACATTAAGGCAGCGGTTTTATGCGCCGCCACCTTCAATCGGCATTCTGTAAACTCAATGTTGTGCACATCATCCTGCAAACCGTAAAGTTAACTAGCTGTAGTCTCTAGCGTGTTCTCAAGCTCGCCAATGATTTCTACTTTGCACACAACAGTATCGCCGTGTTTCAAGTACCTAGGTGGGTCCATGGCGTACCCCACACCTGATGGCGTACCTGTGGCGATTAAATCACCTGATTCTAGTGTTAAGCCCTCTGACAGAGAGGCGATGATGGTAGGGATATCAAATATCATTGAACGGGTATTGCCGGTTTGGCGCTGTTCGCCATTGACGGTTAAGCTGATATCAAGGTTTTGCGGATCGCCAATTGCATCTGCCGTGACTATCCAAGGGCCGGTTGGGCATGAGCCATCAAATGTCTTGCCTTTAAAAAATTGTCCACCGTGCCGACGTTGCACATCACGGGCGGTAATGTCGTTGATGATGGTGTAACCAAAGATATGCTTGAAGGCGTTCTCTTTGCTGATATTGCGCCCGGACTTGCCAATAACGGCCGCAAGCTCCACTTCGTAATCAATGTTTTCTGACACTGAAGGGAAGATAGGAACCTTAGCGTGAGGCCCAATTACTGCAGTTGGTGTTTTGGTGAAGTAGACGGGGTATTCGCTAACACCTACCTTATTGTTTTGGGCTTTGTCGCCCTCAGCTACATGTTCTAAGTAGTTGCGGCCAACACAAAAAACATTTTTGCGTGGCACGGGTATGGGCGCTAGTAATGAAATGTCGGTAAGTGCATGCAGAGCGTCTTTGTGCTGACCACTTTTTGCCTCGCTAACCAGAGTTTTAATAGCAGATACAGCTTCGTCTCCAAGGTCCACAATGTGTAGCATGCTTCCCAACTTCAGCGCATCAGCTACATCGCCTGTGTGAGTCACTGCGGCGGCTGCGATGTCCAAAACAGTGCCGTCATCCAGCAGTACGGCTGTGGTGGACTTGGCATTAATAAGAACGGTACCCAAATGCATAGAAAATATCCTAATGTGGTAAGTGACGGTTAATTGAACAGCTTACTGGTGTATCAATGGTGTTGGACACACCGGTGTGAGTAGAGTGACATTCTTCAAACATCTTTGTGCGGAGGTCATGTTTAAGCGTAAATAGCTCGTGAAGACGCGGTGTTTGGTTTTATTTCGTAGCCGGGTGCTTCGGGTTCATCATCGATCATTTGTGCAGGAAATCCATCGGCTAACACTTGCACATTGCAAGCCTCCTCCAAGCGACGAATAATATTAGGTGATCCTTCGCGTTCACCGTAGCGGGCAGCTCCGTCTTTCATAATATCAATCATTAGAGGGCTGATTTCCAGGGGGACTCCAGCTCGCTCGGCCATTTGTTGAAACAAGCCGATATCTTTAAGCACTAAATCCATAGTGAAGTTAATGTCGCGAGAACCATTGAGAATGACCTGGCTTTCAGTTTCATGGACAAATGAATTGCCGCTGGAGATTTTTATGGCTTCGTAGGTTACGGCCAGATCCAGACCAGAGGCTTTGCTGGTGACTAATGCCTCGCACAACGTCAGAAGATTAGCCGTGGCCAAATAGTTAGTCATCACCTTTAGTTTTGATGCGGTACCCAGCTCGCCTGTGTGTAGAATTCGACGCCCCATGGTGGTTAACACGGGCAATACCTTGTCAAAGGTGGAACGATCACAGCCTGCCAAGATAGCAATGTTTCCTGTGGCTGCCCGATGGCATCCACCACTCACAGGACAATCTACCGCTAGGCCACCAGCGTTGATAATCTTGGCGCCCAATCGGAGTACCTCCGCTTCATCGGTGGTACTCATCTCGGCCCAGACAGTTCCTGATGTTATCCCCGCCAGTACACCTTCATCTGGGTTTTCTATTACTGCGGCACTAGCGGCGGGTGAGGGTAGGCAAGTGATCAGTACATCGCAATCTTCAGCCATTTGTCTGGGATTACGACCGAGCGTTGCACCTTGTTGTACAAGCGGATCTGCAGCACGTAAATCCAGATCCAGAACACTCAGCCGTAGGCTATTGCGAATAACGCTTCCAGCGAGTTTAGATCCAACATTGCCTAATCCTATAAAACCGACATGCATTCAAATTACTCCTTTATCCATGTACAAACAGTGATATTGGTTATCCAGTATATGGACAACAGATTGTCAGTTGGATGTGGTTTTCAAAATAAAATCGAAATTTACCGTGAAAAACGATTCATCTGCCAGCTTTGATTTAATGGCTAGCTCATCAGGTAAATTTTCATGGTTCGTGTCAGGTTTGTATTCCATAATCAATCGTTCTCTAACACCAAAAACAGCATCCTTGTCCAGATAAGGATCGTCACTCGGGAACACCTCTGTGACTAGTGTTTTGTGCCCCGGCGCCGATACAATAAAGTGAAGGTGAGACGGACGCCAAGGCTGTCTTCCTGTTGCACGCAGCAGCTCGCCCACAGGCCCGTCTTCGGGCACAGTGTAAGGCGCTGGCCGAACGGTTGAAAATAAATAGCGACCATCAGTTGCCGATTTCATGCGAGCGCGTAAATTGTATTCTGGCTGAGCTGCATCTTGGCCTGAGTACAGGCCGTTTTCTGCGGTTTGCCAAATTTCTAGAGTGGCACCTTTAATCATACTGCCATCAGTGCTCAGCACTTTGCCTGACACGACAACAGCTTCACCGTCGTTGTCTCCACGCATATCACCGCCCACAGCCAGCTCTGGTGCACCCAGCACATGAAATGGGCCTAGCACGCTTGACGGCGTTGCCTCTGCGGAGGAATGCATCATGTCAACCAAGGAGGACATTCCAAGCACGTCTGAGAACAGAACAAATTCATTGCGTTCAGGTGAGGAAATAGACCCCGCTGCGAACAACAACTCAAGTCCCTTTCGCCATTCATCGTGGGTAAGTTCAGTTTCTCGGGCGAAGTTATGCAAGTGCTTAACCAGTGAACAGAGCACCACGCGTGTGCGTTCGTCGGTGTCTTCGCCCATATAGTCAATGAACGACTGAGTGATTGTGTCAGTGCTTACTGTGCGCATGTGGGCAACTCGTTATTAATGAGGTTATGAGGCAAGGGCATCTTTTTAAGTGCGATATATTTGTGCATAGGACTAGCCCAGAATGCCGATGGACAACACCGGAAAGCGTATTAGAACAATCAGCACCAGCAGCATGATGAACGCAAAGGGTAGTGCGCCCAGAAAGACATCCTTCAAAGAGATCTCTGGATCATTCAGGCTCGTTTTAATGACAAAGCAAGAGATTCCCAAAGGAGGAGTCAGTAGGCCTATTTCTGCCCCTATAACCGTGACGATACCAAACCAGACAAGGCTCATACCCATGGATTCAACCAAGGTGATGAATAGAGGTACCACAATAAGAATGATGGATGCGGTGTCCAAAATGGTACCGAGGAACAACATCAGCAACACATAAATTGTCATGACCTCGACAAAGCCAAGTTCGTAGGTTTGCAGTATCGATTCTAATGCATTGGGTAACCCTGCATATCCCAACATGCGGCTGTACAGTGATGCCATAGCAATGAGGAATAAAATAGCTGCGGTTATGTGGCCTGTCTCTAGCGCTGTCTCCCAAAGCCCTTTTACCGTTATTGAGCGCCGCATTAAAGCGATAACAAACGCTGCTAAGGCGCCCGTTGCACCGGCTTCAACGGGGGTGAGCCAGCCGGTATAAATGCCGCCGAGCACAACAGTGATCAAGCCAATGGTGGGTACCGTTTTGTCAATGATTTCAAACCAAGACAACGCTTGGCTTTGGTGCGAATGAAGATTCGTACCAAGGTAGGAGGGGCGTATTCTTGAGGCAATAAATATCCAGGCAATATAGGCTGAGGCTAATATTAAGCCGGGCACGATACCCGCCAAAAACATATCGCCCACCGATTGCTCTGAAACGAAAGAGTAAATGATGAGCATGGCACTGGGAGGGATAATCATACCTAGCACTGAGGAGCCTGCAACCACGCCTACAGCAAAACGCTTGTTGTAGTTTAGCTTACGCATCTCAGGCACAGCTATACGAGTAAACACAGAGGCGGAGGCTATGGACGAGCCTGTAACCGCTGCAAATATGGCGTTTGCGCCTACCGTGGCCATGCCTATACCGCCAGTGAGCTTAATGAACATGCGATTAAGCACGGTATAGATGTCTGTTCCAAGACCCGCCTTCGACACCAGTAGCCCCATCACAGTAAATAGAGGAATAGTGGCAAAAGGGTATTCGGTGACGCCATCACCCACAGCAACTTTCAAGAAGTTGAACGCTAGAATGGGTTTGTCGCTGATTATCCAGATAGAGGCAAACGAGACGAGCCCTAACGCGACCGGGATATAAAAGCCAAGGTAGATTAAAACAATGATGGCCACAACAGACAGTGATCCGACTTCTACTGGCGTCATACCTTTTTATCTCTTACAGCAGCCGGTATTACATCAGCTGGGCCTTCAGCCACTACAGCATGTTCACCGAGTATGGCCTTTAAGAAGAACAGGATAGAACACAGAGCTGTGCTGAAAGTGATGGCAAGGTTTGCAGGCCACCAGGGGGCTGTGAAAATTCCAGGGGTACCAAAGTAATCGCAGCGTGCTAAAGCGGTTTTTAGATCAACCAGCAGCTCGCCGGTTTGTGCTGGCCCGAATTCTGGGGCAGTGAGGAAGTGGCAGGATTCAAATGTTTCAACCAATTCGGGCCACATAATCCACGTGATTAATGCCATGAAAATGCCTGCGCTTATGTCGATGGCTCGATCGAGTATGTTGGCCACTGCGGGGAATCGAGATCGGCCTATTACTAGAAAACCATCAGAGCGCGTTAAGCGGTTTTTTCGTACTACATCAGGTAGCTGTAGAAAAACAATAAGCACCAGCGAGAAGATAACCATCTCGACAACACCGCGGATAGGTGCGTCGAGAAAGTTTCGGGAAAAAACGTCGGCGTTCATCACGACTATAAGGCCAAAAATAACCAAGGTGCCAAGCGCATTTGAAGCCATAGCAAGCCTATAAAACGTTGCGCCTACCGCTTTTGCCACTTTCATTACTCGCCTCGATTTGCGCGAAGAATTAAGTATCTATTACTTCTTATTTGATCTATAGCTCTGCGGCCCAATCTCTTACCGGTGTAAATCCGGCAGCTTTTAACTTATCCATGTAGGCACGGAGCATATCCGAGCCTTGCGCACCAGATTGATCCAGCGTCTCTGCCCAGTCTTTCGCAATGTTAGGCATTGAGTTTGCCCAGTCGGCGCGTGCCTCGGCTGAGAGTTCAGTCACTTCACCGCCAGCGGCGATGTAAGCCTCTAAAGACACGGCTGCGGCGTCCATAGCAATAGAAGCAATATGGTCGCGGTATTCCACGGCCACCGATTGCAACACCTGTTTTACTTCATCAGGGAGTTGTTCCCATACGTCTTTATTGACGGTGACAGTCTTTGAATTGACTGCACCAAGGTCAACCTTGAGCATATAGGGTGCTACTTCTCCGATCTTGAAAGTCATTGCTGATTCAGGCCAAAGCATCGCTGCATCAACCAAGCCTGTTTGCAGCATGTTATAAAAATTGGGTAAACCACCACGCACACCCGCAGCCCCTTCGATGCCTTCCAGATAGCGAAGATTGTATCCAGCACCTGCTACTTTTTGGCCTTCCAGATCAGCTAAAGAACTAATGGGGGTTTTCGAGAACACTTGATAGGTGTCCAGGACAACGCCTGTGGCCAGATACACTTGATTTTCTGCATCCAGCTCTTTGTTCATTTGAGGAAATTCGCGTGCAATTTCATCAACAGCCGTTGCTACCACTCGCGCATCTGCAGCAATGAATGGCGTGACCGCTGAGATACCTTGACTAGGTAGTGCTGAGTTATGAAAAATTGTAGTGACGATACCAATGTCGCCGAGTCCGAGTTTTATACCTTCTAATACACCACGAGGCTTAACAATTTGACCACCGTAAGCTTCTTGCCAATTTACAGAATAGTTACCCGATTTGGCCAGCTCTTCATTAACTCGTGGAATAAAGAAATCGGAAAATTCTCTTACCCACATAGATCGTTCTGGGTAGCCGTCAATAGCAATCATGCTGAGCGATTCAGTAGCACTAACCGTTGAAGGTAGTACACCTGCGAACAGTGTTGCCGTCGCAAAAGCTAGAATTCCTAGTGTGTTTCTCTTGTGCGTGATCGTCATACAATTCCTCTGGACATTTGATGTATCGGCTATCAAAACGGCTGAGGTCAGGCCGGGTTTGTTTTGCCGATTTTTGTGTTTCTCTATTTTTTTACTGATACAACCTCAACAATAAATACTAAGAAATTAGGCCACTTGACTGCACTTTTGGGCAACAGTCTGATTTGTGCAAACAGGTTAGACAATGGTGCAAGCTTGATCGAATTCAAATCGAGGTAGGCGCTGAAACAGTGCTGTTTCATCAGCGACGCCTATGTTGCATAAAAAATTGGAACGAACGGTGGTGCCGGCGAAGAATTCATCGTCGATAACCTGATTGGAAAAGCCACTCATGGCACCAATATCAAATCCCATGGCTCTGGCAGCAATCATAAGGTACGCGCCCTGCAAGGTTGAATTGCGATACGCGGTATCTACGCTGTATTCTTCGTTGTTCGCAAACATAGGACGCCTGTCTTCATGCGGGAAGAGATACGGCAGTTCTTTCCAGAATTCGCGGTCGTACGCAACAATGACAGTGAGTGGTGCACCAACAACTTTTGCAAGATTGGCAGGCTTTAGTGATTTAGCTATTTTTGCTTTGCCTTCGTCACTAGTGACAAACACAAAACGGGCAGGGCAACCGTTCATACTGGTAGAGCCCATTTTGATGATGTCGTAGAGAGTGCGTATTTGCTGCTCGGATATCGGCGCGTCTGTCCACGCGTAGTGCGACCGCGCTTTTGAAAGAATGAGCTCGATGGAGGCATTGTCGAGATGAGTGATGCGTTGTCTTAAATCTCGAATATCTTGTTGCGCTGCTGAGCGTTGTTGCTCTAGGTTTTGTTCAGTGTCACTTGCGCTCACAAACTTGCTCTCTCGTATTGGATTACTCAAAATACCCACATTTTTGTCTTAGATCAATAAAAATCCACTTTTATTATTAATCAATTACTATTGATTGCCAAAAAGTCAAATAGGATAGTCGTCAATGCCAGATTGGAATGCTTATAAGTCTCACGCTAAAGAACGCGGCGCTCTTGCGCTTGAACTGTTTGCGGTTGAGAGCACGCCCATAGCTGATGAAGAGACACTCAAGGCTGTGTTGCCGCGTCACCTTGCCTATCAAAAAGCACTTGAGGCTGCCGGTAAACTTTTTCTAGCGGGTCCTTTATCAGATGACACCGGCACTCTTATGCAAGCCTCGGGTCTGGTCATTTACCGATGTGAGAGTTGGGACGAAGCTGTTGCACTGGCAAATGAAGATCCCATGCATGTTGAAAACGTGCGCAGTTACCGACTTCGGCGCTGGCTCGTCAATGAGGGTTCTTTGCAATTCTCTGCTGCGCTTTCAACCCAAAGTGTGTCCGTGTCTTAACCGAGTGTTTAAACGCAGTTTGTAAACTGTCGTGTTGCAACTACAGTCTTAATCCCGAACCCACAGAGCAATGGAGCATTAAACATCATGAGCAATAGAATTTACCTAGCCCCTCTTGCAACGTTGATCGCAGCGGCGCTGTCATTTGCTAGCCCAGCGGCTATTGCAGAGCCTTGCCTGGTGGTCACTCTCACAGGCACGCAAGGGGGGCCACCTGTATTCCAAGGTTTGGCGGGTGCAGGTACGCTAGTTCAATATGGAGATTCAGAGACAGGTTGTACCGACCTTGCTTTACAGTTTGATGTTGGCCGTGGCACAACGCAACGTTTGTCCCAAGTCAATGTTCAGGTAGGCAAGTTGGATGCTGTATTCATCACTCACATGCATTCAGATCATACCGAGGGACTTACCGAGCTAATGCAACTTCGCTGGCATTTCAACTCACAAGGGCCAAAAGTAGACTTAGTGGTCAGCGATGATAAACAATCTCCCGCTGGTCATACCTTGAGTGGCCGCTCATTTGCAAAACACATCGGCGATGCGCTGGTTGAATCAGGAGAGATTGCTCAAAGGCTGCTAGAGAATCCGCAACGACTAGCTGAAGGTCCAACAGGTTTGATCAACGTGGTGGCGTTTGGTGATCTTAAAGAACCTGAAGTTGTCTGGTCATCGGGTGATGTTACCGTACAGGCTATTAACAGCCGGCATATTCCCGGACACGCATCCTACCGCGTCAATACACCCGCTGGCAGTGTTGTTATTGGCGGCGATGCAGGTAATGACAAAAACGTCCCGCCGCGCGATTCGTCAACGTCTGCGCAGGTGGAGGAGCTGTCTATGGGGGTTGATATTATTGTTCACTCTACAATACATCCGGTGATGGGGCCTGATAACGACAGTGGGTTTCCACCGCCCGTGTATTTTCGTCAAAGCACGGCTACTGATCTAGGCGCTATGGCGAAACGCGCTGGTGCCAGTCACTTAATGCTGACACATCTAATTCCATCGCTGAATGCCAAAAGACAAGGGCCATTTCCTATTCCTGGTGGTGGTTTGTCGGAGAGTGATTACGAAGATGCCGTAGCTGAAAGCGGATACGAGGGTAAGACCATTGTAGGTACTGATTTGATTTCGCTTAGGCTACCTGCAGAATAATCTTGGCTCTACATGAATCAGCGCTGGAACTTCGCCTGTTGCCCGACAGTGGCTCGGGCGAGTCGATAACCCAGCGCGTGTACCTCTCCTTGCGCCGTGACATCATGTGCGCCAAACTTGCCCCCGGTTTACGCTTGAAGATCGAAGAACTAAGGTCGATTTACGGCGTAGGTTCAAGCCCGCTACGCGAAGCATTAAGTTTATTAACGTCTGATTCACTGGTTGATCGCATAGATCAGAAAGGCTTTCGTGTGTGTCAGGTCAGTGAGCGTGAATACTCGGAGTTATTGAGAACACGTTGCTGGTTAGAGGAAAAAGCATTACGTGAGTCGATGGCTAATCGAAGTGCGAAGTGGGAAGAAGAACTTGTGTTGACAAATCATCGCTTATCGCGGCTGTCGCGTTTACACGATAAGGAAGATTGCGCTACGCCGGCCGATTGGGAAGCACTACACAAGGTGTTTCATGAAACCCTGTTAAGTGAATGCGACTCATCAATTCTGATTAAATTTTGTTCTCAGTTATATGATCAAAATGTGCGCTATCGCCAGTTATCTACGCGCACCGCCTACCCAGAGCGCGACATCAACAATGAGCACAGCATGATTTGTGACGCTGTGCTGGCTAGGGATGTTGAACTTGCCGTAAAGCTCTTGCTGTCGCATTACACACGCACTGGCGAATTTGTCACCAGTGAGCTCAAATCGTAAGCAAAACGCTGAATTTCTGCAAAGTGTGATCGAGGTTGTATTGGTCGCTCTTCTAGGCTCTCGGCATTCTCATTTTGGCGATGTGGAGGTTTAGTGTGTAGAGATACCGCCGAAACCTTCTTTGCAAACAGCGCACTATGCGCGTGAGAGCACGCTGCTGGACTGGTCGGTATTCACAGTTTTTCTTGGCACTAACACGGAAGCACGGGGTTTACCCGAAGGAGTTTTGGATGGGATCGCATGCGGTAGCATATTCTCTTGATACAGGTGATGATGAATTGGAGGATCCGGAGGAGGTGCAGGCGGACTCAACTGAGTCTCAGAAGCTGCCATTGATTGAATTTGAACCGAGCTTTTACACTCGTACCTTCAAACCTGGCTGTGATCGAGTCGCTGCCTCTCTAGGGCTGGTGGTGTTAGCCATTCCAATGTTGGCAGTTGCCGGGTTAGTTAGGCAATCTATGGGAAGCCCTGTCCTGTTTCGCCAGCGTCGTATTGGCTTGGATGGCCGTGTTTTTGATGTCTTAAAATTTCGCTCGATGAACGCTGATAGACGCCATAACAGCGAAGATGTTGATGACGACGCTAGAGTCACACACAAAAGTGATAAAGACCCTCGACACACCACAGTGGGTCGTTTTATTCGCCGCTATAGCCTCGACGAGCTTCCACAGCTGATTAATGTAGCGCGTGGAGATATGAGCATTGTGGGGCCACGGCCAGAGTTAGAATCGGTGGTCGAGCGTCATTACACCGCTGAGCTGCATCAACGCCATTACGTCAGGCCCGGGCTTACTGGTCTGTGGCAGATATCTGCTCGGGGCGATGGGCCTATGCATGAAAACGGCGAGTGGGATATTGAATATGTACGCACGGTATCTCTGTCAACTGATTTACGGATACTGCTAAAAACGCCAATGGTGATCTTTGGCGATAGGGCGGGGCAATAAGCGATTTAAACTGAGGATTTTTCCACCTAGGGTGTTATTACCCTAGTTGTTTTCACTTGGACACTTAATGCCACGGTAAAAGTTGGGTCGATGGATTATCCTAGCACCCATGATCCAAGCAATACTAGAGTATTTTTCATCGTTCACCGCAATGCAATACGCGATTATTGCGATGAACTTGCTGTTGTTGGTGCTAGCCAGGCCCATTATTCTCAAAACAGCAGGTAGTCTGTCCCCACGACAGATAGACTTTAGAGTCAGTGTGCTGCGAGTCTTAAACTTGGCGATTCTTGCCGCCATTTGTTATAACAGAGACTACGCAAGCGATGCGCAAAACGGCGTTGAAGATCAGGGCTTCGCTGTTAAAATCGTCTTCATTTTGGTCGCCTTGTATCTTGCGTATTTAGCATCCAACATCGCCAGTTATGTCATGCGTAGTAAATACGGCAAGACTAGCAATAGCGGCGATGGTCTGCAGATATCGGATACTTACCGATCACGAATGCTCACACTGGTCGCTAGTACAGTGATAACGATTATCGTTATTATTGTTGTGATACGAATCGCAGGGTTCAGTAGTCTGTTGGAGGCTGGGGGGGCTATTGGATTTGTCGGTGTGTTTCTAGCACTAACACAGCAAGCATGGGCGCCCGACATTATCAGCGGCTTGGTTTTGTTAAACAGCGAAATGTTAAGTGAAGGCGACCTCATAGAATTAGGTGATTCACAACCTATCTTAGCTAGAGTATTCAAAACTAAAATATTTCATACGGTTTTGATCGATGTGGTGAATAACCATCGCATCATGGTGAGTAATTCCAAGCTGCGTGAGCAGACTATTCATAGTCTTTCAAAGTTTGCATCAGCTAGAGGATTACGAGAGAAAATCACATTTAAAATCGGCTACGAAACTAAAACCAGTAGCATAAAAGTGATGCTGCTGGAAGCTTTCGACAACGTCGCCCAAGCCTCAGAAAGCAGCATTGATAATGCACATCCTCTTGAGATTCGTGTGCTTGAGACAGGGGATCATGCGGTGGAATGGGGTGTGTTTTATTACATCAAAGATGTGGGCGAAATTATTGCCACAAGGCAACGACTCGCTGAAGAGGTTTTGGAGGCATCGCGTAGGCACGGGATCTCCTTGTCAACGCCCACGACGCATGTTGTTGCTATTTCGTCTACTGAGTCATCAAAATTGCCTCTTGGTTAAGTGTTGGTTCAGCTGGTGTACGTTAAATTGGTGTTCGTTAAGCAGGTTTGTGTACCGAAGGGTTTTTCAGTACCTCACGTCGCTTAATGGTTGAACTAATAGCCTGAAACAACGTACCAACGCACAGTGCCGGTCCATTTGCGCACTACAGGAGCATTTTGATGAAAATTGTATTTCTAAGAAAAGGATCTTTTGCAGCGACTTTGCTTAGGCGGCTTGCCTTAACGGCGTCAGTGGGCTTTCTGGCATTAAGCTCTCAGGTTTTGCAAGCTGCACCCACTGGAGCGCTCAGCAGCGGGCACAGTGGAGGCGCACTGAGTTCTATAGATAAAAATCTAGAGGCAGGCGCAGAACTCACAGATTTGTCCATACGCATCAATTTGAATCCATTCGGCTACAGAAATAACAACAGGAAAGGTAACAGCCGCAGGATACAAAGGGGCTATTCCAACTCACCTAGAAGGTCATTCGGCAACCGATACCCGCACAATAAACGTTTCAGCGGTTATAGCTCCTACGACAGGTACGGCCGTCCAATTTATAAAGAGCATCGTCGTAAGGCCGGCTCAAACTTTGGCCGCAACTATGGGCGCAGCCGCAACTTTGGGCGTAGCTATCGTCGGTACTAGAGGCAGAGTCCAGAGTTAGGTCCAAGAGCTTCCTCCAAATTTTCTGTTAGTGTCTTAAAAATTGGCCTAATCCACTAACTCGTAATGACTGTTTATACAGCCGCTCCCTGCCCACTAGGCGAGGGGTGGCTTTTGTGGTTTTGTAGAAAAGACGCAAGTCGAATTAATTTGTGTTCATACGCTCTCTCCATCAGTAGCACTTCACCGGAGGAAGCTATACTCCACGTTCACCCCCTGCTTGTGCCATCAATGTCGACTCTTAACCCGCCCTTAATCAGCCGAATAGCACTGGCATTACTGAGGTGAAATAGATGAGCGGTAACCTTCTGATACTCCTTGAGTTACTATTGGTTTTTGGTGTGGCTTTTGGTTGGGGCTTCAACGAGCTGAGGCAGTTAAAAAAGTATAAAAAGGAAAAGGTAACATCACCTGAAAAAAAGGAAGACGTCGACCGATAGAGAGCGTAGCCTCGCAGATGCCTGAATGTCGGCACGCTCATTTTCTTACTCTTGCTAGCCAAGCGTTTGGTGGTTCGTATGGGGTCTGTCATCTCTGATCTTGATGACGAGGTGGATGAGCTAGAGGATAAGCTTTTGGGCGCAGGCTCGCTGTCTGCAAATCCTAGTGTGAATCGTTTTCGGCGCACGGTATTAGCGTTGCGCCGCTACCTTGCTCTTCAGCGTGAAGCGATTACCAGCTTGCAGCGTGAAAGCGATGGATTGCTATAACGCAAAGAACAAAATTCACTGAGAGAGATGCAGAACACACTGGCACGGCTGCTAGACGATCTGGATATGATTCGTGATCATGCGTTGCTGTTGCAAGAACCAATGGTGGAGCAGCGGGCTGAAGCCATGCATACCCGCCTGTTTGACTCTGGGTGATTTCCGCCGTGTTTTTGCTACTGGGTTTTATCACGGGTGTGTTTGGCGTTAATATTAGCGGTACGCCAGGTATTGAAAGTCGCTACGCATTTGCGTTTCTATGTGTAGGAATCGTTGTATTTTCTGCAGGAATTATCTGGTGGTTTAGGCGACTCAAATGGTTGTGAATTAACCATTGCTTCGTTGTCCGTGTTTCGGTTCTGGATGGCAAATCCGCCATGATGAGGTTATAGATTGACGCGTTTAAATTCGAGCGAACCCGACTGGTGGCCAAGCGACTATTTTGCTAGTCGAGATCACTTTATACACACAGGCAAGACTTGCGCTGCACAGATGGAGTCGCATCAAGTCTCAGCGTTAGGTCCTGCCGGTGAGGCACTGAGCGTCGATGTGGCTTCAATCACGTCAGCGGCCGATGAACACACCATCATACTGTGCAGTGGTGTTCATGGCATAGAGGGTTTTATAGGCGCAAGCGTGCAAATCCAGACATTGCAGATGCTAGCGAACACTGGCGGTTTACCAGAAAAAACGGGTATCGTGATGATTCATGCAGCTAATCCTTGGGGCTTTGCACACCTTCGACGAGTCAATGAACACAATGTGGATGTGAACCGTAACTTCTACAGCGCTGTGCCTCAATCACACCCCGGATATGCAGGTTTAGATTCTGTTATCAATCCACCCAAAGCACCTGACCCCCGTGGCGATTTTAAGTATTGGATGAATGCGGCTAAATTGATTGCACAAAATCGTGGTGTGGCCAAACTTTTCAAGCCCATTGCTGAAGGGCAATATGATTTTCCTCAAGGTGTTTTCTTTGGAGGAAAGCAGGTGAGTGAATCGTGTACTTTGCTAAAAGATCTAGTGCTGGAGTATTCAAGCAAGGCAAAGCGCGTATCGATTTTGGATGTCCATAGCGGCTTGGGCCCGAAAGCTACGGCATCGCTCATAGGCAACAGCAACATCGGTTTGCAAGAGGGGCAGCTGGAGTGGATAAGCGATCACTATGCGCAGCCTTTCTACATCGACTCGACGACAACGAATGCGTACAACGCCAATGGTACGTTTAGTCAGTGGTGCTCACGTACGTTGAGCGATAAAGAATTTATGTACCTGTGTATTGAGATAGGCACGGTTAATCCGATCAAATTGTTCTCTGCACTGCGACGTGAAAATCAAGCCCATCACTGGGCTGATGGTGATTCTGCGGTGTACCGGAAAACCAAGCTTGCGTTGTTGAACGCGTTTGCACCAAAATCACAAGCCTGGCGAGATAAATCCACTGATCAAGGGTTGCACGTGGTCAGAAAAACACTTGAGCTGCCAGCGTGAACCCTTGAGGTTGACTCTACCTCTTGCGTAGTCGGCGGATTGCCAGCAAAGCAAATACTAAGAACAGAGGTGCCTGCAGCCCCCCTGAGCCGCCGGCTATGCTGCAACCAAACAAGCCATCACTACTGCTGCTGCTTGAACCGCCCGTTGCATCATCTATTGGATTGACTGCAGGCGGTGTGACAACAGGAGGCGTGACCACTGGATCAGCCTCAGTGGGATCCACGACTGGCTCAGCAGTATCATTGCTCACTACTACTGTACCGACCAGCGCTTGTGAATCTGCGAGTGGTACGGCATTGGCAGTAAACGCTAAATCGTCGGCAAAGGCCACGATAGCCGAACCGTCTCTCGAATTAGCGCGTATGCCCTGAAAGTAAGACGATGGCGTGAATATGCCTGTGCTAATTGGATGCTCTCGTGTTTGATCGTTCAGGCCAAACACTATGACGCCTCTTTCACGATCTAATGCAATAGACATTCTGTAGGGAGTGTCCAGCAATAGTGGTGTGTCAAAGCGTGGGCAGTTTTCTGTATCACTGCTGACAATTTGCGTGGTATCGCTGAAATTATCTGTGTTTGAGCGTATTCCGCAGTATTCGATGAACAATTCTCCGTCTCCATTAGCCACTAGACCCGCAATGGCAAAAACAGCGCCTTCATCATCATTGATGCCGCCATCTGCAATGTCATTGTATAAATGACCACCTACAGAGACGTCCACTGAGCCGGTGACTACTCTGGATTCGCTCGAGATCTCAAGCGTTGCAGCGACAAATTCAGAGGGACTACGTGACACAAACCGCGGTCGGTTATCTGCATTAATGGCTGAATCATGAGTTAAACGCAATCTTTCATCATCAACGGTGACCGTTGCGCCATTTTGTTGCGTGGCAAACAAGGGTCGATAGGGTGCGAACAACGGTATGGTGCCTGCGAAATCATCCGTGAAATTGTCAGTGCTAATAGCATGCACTAAGCCCACTGCACGCCCCGAGCTACCCTCGTGCCGATTGCCCACTTCAATGCGTTGTACATTGGGAAGAAAGGCGGTGCCACCAATATCAACCTCAACCGTCTCCTCATTAATGGACAAGCTCAGTATCGATGTCTGGCGATCAATAGACATTGCCAAGGTATATTGCTCATCAAACTGTGGGAGTGTTGCAAAACGCATGCAGTTGTCACCATTGAACATATCAAGCTGTTCGTCGTTGTCATCGGATGTACGAACACGGGCACATGCTTCCGCATTACGCTCACCATCGCCACGCAGCTCAATAAACATTTCAATAGTGACATCCCCGACCTCGTCATCGAGCCCAAAATCTTGTGTGTTGTTCCATAGCTGTGATCGCACCATCACACGAGCGCGCGCTGAACTTTCAATTGGTAAGTTGCTTTCACTGGAAATGCTGACGCGTGCCGATACGCTATCGGAGCGACCTGAAGATTTGAGCCTGACATCTGCACAACAAATAGGCTCACCCTCTATTTGTGTGGACTCAAGGCGAATGGCACCAGGAATAGAAGCCACTCCGTAAGTGCCTTCCTCGCTGTTTGTTTCAAGTCCAAAATGCGTCACTGACGGGTTTGAGAAATCATCAATGAAATCCAGTGCAGGTGCCTCATCGGGTAACGGGTAGGTCAGCGTGTTATCAGCGGGTGCTGGTGGTCCGGCTGGTTCAGGAAAAGCGGGTGGGGTTGCTATCCCTGTGGCAGTTTCTGTATTGGTGAGAGAGGCTTCTGAGGTTCGTAAATCGTCGACCAACATCACTGTATTGGCTAAATCACTTGATGCGGCTGCTACTGCTAGAAATAGCTCGCTGGCTTGGAAGAACGGGCCGTCAACGGCCTGTACATGCACTTGATCGTCAACGCGGAATGTGACTGTCCCGTTGTCGCGATCAAGCGCCATAGAGACTCGTAGTGGTTGATCAAACTGCACGCTGACGGGCAAGTTACCACAACGCTCTCCATTATCGAGTAAACCGCGGTCGTTATTTCCATCAGGGGTGTCACGTCGAGCCAGGCAGTACTCAAGACTGGAACGACCCCTAACGCGTATTTCAGCTTCAATGAAGCCGACAACATCACCTGTTTGGCCATCGGTACCTCCATCGGCCAGATCGTTGTACAGGAACATTTCAATGCTTGCTCTGACGCGACCGTCTACATCAAGAGTAGACTCTGATGAAAGGGTGAGTGTGGCCTCGAGATAATCAGTGGGCTCTGCCAACTGTAGGCGGTTACGGAAATTATTCTCTTCGGTGGCCCGCGCTGTTAGGCGGAGCATGCCATTTTCTACGCTGGAAAAGCGTTGAATGTTATCAACATCAAAGAGCGCTCTGTATTGAGTAAATGTGGGTACCGTGTCTGCGAAGTTAATCGTCTCATCAGCTATACGCATGGTGTGCAATGTGCCGCGTACCGTGCCCACTGTATTGAACGACCAGAGTTGCATTCGTCGAAAATTCTGTGCAGGTTCAAACAGAGGTTCATCGCCTGGAATAATTACTGTGCGCGATGTACCATCGATAGAAAAGACGATTGACCTGGCCTCGAGATCAGCAACGATATCTATCGAGCGGCGTATATCAAAACCTGAATCAAGTGACGCTAAAGTTCCACAGAACTGCTCATCTCCATCACCTATGGGTTGTGAATTGCCATCGTCTTGTGTTTCGAATACACAGAAATTTGCTGAACTGCTACCTTCTCTATTCACGTTGTAGGCGATTTGTGCATCAATAGTACCGGGTGGGTTAAAACGATTTTCTTGCAGGGTTCTGTTGGAAAATACCCGAGCTTCAAGGAAGACAGTGGAGATACCATCGCCATCAATAATAGTGGAGGGACGCTGTGTGATATCTATGCCAAAGCGTCCGGGCTCATTGTTGGCTTCTAAGAATAAACTGGCTGGTGCATCCAGGCTATCTGATTCCGCCTGCAGCCCTACGCCATCACTCCGCTGCTCAAATACGGCGGGTCCCCCTGCATTGTCGAAAGCACCGCCGTTAAGACGCGTGGAATCCGTGCTGAAATCATCTGCAAATCCAGCGTTATCTTGCGCATACGTTGATGTTGTAAAGACTATGCTTAAGGCGGCTACGCCAAGCATTCTTCTGTATTTATTGGGTAATAAATAGGCGTTGGTTTTGCTGTATATTGCTTTTGTAGTGTTCATATCATCCCCCGTAGTGGTTCCCACACTATATGAGGGTTAAATTGATGGCACATCACCCGATAGGGTGAGAAAGTTCGGTTTTTTTGAGTTTTTATTGCTTCTGAGCAAGCGATGTAAGAGTAGTAGAGGGCTGCGTTGTTGTCTTGGCAGACCAAACGGCTATGACTAGAGGATCTGATTTTAGCTAGTTTTTGAACCTCTAAACTTTGCAAAGACTGAATGGATGAGCCATTGCATAGTGGTGTTAAATAGTAGTACCCACAATGTAAAACCTGCTAGGTGCTGAGCAATAGAGGCACCTGAGGTTAAGCTCACGCGATCTATTAGCCGTTCAAGGGTTATTGGTTTGACAACCCATTGAACAGGCAAATCAGTGAATATAAACTGGTAGTAGGTATAAAACAGTTGAGGCGCAATGCTGAGACAAAGTTGATAGACCGCGACCGTTAATAGCAGGTTAAACAGCAATACACTGATTTTTAGCACGGCTGTGGACCTAGCATATTTTTTGATCAAAAAACTAGTAGCAAACCAACTGGCTATTAATATCAAGAGCAGTAGTGTTGTGGTGATAAGTGCAAGCCCTATTGCTTCGGGTGTAGTTAAGGTATAGAAGGAGTCGTTAGGGTACTTGATGCGTATTGATGATCTAACGTTGCTATGTAGCGCAAGGTTTAAACAAGCACTTGTTAAAGTGACTATAAAAAATGTTAACCGGCTGTTCAATCGCATGCTTGGTTGTGTGTCCGGTTGTACTCTGGCGTGTGCGCTGGTGTGTGTACTGGTGCGAGTATTGGCGCGAGTATTGGCGCGAGTGTTGGCGCGAGTGTTGGCGTGAGTGTTGGCGTGAGTGTTGGCGCGAGTGTTGGCGTGAGTGTTGGCGTGAGTGTTGGCTCAGATAGTGTGCCATGAAGTTTCAAGGTGTACGATTTTAGTTGCAAAAGGCCAGCAAGTGGTTTTATAACTAGCGTACGACTTCATCGAAACCTCCACTGTCGCTTCGTGGACAGGCTGTTTAAGCCTCATTCCCGCGTAGGCTCTTTAACCGTGATTCCCGCATTGGCGGGAATCTTGATGCTGGCATTGACTTCGGCCCACATGGATCTCCGCCTTCGCGGAGATGACGTGTTTTAGTGGGCACTGCCTTCGCGGAGATGACGTGTTTTAGTGGGCTCTGCCTTCGCGGAGATGACGTGTCTTAGTGGGCTCTGTCTTCGCGCAGATGACGTGTCTTAGTGGGCTCTGTCTTCGCGCAGATGATGTATTTTAGAGGATTCTGCCTTCGCGTAGATAGGGCAGCTTTTCCAGTTATAAGCTGCGTGTAGAAAGTTCTATCGTTTCGCTCACTTGCTCAATGCCGTTAACAAAAGGTATTACCGTGTACAAATAACGTGTGTTCGGTAAAAGGCCTGATTGAAATTGGCTGATCGCCGCGCTGTTTTCTCTAATGATTTCACCGTCCCGAAAAATAGTGTAGGTCACACTGGGTATTGCAGCGCGCTGCCACATTAATTCAAGCGCTGTGGAAGAGTAGACAACGCCCGCTAATTCGATGGGACCCACTTCGCCCTGTTGTGGTCCTGGCGATGGTGGTTGCGTCCCTGATGCAATAGGTTCAGAGACTGTGCCGGTCCTTGTATCAATTACTATCGAACTGGATGCAACCGCCTCGCCATCAAGAAGCGCCACTACTTCATATTGAAAGGTGTTGTTAGGCGGAAGCTGCCCGTTGAATTGGCTTATCGCCGGTGAATTCTGTCGAACCAACTCACCGTCCCGAAAGATGTTGTAGGTCACATTCGGTACTGGGGCACGATTCCAAAACAGCTCCAGTGCAGAGGATGAATACACGGCGGCTGACAGAATAACATTGACATCTGATGCTGGAGCTACCGGCCCACTCCCGTCATCGAAAGTTGTCAGTGTTATGTTGTCCGTAGAAATGATGTTGCCATCAAGCACTGCTTGCACTTCGTATAGGTAAGTTGTGTTCACGTCTAACCCTCCTTGAAACTGACTTGTTGCAGGGCTATTCTCGCGAATGACAACACCGTCGCGCAGGATGTTGAATGTGAGCGTTGAGCTTCCGACTTGAACATTGTTGTAAAAGAGCTCAAGGGCAGTGGATGAATAAACCGTCCCAGTGAGTCCAATTTCACCAGAACCATCACTTGGTATCGTTGGGGTTGTTGGTGCGGGAACTGGAGTAGATGGAGAGGGCTCTGTTGGTATTAAAGAGTCGTCGGAGCCATCCGCGTTGACGAACGATGACGTCCCGGCAATAAGGCCACGAGTGGCTCGAACCTCATAGCTTGCATTGGGGTTTGTGTTGCTATCGAAGTAACTAGTAACCACAGGTAAGCGATCGATGAGTACACCATCTCGAAATATTTCATAACCCAAAGCGAAGTCATCTGCCGAACGATCTACACTGGGACGTGCCCACGTGAGCTCTCCTTGCGTATCTGAAAAAAGATCGAAGCTCAGGTTTTGCGGAGCCGTTGGAAATTGATTTTGATCGGGTGAACCTCCAAGCACAGTACATTTCATTGTTTCATCTTCCGTTATGTAACACACACCATTTCTGGGTGAAATTAATCGTGCGTCTGCGTCGGGTGAAAGAATAGAATCAGAGCTTGTACCGTCTTCTGAAAAAGTCAGGACTTGGCAATCTTTTTCGCCACTTGTAGTTTCATAGCATAGGCCATCTGTATTGCCAAACGTGAAAGTTCCACCGACCTCGATGCTCGATAACGGCACCTCTGAGAAGATATCCGTAAAGCCGCTCATCTCACCAAAACATTCAAGTCTATCGTTCATGTCGATAAGGCACGCACCCGACCTACTCAGCGAAATCTGTTTGATTGGCCCAATCGTGGCTATTTCAACGTTGCCGAATTGTGCATCAACACCTGCGGCGTTTAACGTCGGTCGGCCCCAGCAAACCACGGAGTCGTTTAAGTCAATTCCACAAGCGCGAGAGGACACAATATCAACCTGTTTTAGAAAAGCGGCCTCTGGCGGTATATTTCCAATTAATGTAGAGCCCCAGCACACAACGCGGTTGTCAGTTTGAATGGCACAAACTGATCCACTATTCAAACGCCCAAGATCTGAAATAGAAAGGTAGCTCGCATCAGGCTCTGGTGGAAACTGCACAGCACCATTTGCGCTAAAATTCCGGCCAATGGCGGGCACGCAAGCAATACCGGACTCCCTGCCTATGCCGCAAAGGTGGACGGCGTCTAACGTTATGCTGGCAATATCATTGTTCAATGCAGCGTTAAGTGTGGAAGAGCCAGCAGCATCAGAAATAAAACTTTCAGACGGGCTGGGCAAACCCAATCCTATGCCCCAACAGAACACTCTGCCCGTATTTTGTAAAGCGCAATTTGCAAAACTACTGTGTTCTATTTGAACCGTGTCGGAAAGAAATTCTGGACCTAACAGTGGCTCGCCTAGCTCTTGACCAAATACTGTTACGGGTAACAGCAGCATCGCTACCACCGCAGCGAGTGGCAGTCGCGTCGAACTGATGTTGTTTGTTTGGTGAAATTTCATATGACTCAATTTTCCAGTTAACAACGATGCTTTGGCGAGAATGCAATTCTTAGATCGGATATTTTCGTAAATTCTGGTCAGCATAGCTATTTCTCTATAACGGTTCTCTCAATAACCCATTTGTACATGCGTAAACTTTAGGAGCTGAAACAGGCCAGTTGTGAGCATCGATTAATAAGCAGCGATAGTATAAGAACAACAGGATTAATAGCTTTGGTAAAAATCCCATTTGATAGTCTTAATTTTTTTATAACGTTAGTTTTACTACGCACTTCTCCAACTAGGGGGTGTGTATGTCTGCTTGGGGCCCAACAGAGACCGATAGGGGAGCCCTGTTCGGCAACATCTGAACGATTGCTTTCCAGTCACTGGCGTTATGTCAATTCCTGCACTGTGTTACATCAAGTCTGGATTGATACAGCTGACTATAAGCCCAGTTTTTCTATCATGGTGTCACGCATTATAAATTTTTGTGGTTTGCCTGTAACCGTCATGGGCAACACATCGACAAACTCAATAACGGTGGGCACCTTCTGATGGGCAATTTGATTTTTACAAAAATCGGTGACATCCGATGCCGATAATACAGCGCCTTCTTGCAGTACGAACCAAGCACAGACCACTTCACCGTAGCGTTCATCGGGCAAGCCAAACACCTGAACTTGTGCCACACCCGGAATGAGATAAAGGTAGTCCTCAATCTCTTTGGGGTAGACATTTTCGCCACCTCGGATGATCACATCTTTGAGCCGGCCGGTTATCTTGCAATAGCCATCCGCATCGAGTGTGGCAAGATCGCCTGTATGCATCCAGCCATCGTTGTCTATTGAATCGCGCGTTTGAAGCTCCTCTGCCCAATAGCCTTGCATAACAGAGTAGCCTTGCGTGCAAAGCTCGCCTTGCTCACCCACTGGGACAATGTCACCGGCTTCATTAATAATTTTTACGGTCACATGCGGGTGAATTCTACCTACCGATGACACGCGCTTTTCTAAGGGATCATCGACTGCACTTTGAAATGACACCGGGCTGGTTTCAGTCATGCCATAAGCAATAGTCACTTCACTCATGTGCATGCTCGATTGCACACGCCGCATAACTTCAACCGGGCAGGGTGCGCCTGCCATAATGCCTGTGCGTAAAGTACGTAAATTGAACTGGTCAAATGCTGTGTTTTCTAGCATGGCCACAAACATGGTGGGCACGGCGTACAGAGCAGTACAACGCTCGGTGCTTACCGCCTTTAATGTGCTTAGTGGGTCAAATCCCTCTGAAGGAATCACCATGGTTGAACCGGTACTGACACAGCCCAGTGTGCCCATCACCATGCCAAAACAATGATAGAAGGGCACGGGGATACACAGGCGATCGTGTTCGGTGAAGTGCATTGTGGCAACCACATGCCGCGCATTGTTAACGATATTGTGGTGAGTCAGTGTGGCCCCTTTGGGCATACCTGTTGTACCGCTAGTGAATTGAATATTGATGGCGTCGTGACAATCTAACTCTGGCGCAACATAGTCGGCACGGGTGTAATAGTTGCCCGCTGGATTCTTTAACAGATCCTTGAAATTCAGCATGCCTGCAGAGGCTGAGTCACCCATTTTTATGATCATCTCAAGAGCGGGTAAGCGCTTTGAGTTTACGTGCCCGGCAACCGATGTTTGCAGCTCGGGTAGCAGTTCATTTAACATGCCCAAGTAGTTTGATGTTTTAAATTGCTCTGCTGTGATTAAGGCGCGGCAACCTACTTTTTCTAATGCAAAGCTAAGCTCGTTCAGCCGGTAGGCGGGGTTTATATTCACCAGAATTATCCCCAGACGCGCAGTGGCAAATTGCGTAAGCAGCCATTCAGGGCAATTAGGTGCCCAGATACCCAGTCGATCACCACACTGCAGGCCCAGCTTGGATAAACCAGCTGCTAATTGATCTACACGCTCATCAAATTCCCGATACGACCATCGTTCATTGTGTTCGAAAAATATGGCCGCTTCCCTGTCTGGAAATCTGGATGCTGTTTCGCTAAGTAAACCCGATACGGTATGAGTGGACAATGCCACGTGGGTATCACCTGACACCTGTGATTGGTTATTGACGGGGATTCTTGTGTGGTTCATCAGAGTGGTTTTGTTTGTTTTGTTTGTTTTGTTTGTTTTGTTTGTTTTGTTTGTTTTGTTTGTTTTTTTCGCTCTGCATTGACCTTGCGGCTTGTGAGTCTTGTGGCTAGAGTATCAAAGCGAGATATCGTAGGTCACCCACTGGGTTTGTGTTGCCACTTGATCGTACACACCACGCGCACGATAGTTGTCGTTAGCGGTTATCCAGCGAACCACCGTCCAACCCCGTTCAAGTGCAACACTTTTTACGCCGTCTATAAGCGCCTGAGCTGCGCCCAGTCCACGCTGCTCAGGCGATACGAAGAGATCGTCTAGAAAACCGCCCACGCTGGCTGTCAATGGACGAGCAAAGGGACGAAAGTGTGCCAAACCAACCACGGCCCCGTCGTGGGCTTGTGCTACCAACCCTTCCGACTCTGCTGCCGGGTCCTGTAACCACGACCAAACCTGATCGCGCATCTGGCTGGTTTGCGCAACCTTGTAATGCTGCGCGTACCCCTGATAGAGTAAATCCCACGCGTTGCGATCTGTAGATTCGACGGGTCGGATGATGTACGTCTTTTGTGTGGTCATAGCTGTGCTTCTCTAGTGGCTGATGCGCGTTATCTACAATCTTGCAGCCGTTTTTTCTGAACACCTTCGGCATCAAAATTGTCAGGCTGCAGCCAAGCTTCAAATGATTTGCGCAGGGCGGGCCAGTCTTTGTCCAGAATAGAGAACCAGGCTGTATCGCGACTCAACCCTTTAACAATACGATGTTGGCGAAAAATTCCTTCATGCTCAAACCCGAAGCGTAATGCAGCCCTCTTCGACGGTACATTATCGTTATTGCACTTCCATTCAAAGCGCCTATAACCCAGCTCATTAAATACGTATTGGGCGGCAAGGTATAACGCCTCTGTGGCGCCACGCTGGCGAGCAATCATAGGTCCCCAATAGATGTTGCCTATCTGGATCACTCCATTGTCAGCATCAATACGCATTAAAGTTTGGCGACCGGCTACTTTACCACTGGCTTTATCAATCACTGCAAAGAAGAGGGGGTCTTCACTGGCAACGCTTTTCGCCATCCAAACACGAAATTCATTTAGCGTTGTAGGCGGTACTTCTGGCAACCAAGTAAATCGTGTGCCGGCATCTGCCACACTAGACGCCTCAAACAGTGCTTGTGCGTGTTCATGCATGTTGAGTGGCACAAGGTCAACATAACGCCCGTGTGTGATTACGCGAGCAGGGCGTGGCCTGGGTTGCCAGCCCGACATATCTTCAGCCATTAGCGTTGTTGCCTGTTTAAGTGATTCGCTATTGTATTCGCGCATCACGCGAAAAGCCAACGCTCATAGGACTTACTCGGGGACAGTGACCTCCAGCAGAAAAGAGGCATACCAGGCGGCAATATCTTTGATGTCAGAATCTGACAGATTGGCCGCCATGAGTGTCATCCGGCGATCCTGACGAGCACCTGAGCGGTAGTCTTTTAAACTTTTTTCAAGATAAAAAGCCGACTGCCCAGCCAAGTGAGGCACTTCTGGGTCATTAGCCACTCCGGTTTTACCATGACACACACTGCACTGACGAGACAACTCTTGACCCTTAACAGGATCTGCAGCCAGTGCTGTGGGTAGTTGCCCAAGATTTAAGACGGCAACGGCGATGGACAAGGTGAGTGCTTTCATAGGCATGTTCGTGTTCTTGAGCGTAGTACCATTTCATATAATGCAATGGACAAGCCCTTAAAAATCGATGTGAGTTATTGGCAATGCCATGTACTTGCATCAGGCTAGACTATTCACTGTTTAACGACTCATTGAACGGTGTGAATAGTCCAGCTGTTAGTGGTGGCTAATTACTCAGAGTAGGAAATTCGATAAACCGCATTGGCAAAATCATCAGACACCAGAATGGAGCCGTCTTTCATTTGCGCAACGTCAACAGGCCGGCCATCGTATTCGCCGTTCTCATCAATCCATCCTTCAGCGAAGGGCTCTGTGGATGCATTACCTTCACCGTCGATAAAAGTCACCATAACGCGAGCACCAACGGGTGTGGTTCTGTTCCAAGACCCATGTTGGGCTGAGAAAATAGCGTTTTTGTATTTTGCTGGAAACATGTTGCCTGAATAGAACGTCATTCCCAGATCTGCTGCGTGTGCAATCGTTTCTGATGCAGGCATGATGACATCAACGGGGATGTCTTGGCCATCATAATCGGCAGTTCGCACTGCTCCTCCACCGAACCAAGGATGCCCAAAATGCTGTCCCATTTCTGTTTGGCGATTAATTTCACCAGGCGGGATGTCGTCGCCCATGCCATCCACCTGGTTGTCTGTCCACCAGAGCTCACCGGTTTCGGGATGAAAGTCGTGACCTACTGAATTACGCACCCCATAAGTATAAATCTCTCGTTCAGAGCCGTCTCTGTTCATACGGATGATGCCGCCAATGCCTGTCTCGTTATACAAATCGAGTTTTTCAGCAGGCGCTACGTTGAAGGGTTGCCCGAGTGATATGTACAACTTATCGTCTGGACCCACTTTGACCACTCTGGCGGTATGGTTAAAGCTTTCTTCCTCTACCGGGATTAGCTCACCTTGGGGCACGATAGGAACAGCGACCACATCGGGGCTTTCGTGAAAAAACTCTGCAGCTGGGTACATCATTACGCGATTGCGTTCTGCAATAAACAAGAAGCCGTCTTTTGAAAAAGCGACGCCGTTAGGAACATCGAACTCTAACGAAGGCGCAAAGTCTTTAACGTCATCGGCTACTCTGTCTCGGTTGCGATCCATCACCGCCCACACCTTATTTTTTTTGGTGCCAACAAACAGTACCGTGCCTTGTGGAGCCATGGCCATGTGCCTTGCATCGGGTACCAAAGCGTAGAGTTCTATCTTGAATCCTTCAGGTAATGATATGCCCTCCAGCACAGAACGAATGGATGCGCCTGCCTCTTCACTCTGGTCGATAACGATGTGTTCTTTAGTGCCTGTGACTTTAAACGCGCCGAGTTTTTCAAGGTTCGTTTGAGCCAATACTGTACCCGATAGTAGGGTGCAGGCAGCGACCGCTGTCATGATGAATTTCATTTCTTTCTCCTCTATTCCTATACATTCATGGAATTATTATTGGTTATCAGTTTCGGGTTGTTATATAGCCGGCAACTGGTAATACCTGTAGAGCAGGGAAAGGATGAATCAGGATTCTGGTGTAAAGCCTGACTTGCATCAATGCCTCAAGTTGTTGTCAGATACCAACCCTCATTAGACCCTATCAAATGAAGCAGTAACTTGCCAGAGTTTTATGATGAGGTTCAAAATATTGACAGGCATCCTGTTGTTCTTAATGATTGGCGGATTACGGATTACGGATTACGGATTACGGATTACGGATTACGGATTACGGATGGCGGATGCCGGATGCCGGATGCCGGATGCCGGATGGCGCATGGTCTTTGGTTTTTGGTTTTTGGTTTTTGGTTTTTGGTTTTTGGCCTTTGGTGTTTGGTGTTTGGTCTTCAGTACGTGATGTTTGCAATGGCTATGTTGCAACGATTAAAAATCTGGTTGTGACCAATTTGTTATTAATTTGATGAGAGAGC
>JALZWO010000089.1 GCA_023300375.1 Granulosicoccus sp. | reverse complement strand
GCGACTAAAACCAAAGCATCGCCAGTCTCCGCCGTGGAGTTTCAAAAGCAATGGAACCGTGAAGATTCACGAGGCTGCTGCCACGCGAAAGGGTTTTCGTGGCAAACGTTATAAAGATGGAGGCGCCTCACTTACTAAGGAAACGAGCTTGGTTTTTGAGGCTAGTACAAGTATTTCAAGACCGTTCCGTGTCTATTGGCAGGTGGTGAACTGGGGAGAAGAAGCTACTCGTCGCGGGGACCTTAGGGGCGGTTTTGATGATGGCGGTATCAGCAGAGGGAATCTAACCACGAGAGAGATTGCCCTCTATACCGGTCATCATACGATTGAGTGCTATATCGTGAAGGATGATTACCTTGTTGCGAGGTCTGGTCAGTTCGAGGTGAATGTAAAGTGAGGTACTACTTTGATCGTCTATTGGACTTTGCTAAATACCTCTACCGAAAAAAGTCATGGCCCAGAGTTGTTTTTGGTGCTGGTGTAACTTTAGTTGCAGCGTCTGTTTTAGGCGGAGCATCCATTGTTGTTGAACTTGTGCTTTGGTTTGTGCAGGCAGATGGCGTTGCGAACCAGCCGTTCGCAAGCGTCGTCGGTTACTTGCCTTTGTTGGCCTTGCTTGTTGGAATCGCGTTGATCGTAGTTGGCGGTTGCGCTGGTTTTGCGGACTGGCGTGCTGAAGCGAGTCGGCTCTATGGAATAGCTATTGAGTTACGTGGATTACAAAACTCATTAGATGTCCCAGTGGAAGACTCCATAGCGTTTAAAGGACTCTTTCATAAACATAGTGTGATTGTAGACATTCGAAACCAAGCAGACAATAACGTGATTCTTCAGCCTGAGCCTGCGATCAAGCGTATCGTGTCGCTGTTACCGACCCACCTCCAATCCGCCATGGCAGGTAAAAAAAGCAAGGATGTCAAGTTGGTTTTCGGTGGCTTAGCTTCAGTTCCATTAACATTTTTGACTGGCTTCTTGGTAGATGACGAGACAAAAGTATCTCGAGTCGATTGGGATAGAACAGCAGACTGCTGGCGCGCGCTTGTTGATGCGGACGACGGTGATAGGTTTGATGAGATCATTCACCGCACAGGGCATGATAAGGAGCGCATGATTTTGTGTGTTTCAGCATCTTATCCTGTAGATCTGGACGCTGTTTGTGCTTTGCACCCAGATGCTAAAATAGTTGAGCTGAAGTTATCCAATGTTGAGCCGGACAACCATTGGTCTGATGAAAAGCAGCGGGCTCTTTCGAAGCAATTTCTAAGCACTGTAGTCGAGAACTCCCGATTCGGAGAAATTCATCTACATATGGCAGTACCCAGCAGTATGGCGTTCTTGTTTGGTCAAAGGTACGACAAACGCAATTTACCTTCGGTTTATGTGTACCAATATGAACGAGCAAGTTCAGTGAAGTACCCTTGGGCTGTACTAATGCTTGGGGCTGCAGTGCAAGATCCCCAGATCGTATGGACGTAATTTGCGACTCACCTTGATGGTATGGCCACATCGTCTCCGCCGCACGAAGTGTATGCGGTTCTAGATCATTAAAAGGGTAGGGTACAAAAAGTGGTGGGCCCGGCAAGACTCGAACTTGCGACCAAGGGATTCACTTGAACCGAGCGTTTCTGCTCGGAGCGGACTATCTCATCACCCTCAACCACGAATGGTTGGTGGGGCGCGGGAAGCTCTAGCCTGTTATTAAGAACACTGTAGTTCTCAGGTAGTCTCTGCACCTTCCAAGGGTGTACCCCTGGCTTGGCTCAGGATTGCCTTCGGCCTCGGTATTAAGCGAGCCGCTAAGGTTTCCCTGAATTCATCCCGTTCATTCTATACCTTACGGTATAGACGCACCTTTTTGATGAGTCCCCTGCTCTAACCAACTGAGCTACAGGCCCACGACGAGGGGAAGTTTAACCTATCGCCGCTGTGAAGTCTGTGTTTTTTGCTGGCTCCAGCTTTAGATGAAACCTAAGCCGCCGAATAATTGTAAATCCCAGAACGACAAACGGCGGGAACAAGTCCCGCCGTTTGAAAGCACACGCTAATTAGACCTAAAAGCTAGATTAGCTTTCTTGGTTATCCAAAAAGCTACGTAGCTGCTCTGATCGGGTAGGGTGCCTTAACTTACGAAGCGCCTTAGCTTCTATCTGGCGAATACGCTCACGGGTTACATCGAACTGCTTACCCACTTCTTCGAGCGTGTGGTCCGTGTTCATGTCAATGCCGAAACGCATACGCAGTACTTTGGCTTCACGTGGAGTAAGGCTGGCTAGTACTTCGTGAGTCGTCTCTCCCAGTCCTAAGCCGGTTGCTGTTTCCACAGGTGACAGGATGTTCTGATCTTCAATGAAATCACCCAAGTGCGAATCTTCGTCATCGCCAATAGGGGTTTCCATGGAGATCGGCTCTTTAGCAATCTTCAATACCTTGCGGATCTTGTCCTCAGGCATCTCCATCTTTTCCGCCAGCTCTTCTGGTGTGGCTTCACGGCCCATCACTTGAAGCATCTGCCGTGAAATACGGTTGAGCTTATTGATGGTCTCGATCATGTGTACCGGAATTCGGATAGTACGGGCCTGATCCGCAATAGAGCGGGTGATGGCCTGTCGAATCCACCACGTGGCATAAGTAGAGAACTTGTAGCCACGTCGGTATTCAAACTTATCTACTGCCTTCATCAGGCCGATGTTGCCTTCCTGAATCAGGTCGAGGAACTGCAAACCGCGGTTGGTGTATTTTTTAGCAATGGAGATAACCAGTCGCAGGTTAGCTTCTACCATTTCCTTCTTGGCGCGACGAGCTTTCGCCTCACCGATAGACATCTTGCGGTTAATTTCTTTAATGTCTGTGATGCCGAGCTGGCCCGATACACAGATTTGTTGAATACGCGTTTGCAGTAGTTCAATCTCAGTTCTGCGCTCTTCTAGTGCAGCTACGTAAGGCTTTTTCGCCTTACACACGTCATCAAGCCATGTGAGGTCGGTCTCGCGGCCTTGGAAGGTGGAGATGAATACACCGCGCGGCAATTTGCATTGCTTGATACATAAATCGCGAATTTGACGCTCTAGCGCACGAATTCTGTCTACCTGAGCGCGTAGGCTACCTACCAGAGTAGCCACAAAGACGGGCGCGTATTTGAATTCTAGAAAGATAGCTGAGACTTTCTCCATCTCTGCCTTGCCCTTTGCGTCTTGTATGCCGCCAGCTGCGTCAATCGCTTTCAACGCTTTGGCATAGGTTTTTTGCATAGCCATCATGCGGCGTTTGACTTCTTCAAGGTCAGGGCCGGTGTCTACGACTTCGTCGTCGTCATCATCATCAGAAGGTGGCTTGGCTACCTTGATCTCGTCGGTAGTCTCCATGAAGTTGATAATGATGTCGGTAAAGCGGAGTTGCTCTTCTTGCACTTGCTGATAGCGTTCTAGCAGCAGGTTGATGGTTTCAGGGTAGGTGCCAAGGGCGTAAAGAACTTGGCGCAAGCCTTCCTCAATACGCTTGGCTATCTTGATTTCGCCTTCGCGTGTCAGTAGCTCTACTGTGCCCATTTCGCGCATGTACATACGCACGGGGTCGGTGGTACGTCCAAATTCGCCGTCTACCGTGGCGAGTACAGCAGCGGCTTCGTCTGCTGCGTCCTCGTCGGTATTGGACGTGTTGTCTGAAATGCTGATTTCATCGGCATCGGGAGGGACCTCGGATACCGAGATGCCCATATCGACGATCATGGCAATGATCTCTTCCACCTGCTCCGGATCAACGATCTCGGTGGGGAGGTGGTCATTAACCTCGGCGTAGGTAAGATACCCTTGTTCCTTGCCCTTGGAGATAAGCTCCTTCAGACTGGACTGCTGGGTTTTGTCCATAGCAATGCGAGCGGTCATATTCTACCTACTGTCAGCGTAACCCACTATTATACCGAACGGGCTGCGGAATGGAAAGAGTAGCGGCGGTTGGACCTGAGATTATTAGAGCATAACACCCCCTACAGGTTCCAAGATATTGCCAACTGGCGCAAATAAAAGGGCTTGCTGGCTTATACTGGACAATTTAGTCAGTAGTTGCTCCACTCAATAGTTCGGTTAAGGCAGCGCTTTTACACTTTATTAAGGAGATTCCTTTCGCATGACCTCTCGTCGCGATTTAGCCAATGCCGTGCGTGCCTTAAGCATGGACGCCGTTCAGCAAGCCAATTCGGGTCATCCCGGTGCCCCTATGGGCATGGCGGATATTGCTGAAGTACTCTGGAATGGTGTGCTTAGCCATAACCCGGCTAACCCGCAATGGGCCAACCGTGACCGCTTCGTCCTGTCTAATGGGCATGGCTCCATGTTGTTGTACTCACTCCTGCACCTCACGGGTTACGATCTGCCTATCGAGGAATTAAAGAATTTCCGCCAACTACATTCAAAAACACCAGGCCACCCTGAATACGGCTATGCACCTGGGGTTGAAACTACTACTGGGCCGTTAGGTCAGGGCATTGCCAATGCCGTAGGTATGGCTCTTGCCGAGCGCACGCTGGCGGCGCAGTTCAATTCCGCCGAACACGCTATTGTTGACCATCGCACTTATGTTTTTCTGGGCGATGGCTGCCTTATGGAAGGCATCTCACACGAGGCGTGCTCTTTGGCAGGTACGTTGGGCTTAGGCAAATTGACGGCCGTGTATGACGATAACGGCATTTCTATCGATGGCCAAGTGCAAGGTTGGTTTACCGACAACACGCCAGCGCGCTTTGAAGCCTATGGCTGGCATGTGGTATCAGGTGTTGACGGGCACGATAGTGAAGCCTTGGCTGCAGCCTTTGCCGCAGCAAAAGCCGAAACCTCAAAGCCGACGTTAATTTGCGCGAAAACAACCATTGGTTTTGGCTCACCAAACAAGGGCGGCAAAGAGAGTAGTCACGGTGCACCTTTGGGCGCTGACGAAATTGAGCTGACTCGCAAGCAGTTAGGTTGGTCGCATCCTCCATTCCATGTGCCAGATGATATCTACGCTGCATGGAATGCACGTGAGACTGGTGCTACGCTTGAGTCGCAGTGGCAAGTGTTGTTTGACGCTTACAAAGCGGCCAATCCTAGCAAGGCTGCCGAGTTCGAGCGCCGCGTAGCGGGTGAGTTGCCAGCAAGCTGGGCAGCCGATGCGCAGAAGTACGTCGATAGCGTGGTGGCCGAAAGCGAAAGCATAGCCTCACGAAAAGCCAGCTTGAAAGCGCTCAATGGTTTTGGTCCATTGCTACCTGAATTTCTTGGCGGTTCCGCTGATTTAGCGGGCTCCAATTACACCATTTGGGATGAATCAAAAGAAGTTTTGCACAACCCATCGGGTAACTATATCAATTACGGTGTTCGTGAATTCGCCATGGTGGCGATCAGTAACGGTATTTGCTTGCACGGTGGGTTTCGGCCTTACTCTGGCACCTTCCTGATGTTTTCAGAATATGCACGCAACGCACTGCGCATGTGTGCATTAATGAAGTTGCCTAACATTTTTGTATTCACACACGACTCTATCGGTGTAGGTGAGGACGGTCCTACGCATCAACCAGTTGAGCAAACAGCCACCTTGCGCATGATTCCGAATATGTCTACGTGGCGTCCGTCAGATGCCGTTGAATCAGCGATTGCCTGGAAGCTAGCGGTAGAGAGAACCAATGCACCAACGTGTTTGATTTTCAGTCGACAAAATCTAAATCACCAAGAGCGATCTGCTGAGCAATTGGGCAACGTGGCCAAAGGTGGGTACATCTTGTTCGAGCCAGATGCGACGCCTGTTAGCATTATCATAGCGACAGGTTCTGAGGTGGGTATTGCTATTGATGCTGCGAAACAACTTCAATCTAAAGGTACAGCTGTTCGTGTTGTTTCCATGCCAAGTACTGATGTGTTTGATGCGCAAGGCAAAGCTTATAAAGACGCTGTGCTGCCACTGTCTATTCGTGCCAGAGTTGCGGTAGAAGCTGGTGTCAGTGCTGGTTGGGGCAAGTATGTAGGCCTCGATGGTGATGTGCTAGGTCTGGATACTTACGGCGAGTCTGGCCCTGCCAATGAAGTCTTTGAACACTTTGGCTTTAGTGCTGCGACCTTGATGGAACGCGTCACTAGCTGCATAAAAAACTGCGCTTGAAGCGCTTGTTGAATTTATCACTAAATGAGTGGCACTAACTAAAGCGAGAATAGTCTGACACGTCATTCCCGCGAATGCGGGAATCCAAGGCT
>JALZWO010000088.1 GCA_023300375.1 Granulosicoccus sp. | reverse complement strand
AATGATTCTTCTACCGCTAGTGGCGCGCCCACTGATTCTGGTTATGTCTCAATCAATATTCGCAGCGTATCAGGAGAGGCAGATGGCTGCCCCAGTAACGATGCCAGTACCGGCACTGCCACCAATACAGCACCAGCGGTTAGCACAGCTCTCAGCGATGTAGCAACCGACAAATATGCACCATTCAGCTTCACGATACCATCCAATACATTCACCGATTCTGATGCAGGAGATACATTAACGCTCAGTGCTTCAGGTTTGCCCACCTGGCTAACGTTTGATTCTGCTACTGAGCTCTTGTCGGGTACACCCACAAAGAACGATCTGGGTGCCCAGACAATCACAATCCGTGCAACAGACAGCGAAGGAGCCTTTGTTGAAGACTCTATAATCATCACAGTTGATAACGTTAATGAGGCGCCAATAGTGTCGGTTGCACTCAGTGATCAAACCACCGATGACAATGCCCCCTTTAGCTTCACCATTCAGTAAAGCACCTTCACTGATCCGGATGTTGTAGATGTATTGACCTTGAGTGTCATCGGCTTGCCGAACTGGCTTAGTTTTGATCCGGTAAACAGACGTATCACAGGGACCGCTGCAGAGGCTGATATAGGCTCCTATACCATCACCGTCCGAGCCACCGATGAAGGTCAGCTTTTTGTGAAAGAAAGCATCACGCTGGTCGTGAACGATATAAACAACCAATCTCCTGTATTTACTAGCGCAGACGCAGTTGATTTTGCTGAAAATGAAAGCGGAGAATTGCACATTGTTCAAGCTAACGATTCAGATGCTAATGATTCGGTGAACTTCACGCTGGCGGGCGATGATGCCGCGCAGTTCGTGCTCGATGCATCCAGTGGGTCACTGAGTTTGCCACAAGCGCTTGATTTTGAAGCTCCAGCCGATGCGAATGCTGACGGAGAATACCGGTTAAGTGTTACCGCAAGAGACCAAGTGGGACATGCTACAACGCAATCGTTGCAAGTTAACGTGACCAACGTAAACGAGGCACCGGTGATCATCACTCAATTGCTACAGATTGATGGGTTTGCCGACCCGGGTACGTTAATAGGTACGATGATCGCACAAGATCCTGAAGGCTCTGAGTTGAATTGGCGCTTACTAAATCAAGACAGCCCGTTTGAACTTACGCCATCGGGTGTGTTGCAGCTGGCAGCAGCGTTGAACTTTGAAAGTACACCGGAATATGAACTGAACGTTCAAGCTGGTGATGGCTCGCTCAGCACGGTGGCAAATGTGCAAATACGGGTGACCAATCCGCTTGCCGAACAAGCTGCTATCTTGCTTCGTATAGAGCAAGATAATCAAGGCGTCGCGCTCATTAGAACCGAGGGTGGATCGGTTAGCGTTACAGCTCCGATCACAAACCCAGAGCCGGACTTCACGATAAGCTACGACTGGTCATTGTCCAGCGATCTCATAATCCCAGTAGCGATACGCTTGGGGTACACCACCGGAAGACAACTCAAATACTTCAATCTCCAGGTCTGCACTGGCATTGGTGTTGAATGGCAGTAGCACTCGCCAATACACAGCTTTGGGCCGCTAACAACGCACATCAGTGAAAAATTCTAATAAACTTATTGAGAAGCAGCGCCTACACTTAGATAAATACCGACAATTCTAATCAATAATTAGGTCAACATTTATCAACACTCAACTAAGCTCGACCATTAAATGGTGATGTCTGAGTATCCATCCAAGGTGAGCTTGCCACAGACTAATCCAGGTGTTACCACAGTGCTGGAATACCTAGTCATTAAATTCCCCTACTTGAATGAACAGACTTGGCGCAAGCGCATCACTGATGGAAAGGTACATCGTCACGACGGCTCATTGATAACAGCACTGTCGCCCTTTCGAGCGCAGGAACGTATTTATTACTACAGAGAGGTGGAAAGCGAACCTTGCATCCCTTTTAAAGAAAAAATACTGTTTCAAGACGAGCATATTTTAGTAGCCTACAAGCCCCACTTCCTAGCAGTTACACCGGGTGGCATCTATGTGAATGAATGTCTGCAAAATCGATTGAGGCGCAGTACCAGCATAGAGACCCTACAAGCGTTACATCGTATAGATCGAGTAACTGCAGGATTAATACTATTTTCTGTAAACCCAGAGAGCTGCCATTTCTATCATCAATTATTTGCAACACGTAAAATACATAAAACCTATCAAGCTGTTGCCACAGTTGATAGTAGTGAACAACTTGTAGGCAAAGAGTGGGAAGTTAAAAATCGCCTTGTTCAATGTGAACCACGCTTTCGCATGCGCGTAACCGAAGGTACATCTAATAGTCACTCCGTTATTCGCTGCCTAAAACAAACAGCACAGAAAGCACTTTTTGAACTGAGCCCGATAACAGGTAAAACCCATCAATTACGCCTGCACATGCAAACACTGGGGTGGCCTATACTCAATGACAAATACTACCCGAAGCTACAACAATTATCAGCAGATGACTATAAAGCACCTCTGCAATTATTAGCCAAAGAACTTCAATTTATTGACCCTGTCACGCAGCAATCAAGGTATTTTAATTGTGGAAGCGAATTAGCATTGGATTAATGCTACTCCAATATTTTAGGTGGCCTTTTTAGGATCTACCCCCTAAATTTTTGTAATACAAAATGCTACAGGTAGGTCAAAACGCCATGAAAAAAGGAACAATCATAGCCACTGTTATTCTGGCAGGCTACGTAGGATTGGAGACGTACACCATTCGCCAGGCAAGCGATCGCATGGAGCCGGCCTATATCCACAACCTTCTGATAGAAGCAATGGCTGCCTCCCAGATATGCCAGTCATCCGCACTTGAATTGGAGGAACGCTTTACCCGAACGTTGCAGCGGACAACGAGCAGCTACCAAGTCGAATTGTCAAAGGCCGTACCACAATCGACAGAAGCTGCCATCGAACAACAACTTACTCAACGGGTAGCTTCCTCAAAAAGCAAAGTGGCAGAGGAGGTGAACACTAAAGGTTGTTCTCACCCTGATATCAAAGCGCATTTTCAGCGGTACCGTATCTATGCCAAAAAGAGCCGATAGGCCGCCCATTCTCCACCTTAGCTAACCCTTCACAAAGCAACCACGCAACAATCCATAAAAAAGTTAGTCCTGAAAGATGGCCTGGCAGGATTGGGCTATAGGGCGAGCCTAGAGCGCAGCCGCCAAGCGGGTGCCCTGATCTATAGCGCGCTTTGCGTCCAGCTCAGCAGCAACGTCAGCACCCCCTATAAGATGCGCTGATATACCTAGTTGTTGTAGTGGCTCTTGCAGCTCACGCAGTGGGTCCTGCCCTGCGCAAATAATCACATTATCAACATCAATCAAACGATCTTCACCATCAACTGTGATGTGCAAGCCTTCGTCATCAATTCGCTTGTATTCACAGCCTTTAAGCATAGTCACACCTCGCATCGTTAGTGAACGGCGATGAATCCAGCCAGTGGATTTTCCTAGGTTTTTACCCACTTTGCTTTGCTTACGCTGTAATAACGTCACCTCTCTCGCACCCTCATGCTTCGGGTTGAAATTGGTTACACCACCAACACTTTCGAAACTTTCGTCAATACCCCACTCTTTCATAAACGTTATAGGGTTAACACTTGAATCATTGCCATCGTGCGACAAATATTCTGCTATATCAAAACCAATACCGCCAGCCCCGATGACTGCCACGCGTGATCCCACATTGGCTCGTCCACGCAACACATCAACATAAGACAACACTTTCGAATGCTCAACACCTTCAATAGGTGGGGTACGAGGGATAACGCCTGTCGCTAAAACAACCTCATCAAAAGCTTTAAGCTCATCTGCACTATCAATTCGATGATTCAGCTTTAATTTTACGCCCGTCAGGTCAATTTGCTTCTGAAAGTAGCGCAGCGTTTCATTAAACTCTTCTTTACCAGGAACCTGTTTAGCCATATTAAACTGACCACCAATCTCACTGGCACCGTCAATCAAAGTCACAGAATGTCCACGCTTTGCCGCTGTTGTGGCAGCTGCAAGTCCCGCAGGTCCTGCCCCCACCACACAAACTGATTTTTGAACCTTAGCGGGTTCAATCTGCAACTCTGTCTCATGGCAGGCACGCGGATTGACCAAGCAACTGGCTGTCTTCTTCTGAAATACATGATCAAGACAAGCCTGATTACAAGCAATACACGTGTTTATCTCATCTGTTCGGCCTTGCATCGCTTTGAGCGCAAACGCCGGATCTGCTAGAAAAGGTCTTGCCATTGACACCATATCGGCATCCCCTTCAGCAATGATTTTTTCAGCGACCTGCACTGTGTTTATTCGATTGGTGGCCACCAACGGCACTGAGACTTCGGGCTTGAGCTTTGCTGTAACCGTACTAAACGCACCACGCGGAACCATAGCCGCAATGGTGGGTATCCGTGCTTCGTGCCACCCTATTCCCGTGGTGATTAGCGTGACACCCGCAGATTCAATCGCACGCGCTTGAGCAACAATGGCGTCCCAATCACTTCCCTGCTCTACCAGTTCCAGCATCGACAAGCGGTAAATAACGATAAAGTCAGTACCCACAGCTTCTCGAACACGACTTACAATTTCTTCGGCAAGACGTAGCCTTCTGGACACATCACCGCCCCACTTGTCGTCGCGAGTATTTACCCTACCAGACAAAAACTGATTGATCAGATAGCCCTCGGAACCCATTATCTCCACGCCATCGTAACCAGCCTCCTGAGCAAGAGCGGCACAACGAGCAAACGCTTTTATCTGGGCTTCAATTCCCCCACTGCTTAACTGTTTAGGCTGAAAGCGCGATATCGGTGATTTCTTATCTGTAGATGACACTACAAACGGGTGGTACCCATACCGGCCGGAGTGCAAAATCTGCATGCAGATTTTTCCACCTTCCTCATGCACCGCTGATGTAACTAACTTGTGCCTACCTACCTGCCAGCGACTGTTTAACATCCCTGAGAACGGGCCTAGCCATCCACGTATATTTGGTGCTATGCCGCCAGTCACCATTAAGCCAATCCCACCTGCCGCACGCTCTGCAAAATACGCAGCCAGCTTGGGATAATCCTGACGCCTATCTTCGAGACCAGTGTGCATAGACCCCATCAAAAGCCGGTTAGACAGAGTAGTGAAGCCAAGGTCTAGTGGTTGGAATACTGCAGGGTAATGATTGCTCATACCGAGATAATGCGCCCGTCGCTTGTATTGACACGCTAGGCTACCATAGTGATGGGTTTAATCAGCTCAAACAGCTAATTCGTAGGCCTAGCTTCATTGAACGCACCCAGCTTACTCAAAGGTGGGGCGTTTGACACGCCCACCGAGTTTGCTAGCGTGTGGAATCAAGCGTAACGGTATCGTCACCACCTAACTGGAATTGAGACATCGCTGCAACGAGTTCAGTAGACTGAGTACGCAGACTTGTTGCAGAGACCTCACTTTGCTCAACCTTAGACGCACTCTGTTGTGTGGCTTGGTCCATCTGATTTACCGCTTGCCCCACTTGTCGAACCGCCTCACTTTGCTCAGAACTAGCAAGACTGATATTTCCCATAAGCTCAGTTACGCAGCTGATGGATTCGACAACTTCATTCATTGTCACACCTGCTTTATCAACTAGCTGACTGCCCTTTTCTACACGTTCTACACTGGTATTGATCAACTCCTTAATCTCGTTAGCAGCATCAGAACTACGGTGAGCAAGTGCTCGTACCTCAGTGGCCACCACAGCAAAACCTCGTCCTTGATCAGCGGCTCTAGCAGCCTCTACTGCGGCGTTCAGTGCCAGTAAATTCGTCTGGAAAGCAATGCTATCGATAACAGCAATGATGTCTACAATTTGCTGAGCGCTAGTGTTGATTTCTTTCATAGTGTTGACAACTTCTGCCACAACCTCGCCTCCCACTTTCGCAACCATTGAAGCGTTTTTAGCCAACTTGTCAGCCTTGCCTGCATTTTCTGCATTCTGGCCAACTGTGGAACCCAGCTCCTCCATTGAAGCTGCTGTCTGCTCTAACGAACTTGCTAGTTCTACAATTCTGTGGCTTTGATCAGAACTACTACTGGAAATTTCTGCCGAACCCACTGCAATTTGATCACTACTGAGCCGAACCTGAGTGATGACCCCAATCAAGCTCTGACGCATTTGCTCCATACCAGCCATAACACTGGAGGTATCACCGTTATTCAACGGAACAGGTTGCGACATATCCCCATCAGCAATGCGCTTGATTGATTCTAGAGCAACTTTTGGATCTCCTCCGATCTCTCTTGATAATGAGCGTGCAAGCCAACCCGCACCCACTAAACCCAGCAAAGCAATAGCTGCCAAAAAGATATAGCTCGATCGCACTGCCAATGACCCCGAGTGCTGCGCAGCTAAAACCGCTTGATACACTTGTTCTTCGAGCATAACTGCAGCCTCATACAATAATTTGGCAGGCTCGCGATCCATCCCTTTTACAGCACTATCACCAATGGCTGATTGATTTCCAGATTGGATATAGGCGTTGAAACCTTGCTCATACCCAATACCCATTTGCTGGTGAGCCAATTTGAAGTTATTAACAAGCACGCGAGCATCACTATCTGCCATTTTCAATAACAGCGTATCAATCTGCTCACCAACTTCATTCTGTTTCGCCTGAAACCGTGTCCAGTATTTTTCTCGTTGTGCAGGGTTTGATCCACGCAACAATGTATTTTTCCATTCCTGTACCTGCGTCTTAAAACCAACTAACGCAGCTTTTATATCTCGTTCATTAGCCACTTGCCGTTCAAGTGTAATTTCATACTCACCAACCGCACCACGTAACTGATAGATGCCAGCGAGCCCCGCGCCTATTGATGAGACTAAAAGAAGACAAACTAGGCTAAATGTTTTGAGGGTTAATGAGTTCATAGATATTGAGCGATTTTACGGTAAAAGGCCAATATGGCCCCTCTATAGGTATCTTGATCGGCCACAATCGATCCAACTTAAGCTGATGGC
>JALZWO010000087.1 GCA_023300375.1 Granulosicoccus sp. | reverse complement strand
CATGGGCATGGGCACGGGGATTAAGTTTGTGTTTTCTGTATTTACGCAATGTGAAGCGCTGGGAGTTCAATCACAAGCGAATCTACCGCATTTACTGGAAATTGGAACTTAACTTCAGAATCAAGCCAAACAGACCTCTAGTGCGAGAAAAGCCTGACCCCTTATCAGTGCCTGAAACAATTGATCAGATATGGTCAATGGAATTTATGTATGACACGCTGATCGATGGTCGACCGATCCACACATTCAATGTTATTGATGACTTCAATCGCTAAGAATTATGTATTAACGTGGACTTCTCATTGCCTTCTGAGCGTATCACTCGGGTATTAGATCAACTCATAGAATGGCGTGGAAAACCTTTAGCTATCCGCCTGGACAATGGTCCTGAACACTTAAATCACCACTTAAAAAATTGGGCTGAGGAACACAACATAGATCTGCGTTTTATACAGCCAGAACATCCCCAACAGAATGCCTACGTTGAACGATTAAACCGTACGGCAAGGCATGAATGGTTAAACCAACACTTGCTTGATTCTATCCAACATGCACAAGAAACTGCAACACGTTAGATGTGGACCTACAACCATGCAAGACCCCATACCGCTAATGGCGGTATACCACCATAAAAAAATCTAGCAATAGTTGCATAAACATCTACTTTCAAACTTGATTATAAATGGGGGTTTACCGATCTGTCTGAAGTTTTTTGAAACACAATAAATACTGGGCGCGCTTCCGCAGCAAAATAAAAGTCACAGGCTGATTTTTATTTTGGCAGTTCCATTTAAGAAGTAGCCATATACTTCCTAGGTGGACAACTACATATCACTCACTGCACTGACGAGAACGAAAGTATATGAAATGAACACCCGTCTTTACTGATATCGCTGAATACACTTGCGTGTTGCTTCACGATCTCACACCGAAACAAGCGGACATTAGCGATCAACTGAAGGGAATGAACCTGAATAATTGCCTCTCAAAGTTGTCCCGTCTTCGAGCGAAACATCAAAGCTCATGGTTACTTGCTCGCCATCACCCCGAATAGCTGTGATTGTTCCAGCGACAGCATCAATAAATTCATCGGTGTCAGAATCGATCCCATCAACTCCGTCTAGATCAACACCGAAAGTGGCTTCGTTAAAAAAGAATCTACCGGCAACTTCTGATCCGTTTTCATCAACATCATCAGATTCAAATTGAAAGGTTGCGCTCGTGAAATCAGCCTCGCCAGGTGAATGGAGATCTGCCCTAAACCAGACAGTTGCAAAGTCGGGTCTCCAAATAAGTAGACTGTCAAAAACACCGACATCTATCAGTAGAGGCCTGAAACCAGCATCGGCAACGTCAAACTGAGAGGTTTGGTGTGTATCACCTCTTCTCTCAGGCGAAAAAGAGAAAACCTGTTCAAAACCATCAGTCAACGGATAAACAGCTCCGCTGTAAGACAGTGAATTCGTCCCGGCATCAGGTCCAGTCGGTTCACCCCGCTGGCCCATACGTTGGCACGCAAATATGGCTGAACTATTCACCACAGCGTTAAAGGCATCTCGACCATTGAACGCAATGTCAGTAACTTCATTCTGACCACCAGTGCTGATGACCGTCGTTGTGAATGCGCTTGCTGATGTCGTCTGCCAACTAAAAGTAGACTGCGCGCCAGCATTGCTGAGATCTGTTTCAACTCCGCCGTTATCGCTGGTGAACCGGTACTCAAGTACGGTGCTACTGTCACCTACTGAACATTGCCAGAATTCATCACTTGGGACTCCTGGCTCCTCTGTGGTCAGTGCATCACTTAATGTCGCAGCACTAACAGGCACTGAAAAAACAGAATCTGCATTTACCTGATCACCAGAAGCCGATCCTGACGAGCCGCACGCCTGCAACGCAAGGCACAATGCCGCTGTGGCGATTGTGTACGATTTTGTGGCGATTGAATTGTTCAAGTAAGTTCTCCATGCCGGACGGTGTTGCTAATGTTCAATATTTAACCACATCCAGCAAGGAAAAACATTGTGTGAGTCTTAACAACCGCACATAACGCATACCGTCAAGAAAGCAGCTTTACTCCAAGGAAATCTATTCAGCGCTTGTTCAGTTTGATGAGGATATATTCATGTTTAAAGGCAGTACTGCACATATAGTTGAGCTTCAATTATATGCCACAGGATCCGCAATCAAAGTAGTCGTTCGATGCATTTAAAAACTCCACTTGATCGATATCAACGTTGAGGCCAAACAAACCATTCCCGAAAAAACGATTATTGCTAAATGCCTCTATGCTCGCTCTATCTCTGTTTTAATCTGAAAAAGGTGCAACCTATGTTTCCGTACATTAAGCAATTGTGTATCAGTAGCCCATTGCTAATCGTAGCTTGTGGCGGTGGAGGTTCTGAATCGACCTCCTCTTCGTCTGTGCTAATGGATTTTACTGCGCCTTCAGACGCTACATCGCTGCAATCTGTGTTGACTACCAGATACACTTCTTCTAACGACTTCGAACTATGGGCCTGTGCATCCGAAGGTACCGAGAATGCAGTAGTTGGATTGACATTTCCTGCCAGAGATACGCTTGGTGCTGGCTTGTTAGGAACTGAGTATGATTTGAACACGGGTGGGGAGTCTGTGTTTTCGTGGTCAGTGCTTAGCGCTTCACAAGTCTCTACCCGCCCAATTGATAACGATACTGAATTACTTGCAAGCAATGTGACGTTTCTATCTGATGACTTCTTCCGTTTCACCAATGTCAATTCAATCAATCTTAATTGTCAGAGGACGGCAGATTCTGCTGTCTTTGGGCAACCAGTAGTCATCATATCTGCACCAGCTGCACCCACTGAGCAAGAAGGCGAAGTAACGGCAACTATCCAAGAGCCTGAAGGTTTCGCGTCGCTCTATGGCTACTTATCATTTCAAAATGTCGGTGGGGTTTTCAGGCTTTCGGATGATATGGTCGCTCTTTTCGATGATGGCTCTCAAACTAACGACCTGGAGACAGTCTTCAACGAAGGTGTAGCGGTGTCGAGGGCAAGAAATCCTGAACAATGGGGGCGTTATCGTTTCCTGGGGAGTGATCTGCAGCTGTCAGACTTTGATGATGAAGAGTTTGATACGGCAGTTAATAACTTCATCGCGGTAGGTGGTGGTGCCGACGAGAAGCTGGATGGCTGTTTCACGAATATCGGTAGTTCAGCGTTCGACTCGATTGACTTTATTGATATCGATATTTCTACTTTTTGCTTTGATACTGCAGGACTATTTACAAACAACACTTTTTATTCTGCTTCCGGCATAGCACTTACGGTATCAGCTTCAAACAATGATGTTGGGAGGTACCGAATCGATGGCAACGCTATTCAATTAACCTATGCGAATAACTCTGAGTTTGTCGCCAGTTTTGCGTTTCTCTCCGACGATCGCACGTCTATTTCTATCAATGGGAAGCGACATACCAGATAGGGTCGATCAGTGGCAAAGAACTAGGCCATGCATTACCAATGATGCGGATTTGCTCATGCGATAACTGTCGCTTAACAACACTAATTTTTCAGTACCCTACTCCGGGCGCAGCTCGATAACTGTCATCTCACAGCGCGTTCCGAATCGTAGTATCGGCCCCCAAGTGCCAGTACCTTGTGATACAAACAAATGGCAAAGAGCTGATCTAAAATGCCCTGCCACATGCT
>JALZWO010000086.1 GCA_023300375.1 Granulosicoccus sp. | reverse complement strand
TTTCAGTGGTCGCGTTTCGCAATGACGAGTACTCCACCCGATCAGCAGGCGTAACAGTTCAAACCATTGACAGCTCTAGCCAACAGGCCAGTTCGCCGCCACCGGCCGTTAATTCAAGCAATGACAGCGGCAACAACAGTGGCTCAGTACCCGCCAATTACGACTTAGTATTCAGCGATGAATTCAACAGCAATGGCGTTGACTCTTCGAAGTGGAACACCAGCTACCGTTGGGGTGCTGAATTTATTATCAACAACGAAGAGCAGTACTACGTTGATACGCAGCGCGACCCTGGGTTCGGCGCCAACCCATTCAGTACCAATGGCAACACGCTCACTATTGAAGCTACCAGAACCCCCGATTCATTAAGAAGCAGTGCTCGTAATCAGCCTTATCTTTCAGGCACTATGACAACCTTCGACAAATTCAGAATGACTTACGGCTACGTTGAGATGCGAGCCAAGATGCCACGTGGTCAAGGCCTATGGCCCGCATTCTGGTTGTTACATCAAACAGAGAGTGGATCCAGACCTGAAATCGATGTAGTAGAGATGCTAGGTCACGATACGAACCTCTTGTACCAGACTTTTCACTACTTCGAAGATTTCAACCTGCGTTCAACACCCAGCTACCAGGCTAGAGGTGCTGACTACGCCAGCGATTTTCATACCTACGGCATGCTTTGGGAGCCAGGCAAAATCACTTGGTATGTGGACGGCGTAGCTACCAACACCTTTGAGAGCGGCAATGTGCCTAACGAAAGCATGTACATTTTATTGAATCTGGCACTGGGTGGAGCATGGGCAGGCAGCCCAGACAACAGCACGTTTCCAGCCGAGTATGAAATAGACTACGTTCGCGCTTACCAAAGACGCTAGTCGTTGAATTCGTGGTCGGCATTGCCGACCACGCTTGACAACCCTACCTAGCCGGCCGCACCTAGCCGGCCGCACCTTCCCAGACCTTTTTAGCGTGCAAAACCTGCACAAGGCGGTCAGAGTTCTCAGGCTTGTGATTACACCGAGCAATTCCTAGAAGTTTGTCAAACTTTTGGAGTTAGAATAGGACAGACAATTGACCACTGCGGTAATTTTGATTTTTAAATAATACCCACCGCAGCCCATACCTATGAATCCAGCAGCCAATGTACAGAGCATTCAGCGTTCAGGCGTTTCCACTAAACGTCTAATTCTGCCTGCTATCGGCTTGGCAGCCATGCTAACGGTGTCCGGATGTCAAGGCTTCGGCAGTCAACCGTCAGAACAAGACAATCCAAACCAATACCCCGCTGTGCGGGTGGTCGATTCTCAGAACCACGATACCGCGCGTAAAGACACTGATAACCACAGTGAGCTCTCGCTCAACGCACCAGATTTAACAAAATCCAGTACGTTGCTAAGCAACTACAATGGCTTATGGCTCTCTACCATCCACACGGATTTCGCGACCGCCAAGGAGTTGGTAGAACAAGAGCTTGACGTAGATCTAAGCAGCATAAAGCTTCACGTTGTGGACGACGCCCCCATCAATGCGGAGGTTCTCCGCGAAACTCAACGTCTAGTCAACAGCCAATTTGGCACTGGCGCATTTGCTAACGACTTTTTACAGCAAGTCCTGCATCCTCTGGATGGCACTTATGCCGCGCTGTACAGCTCACACCTGTCAAGCATTCTGATCAGCGGCTCTATGCTAAACAGTTACGAAAAAAGTGTGGATGCTAGTCTTCCCGCAGCGACCAAACATGCCGCCTTATTGGTGCTACTGATTCACGAACTTGTCCATGCGGCAGATGATAAGCGTTACAACATTCACGATAATCGAGCACTTAACTTTCGGGCCTCATTTGCGCAATCAGCCACCTTTGAAGGTCACGCTCAATGGGCAACTCGGCAAATATGTGAACAAGCAAATTGCGAGAGCGGTCTAGAGCAGCTTGACCAGTTCATGTTCAGCACAAACCAAACTACCAATGAGCTCGCTCAATCTGTCGATGCCATTAGTAGAAACGTCCTAGAGTACTCGTATGTCGAGGGTGAGCGATTTATATCGGAGCTTTCAAAACGCAGCAATGGCAAGCGCCTTCTCGAGGACGTACTCAGCACCCCACCTCAAGATCCCATTCAAATATTAGCCCCAGCAAGCTTTCCAGATATCGCGCGTGAGCAACGCAATCAGACGTTAATTCAGGCAAGCCTAGAGGTAGATCACGAATTTGCTCGTAAGCCTTGGATTGGTGTCGAAACCTCACCGCTCAAAGGCGTCGATCTACGTGCGGACCCAGTTCGTCGCCAAGCCGCCGTGGACGGATTTACACTATTGATTCAGAGCATGGTGTCCATGCAATTCTATAATCAGGAAGTATTTGGCGCCTCACCCATTGAAGCGACTATTTTACAGGCAGAAAATTCGCAAACTGCGGATCTATTCGCCAACATGCTTCACGCGAACACACAACAGTTCGGGGCAGTGGTCGATGACCAACGCTTGCAGATCAAAACCTCTGCTGCGAAAAATTCTGACAAGATTGATCTGCATGTCTACCGTACCGCCATCGACGCCCAGACCAGCTACCGCACCGCCATAGTGGTGTCAGGGCCTTATGTCGTACAAATCTCAGGCAACACAACGCTGCAGGAAATGCTCGAAGATTTCGCTGTCAAAGCGCTTATTAAATTGAATTCAGAATCTGCCTGAGTCAACGCCACCACAACAACTCTAGATAAAAGCACTACCGTTCGCCGAGAATCGGGTTTTCAAAAATTCCATCTGATCGGCCAGTACGTCTCGATTCGATAAATAGAAAAATTCGTAGCGATTTGGCACAAAAGGTACCGCCAGCAGCTGCATGTTGGCAGCTTCAGGGCTGAGATCACCTTTTCGATTGTTGCAACGACGGCAGGCAGTAACGCAGTTTGTCCACGCATCTTTTCCGCCACGGGATGTAGGGATAACGTGATCACGTGACAACTCCGACACCGGGTATTCCTGGCCACAGTACAGACACAGTTGCTGATCCCGGGCAAATAGCAACGAGTTGTTCAATGCTGGAGAGAACTGGTGATTGTCCACTTTTCCATCGCAGGCAATGATACAGGGAAGCTCAAGCTCCGAGCGTTCACCGTTGTTATTGTAGCCACCGCGAACCCTCACCACGGTATCCCCCAGGCTCCAAATCACTTGCTCTTTGACAATAAGAGTCGCCGTATCTTGCCAGTTAAGCCACGCTATCGGCGTACCTGCCTTGTTCAAACGCAGAATTTTGCTGTTCATTATCGTATCGCAAACTAAAGTAGTTACTCAAGCCCGACATAGGTATATCACAACAAAGCACCCAGAATAAAGCCTCTTTTACTGTGCTGACATAAAGCTGAACCCTGAACTATCGCCAGAACTGCGGTTAATCCACCCCCAGAAAACCGCCCGATTGACGCTTCCATAGCCGAGCGTACAGTCCGCCGGCACTCATCAACTGTTGGTGATTCCCTTGCTCTACGATGGCGCCCTCATCGAGCACGATCAGACGATCCATGGCAGCTATTGTCGACAATCGGTGCGCAACTGCCAGTACTGTTTTGTCTCGCATAAGCTGCGATAGTTGCTCCTGAATTGCAGCCTCAACTTCAGAATCCAGAGCCGATGTGGCCTCATCGAGAATCAGAATGGGTGCGTCCTTGAGAATAACTCGTGCAATAGCAATTCGCTGACGCTGCCCTCCTGACAGCGTAACCCCTCGTTCACCCACAAAAGCATCCAGTCCTGTGCGCCCCTGACGATCAGTCAATCGCTCAATGAATGAATAAGCCTGAGCACGTTTAGCAGCCTCGATTATTTGCCCATCAGAGGCATCAGCACGGCCGTAGCCTATGTTTTCTCTGATGGAACGATGCAGCAATGAAGTATCCTGCGACACCACACCAATTGATGAGCGCACGCTATCCTGATTGAGCGTCGCAATGTTCTGTTCGTCAATCATTATCGCGCCTTCATCCACCTCATGAAAACGCATTAGCAGATTAACCAATGTTGATTTTCCAGCCCCTGAGCGACCTACAAAACCGATTTTTTCACCGGCACTAATATCAAAACTGCATTGCCTGACAATAACCGTTGGTTTCTTTGAATTCACTGATGGCGTCGCGGCTTGCGAGTCATACGAGAAACTCACTTGCTCGAAGCGAATATGACCACCTTTAATCTGCAAATCGTTCGCACCTGGCTTATCCACAATTTCCATCGGCTGCGAGATCGTTTGCATGCCGTTTTGCACCGTTCCAATGTTTTCAAACAATGAGGTAATCGTGCGCAACACCCAGCTTGACATCTGATTGAGTCTGATGACAAGACCATTGGCTACCGCAATCTCTCCAACCGTGACCGCCTCATCAAGCCAGAGGTAGACCGAAACAGTCACTGTGCCGGCGATAAGGATCGTATTCAGCACAGTCAGCGTGATCGTCATCTGCAAAATGGCACGCATGAGCACACGAAACGCTGTGGTGTGTTTCCGTAATCCCTCACCAGCAAAATCTTCCTCAAGCGAATGATGGGCGAACAGTTTGACCGATTGAATATTGGTGTAACTGTCTACCACACGGCCAATGAGTCCTGAATTAGCTTCAGACAGACTTGCTGACTTGGCCCTGACTGGCGGCACCATGTACACAATCACTAACACATACCCAATACTCCAGAGAATCACAGGCCACAACAACAGCGTATTAGCATCAAAAAAGAAAATGAGAGTACCTGCAAGATAGATCAGCAGTAACCAGACGCCATCAATAATATTCAGCGCGGCCTCGCGAAGCGCATGACCTGTTTGGTAAACCTTTTGAGCAATACGGCCCGCAAAGTCATTTTGAAAAAAACTCATGCTCTGCCGAAGAACGTAGCGATGGTTTTGCCAACGGGTAGAGTTGGATAAACCAGGGGCTAAAGCCAAGTTAATCAGCGCTCTGCTGGCTAGCAAGGCGGCGGGGCGAACGAGCACAACCACCACAAACATCCAGACAAATGCTGCGCCATGTTGCCGCATGAAACCCCCACGCTCGCCAGCGCTCATCCAATCAATAATCTGACCTAGGTAGATATAAACAAATAATTCACTGACGGCGGCAATGCCTGCAAGCACCAAGGTCGCTAAGAGCACTTTGCGGTGAGGCTGCAGATAGCAACGGAAAAACGCCAACGTTGTATCTGGAGGGCACCGGACGTTCTGCCCACTCATTGGGTCAATCAGATTTTCAAAGAAGCGAAACACGAAAAATTAAGCAACCAATGAGAGGCACACCAGTGTACGGGATCAAACGATTTGAGCCATTTATATCGATGTAGCTACATCAACTTGCACAATGTAAATTCTGGTTTATTTCGCTAAGGCACGATTTAATGGGGCGTTGAGTATTTTTTACTGTAGCTAGCACAAGTGTTATTACTTAGTATACTAGGTGCTATTCACGCATGCCTTCATCAATCGTGACTCAACTGCACAGATACAACGGGAAATAATGGATAAGTACACAGAAATGCTGGTGTTTTCCAAAGCCGCAGACATGGGCAGCTTCTCTGCTGCAGCGCGCGAACTGGATCTAACGCCCTCGGCGGTAAGCAAGCTAATCACTCGACTTGAAGATCGGCTCGGTGCACGGCTGTTTCAACGCACAACACGCAAACTCAGCATGACCGCAGAAGGCCATGCTTTTAATGATCGTTGCGGTGCTATTCTTGATGAAATCAAGCAGGCTGAAGATGCCGTCATGGCACTTCACGACAAAGTCAGTGGCACATTAAGGATTACCAGTATTTCGGCCTTTGCTCGCCTACAACTGGTCAAGCTCATGCCCGAATTCATGGCGCAGTATCCAGAACTCAGAGTAGAACTGGAACTCAGTGAGCGCGCTGTCGATTTAGTGGGAGAGAGTGTCGATGTCGCGGTACTGATGAGCGACGGCCTAACCGATGAATCACTGGTGGCCAGACGCCTTGCTGTCAACAAGCGTGTGATTTGTGCATCTCCAGAGTACATTGCCAAACACGGAACGCCTAAAACACCCGATGACTTACTCAATCACAATTGCCTGACTCACTCTGCAATCAGCCATTTCAACGATTGGGAATTCACCACGAACGACGGCATTCAGGTGCAGCGTGTTAAAGGTAATTTCCATACCAACAGCGCCTCTGCGCTGCACGAAGCAGTCAAAGCCGGGTTGGGCATCGCCAGATTGGCAACGTACGTTGTACAGCCATCGCTACTGTCAGGTGAGGCAGTACCTATCCTGCAAGAGCACTCTGTCGATACCTCTTCCATACAGCTGGTGTATCCGCATCGTCGCCACCTAAGCAACAAGGTCAGAGTATTCACCGACTTTATGGTCGGCAAGTTCACGCCTACGCCCCCATGGGAAAGCGATAAGTAGACAACGGCGAATAAAAATACAGAAATAATGTGAACCAAAGCCAAGGCATTAGACGACTTCAGCTAATGCCTTGAGCCACTCCATAGCTACTGGCGTTGCTGCAAACGGCCTTCCCTAAGTAGCGATCGCTCTAGTGAGTGAAGTAAAGAGAGCACCTGATCAACATCATCGTCGATACTGCGGATGGCATTATCGAGCGCTTCGATCGATGCATTCTTGTCGAGCAATACGATAAAAGACTCACCTAGCGTGTGCAATCGGCGCATCGGTTTCTCTATTTGCTCGAATGCAGGGTACTCGGCAAGCCGCTGACCAACACCGAAATACCAAACCCCTAATCTTGATTCAGATACATGTAAAGACGCTTTAGGACCTGCAAGAGAGGCCAAGCTTGCGCCATCGCCAGATCGACGACAAAACGCTGCGTCGAGTAATCGTTTACGAAATCGCATCAAATTAAGCGACACTTGATGAATCCGTCCTAATTGCGAACCTTCAAACTCATGCGACTGATTAGCGAAAGCAATGAAGTCTCCTAAAGACATAGGCCGAGAAATATAAAAACCTTGCGCCTCCTCGCAACCGTGAGCTATCAGGAATTTGTACGCTTCGGCGTTTTCGACTCCCTCAGCAATCGATGTCATACCTAACTCGCGCGCCATGGAAATGGCCGACCGAACCACATTAAGATTTTGGCGCGATGTACCCATGCGTTTCACCACTCCCTGATCAAGCTTCAAGGCATCAAATGGCAATTGGCTCAGCCTGTCGATTGAGGAGTAACCCGTACCAAAATCATCCATGAGAATCCTGATACCCAGCTCTTTAAGCCGGAGTAAATCCCCACGGACTTTCTGCACATTGCCCATAACCGCACTTTCGGTTATTTCCACTTGTAACTGGTCTGCACGAATTCTCTTTTCATCCAATGCCTTGCCAATGTGCTGACTGATAGCGTTGGAAGCAAGATCGTCTGGAGCGACATTAATAGACAGCGACAACGCTGGCTCTTTCACGGGCAACAAGGAACTGGCATCAATAACTTGAGCCAGCAATCGTAGAGTGAGGTCGTGTAGCAGGCCACTGCGCTCGGCCAAAGGTAGAAACTCACTGGGGGACACAATACCGTTGACGCCATCGGACCAGCGAACCAATGCTTCAGCACCAATAAGCCGCCCACTGAGAAGACACACCTTGGGTTGGTAGTACAGCATGAGCTCGTCGTTGAGCATCGCTTGCTGTAGATCGGCTTCGGTGAGAGTCTGGTTCATGTGGCCTTATGATTAATCGAAACGCATTACAGTCGAACGTTAACCACGCAGTTTGTACACCTTAGCCGAAGTATGAACGATGAGTCGGCCCTGTACAAACCGATCGCCCCCACACCACAAGGGGGCGCGTAGAGTCCTAACGTTTACAAGCTTTGAGATAACGTGAATTCAATGTATCTCTGATAGATGCTTTAACAGGCCCAACAGCCATCCACTGTTTTTCCAGCTGATTGAGTAGCTGTTTTTTGTCGTTTAGGCCTGCAGAAGTCATGCCTTGCTGCAAGTGTTCCAGCTGATATTTCATGCGACGTGCTTTATCTTCTGCCGGTGTCTCAATTCCTGCGGCAACCTCCATACGAATCAGTAAATCACGACGTAACTGATCGTTGATTTCGTAATTTGGTTGATCACCTGACTTGATATGAGCTAAGGCCTGATCGCGACGCGCCTTTAGAATAGTATCGAGTTCAGGTGATACTTTGACGTCGGAGGCATCCCACGCATGGGTCACATCGTCGACTAAAGTATCCACTGCCGAATCGGGCTGTTCAACCGCACCTTCCAGTTGCTCGCATAGCAGCAGCAGTCGATGAGTCTCTTCCTGGCCAGCTTGTGCACGTCGCTTGGAAGCAACCTCCTGCACCCTTGAGCAACTATCTACCGCTTGACGAAAATCTCGCAGCAGAAATTTCTTGTCACGCTCAGGGAATTCAGCCAGTTCTCTGAACTCTGTTGTTAGGCTCTGAACGTCATCTTCGTTCAATGTGTCACCACGTGACAAGGTTTTCAGACGCTTGATAATGTCCTTGGCACGGAACACATGCTCAAGCCCAGCACGTTGTTTCTCACGCTCTACTTTGTGTTGATGTTTGAATATGGCACCCAGATGGCCATTAAACACTTCCCACAAAGCTTGGTCTTCGCGGCGACGCATCACACCGACTAATTTCCACGCAGCTAGCAGTTTTTTCGCCTGATTGGCAGAGTGTTGATTAATCTCACCCTCAGCGAGTGCCTGAGCCTTTTCAACCAGCTGTTGTTTTTCTGCGGCGTTGCTATCGTATTGATCGGTCAACGCAGATTCGAAAGGTTGTAGCGCTAATGAAAAGCGCGACTCAAGTGCCTTATCGGGTTTTCGATCAGGCACCCTATTGTTAGACCATTCGCGCTTTGCCTGGTTAACACGCTTAACCACCGCACGCCAATCAACATCACCACTGAGCAGCTCAACGCCTGACTCTAAGTCATCACACAGCGCTGTCTTAGCATCAAGTTTTTGTTGTCGCCCCTTTTGTTTCTCTTCGAACCATTCCTTGCACGGCTCGTAGGCAGCATCTCCGGCACTCTTGAAACGACTCCACAAATCATTGGACGCGCGACTGACACCGAGGGCTTTCCACTCGCTTTGCAGCTTACGCACTTGCTTAGCAAGCGCATCAGGTTCTAGCCCCTGTGCTGGCAATGCCTCCATGGACACACACAATGTGTCAAGCTTAGGACGTGCTGCGAAATCCTGCCAGTCGGCCATCTCTGCTAACTGCGATTCAGCGCGAGCAAGCTTATCGTTCAACGAGCTGCGCTCGGCAGGCTCCATGAGATCAATTTTTTTACGTAGGCGGCGCATCATGCTGTTAGCAGGCCCCCACTTGCCATCCTTGATCACCGCCCCTAAGGCCGAGAACTGCCGATGGGTGGCTTTTATTCTGTCCGCAGATTCTTGCTGTGCTTTGCCTAAACGATCAACCAGCACGTCGCTGTGAGTACTAAGCGCCTGATAGTAGGCATGCTCTGCCACGTATATGCCGGGCATAACCGTATTGATATCGAGAAGTGTTTTAACCCTGTTAATGCGCTGTTGTAGGGCCGCAGGGCGTGCTTTGTTAATGTCATAAGGAGGGTCAAACAACACCACCAACGCCTGCAAATAAGAACGCAGTTGCTCAACCGATTCACTGGAATCCACCACGTCAATCAATGGCGCTTCGGATGTTGCGGTATTGCGCTTAACCAACGCTTGAATATCGTCCGTGGATACTTTAAGCAGTGCTGCTGCCAGTGCTGGATCGTCTAGCGACAGATCTTTTGCCAGCGGTGTTGGCGCTACGGTACCTTGCTCAGCGCTGCTGGTGTCTGATGCCTGCGATGGGGTGTCGGATGATAATTGGGAGACAGCATTGGATGTGTCAACAAGACTATTTTCATCGCCGCGGCTGCCAGCATTTGATTCATCAGTTTGATCTGCAGAAGCTTGCCCAGTTGAATCTGCAGGGGTAGCGGCCGTCTTGTGCAACGCCTCCTGCTCCTGTGTGTAATTTTGCAGACTAGCCTCGGCCTTCGTCATTGCCGCAGTGAAACCAGCCTCATGCTCTTGCCGATCTGCGGTATCCAAAGAGGCCCATTTTTCACGAAGTGCCTGTAATTTCCCACCGTGCTGGGGAGACCAGACGCCTTCGTTCAATGCCGTTGCTGCCTGTAGCGTGGAGCTCACAGCATGACCTCGAGCAATCAGAGCGGCTTCAGCATCAGCTTGCGCGTCAAGTTGCTGCTGTAGGCATTTGGCAACGACTTTGTCTTTTGAGCGAATCGCAGTGATTGCTGTCTTTATTGAGTCGTGTTGCGTTAATCGCTGCGCCGCAGCTAGGCGCGTATCGTGAAAACGAGATTGTTGTATGAGACCCACCAGTGCCGATTCGTCTGTTAACGCCTGCAAGGCGAACTCACGTTGCTCCGCGATAGGGCAAAGAGCGGCTATCGGCACCGCCAGTTGTGCGGCGTGAGTGCTCAGCAAAGCCCGCAGCGCAACATCGCTAACCTGCTCGGAAACCACTTTGTTTGTGATGCGCTGCTCAGCCGCGGTGCGTATCTGCTCAGCATCATCTGATGCCGCACCAAGAAGCTCACGCAAGACATTGAGATCATCCACTTTGGCAATAGCTGCCAAACGTACCAATAAATCTTGATCGTCTCTGGCCATTTGGCAAAGCTGAGGCTGTTCTTGCTCGATATTATCGCCAAGATCATTGATATATCCCAGCCGTACCTGCGGGTCCTTATGCTGATGGGCAGCCGTCTTTAGAAAATTTTTCACGCCGGGATCATGCAACCACAAAACACTGGAGTGGTCAGTATAACAAGTTGCCCGCCGCGCACTCACGCTTTCTCACAAGCTTGGCGTTAGTAAAAGCTCTTAACCGCCCCGAACCGACAATAAAATGACACGTAGACCGATAATGAGAGCTAAATCACAGCCCCAGCAATGTCTCAAATACAACAGACAAACCCTAGACAGAAGCGGCTTCAAATTGCCGATAGTCTATATCTATCAGCCGCTATCTCTTCGGTAAAATGAGCCTTCTAGCCACCCAACGTAGTGTCAGTTCCGTAGACGCACACACCCCACTGTCGCATGTCAAAGCACAACTGGAAACCGTACTGCTTGGTAAAAGCCAGCAAATTATGCTGGCACTATCCTGTATTCTGGCGCGCGGTCATCTACTCATTGAGGATGTGCCAGGAGTTGGCAAGACAACCCTTGCACACGCCTTGAGCGCATCCCTTGGCCTTGACTGGAAAAGGGTGCAATTCACCAGCGACCTTCTGCCAGCCGATGTCGTGGGGGTGTCAATCTACAACAGCGAAACACGGCGGTTTGAATTCAAGCCTGGCCCTGTTTTTACTTCGATACTTCTGGCAGATGAAATCAATCGTGCGCCAGCCAAAGCCCAAAGCGCCTTGCTTGAAGCCATGGAGGAAAGACAAGTTACGGTTGACGGTGTAACGCACCCGCTTGATGAGCAATTTTTTGTTATCGCCACGCAAAACCCAAACGATCAATTGGGCGCTTTCACACTCCCAGAATCACAGCTGGATCGATTTCTAATCGGTATCCAGATCGGTTACCCGGATGCCGCCACCGAACGCAAGTTACTCGAGCATGGCGACAGGCGTGCACAGGCGAGTCAACTATCAAAGCCTCTGGGTGCAAGGGCGCTTGGCGAATGTAGCGACGCCGCTCAACAGATGCACATGTCGAGTCCAGTATTCGACTACATCCAAGCGCTTATTCTTGCTACGCGCAACGAGGGCGTGGGTTTAAGCCCAAGAGCAGGCCTGGCATTGGTTCGCCTGAGCCGCAGCTACGCCTACCTTCACGAGCGCAGTCATGTGTTGCCAGAAGATGTACGCGATGTATTTGCAGCTTTAGCGGGGCATCGAATGACAGGGAGCGTCAAAAGTGGCCACATAAAAGCTCGGGAGATTCTCGACAAAGTTGCCATGCCCTGAATACAGCTCATGACTCAAGGCCTCACCCATCAGATTAAACAAAGCGCCTTGTGGCAGCGGGTATTCCGTACCCGCGCAGAAGATGTTCTGCCTCACGTCATAACCCATGACCGCGTCTATATTGTGCCTAGCAAACGCGGCTGTGCATTTCTATTCACGCTATTGACGATGCTGATCGCCTCTGTTAACTACTCGCTCTCACTGGGGTACGCATTGAGCTTTCTGTTGACGGGCCTGTTTGCAGCATCGCTACTCCACACGTACAAAAATATCGCCGGCCTTTGCGTACAGGCTATTGAGTTGCACGATGTCTTTGCGGGTACACCTGGCCATATTGACGTGACACTGAACAACACTCAACAACGTGCTCGGCATGGCATAAAAATCAGCTCAGCCCAATCAACGCCCCCCTTGGTGCACCCTGAATCTGACTCGAATGAGCACGTTAGGATAAACACACCTACGCAAACAAGAGGAATATACAAACCGGGAAGACTGACGCTACAAAGCGATTGGCCTATTGGACTGTGGACATGCTGGACCTATCTGCATGCCGATCACAATGCCTTTGTTTATCCAACACCTGAAGCCGACCCACCACCGCTGCCAACGCTGGGTGACTCCGACGCAAAAGATCGCCATAAGCAGGCGTTAGCGGGTGATGTTAGTGGCTTGCGCGACTATCAGCCCGGTGACTCTATGGGTTCAATAGCCTGGAAGAGTTCAGCACGTACTCCCGGATTGCAATCACGAACATTCGAATCAGAGACTGCAAGCACTAACACGGTGTTATCGCTGGAACATACAGGCCTGACAGGATTAGAGGCGCAGTTATCACGCCTCTGTGCATGGGTACTGTTGGCTGAGACCCAGCATACCGACTATGCAGTTCAGCTGAACACCCTATCGATACCACAAGGACGTGGACAGCAGCATCGAGCACATGCTTTGGAAGCACTGTCCATTTATGGACACAACACTGAATCATCAGACACGAATATTCAATGACTATTCGTAAAGGTTTTTCATGGCGAAATCTATTACCTGTGCTCAATCCCGGCGACAATAGCCGCATGGATGCACGCACCTTGTACGCTCTGTCTTGCTTGCTGGTGCTCGTGCAGTTACCGCATACATTGAACATGCCTATTTGGGTGAGTGCCGTTGGATTAAGCATGGTTGGGGCTCGCCTTGCATTACTAAAAAATCCAAAACACAAATTACTGGGATGGCTTTTGTCGCCAGCCTCAGTAACCGGCATTGCCGCTCTCAGCGCTTTAGCCATCAAGTGGGACTACGGCTACATTATTGGGCGAGATCCCTGCGTAGCCTTTTTATTCATACTGGTTGCTGCCAAGTTTGCTGAAGTAAGACGCGCAATAGATGCCACATTGTTGTTGTGCCTATGCGCCTTTTTACTACTAACTCAGTACTTCTATTCGCAGACTATTATTGCAGCCATTGTTACGCTGCCGGCCGTGGTCGCACTTGCCTACTGCCTTGCCATACTACGAGATGCAAAAAGCCCACAGAATTTAATTTTCCATTTAAAACTGATTGGCAAGCTGTTGCTACAAGGCTTACCAATAGCTGCGCTTTTATTCTTTGTATTCCCTCGGCTGCCAGGACCTTTATGGTCCCTGCCTGATAGCTCCACAGCCACCACAGGCTTGTCAGATTCAATGAGCCCCGGATCCATTGGCAAGTTATCACAATCAGATGCTGTGGCTTTCCGAGTTGAATTTGACAATGACACACCAGAACCCAATCAACTCTATTGGCGCGGTATTGTATTGTCACAATTCGATGGGCGGAGCTGGTCTATCAGTGATCAAAAATTCCACGCATCAGCTACCTATTTTAATAAGGTGCAAAGCCAGCTTAAGCCCAGTATTGACTACACCGTAACACTGCCAGCTCACCAACAACGCTGGCTGTTCGCACTCGATGCTGCAAGCTCACAACCCAAAAACTACAACGCATCGAGTCGTCAGCAAGCTACGGCCTCCAGCACAACATCTCGCGCCATAGGCACCGTGTTTACCGATGGGCAGATACTGGCGCGCGAGCGTGTAACCCAGCCCCTGCGCTACAGACAAAGCTCGTCCCTAAGTGATGTGATCCCAGCAGTGCATAAGCCACGCGCTGACACACTGCATTTACCAGAAAAAAATACACGCACTATTCGCTTTGCCAAAGAGCTCCGTGCACGTACTTCAAGTGATCGAGCATACGCGAAAGAGGTGCTAAGACACTTTAACCAACAACCTTTTCGCTACACTCTGGAGCCTCAGCTACTGGGCTCAACACCGGTAGATGAATTTCTGTTTGATACACGTGAAGGATTTTGCGAACACTACGCATCTGCGTTTGTTGTATTGATGCGAGCCGTTGGCATACCCGCCCGTATCGTGACAGGCTATCAAGGTGGTGAAATCAATAATGATTATCTCATTGTGCGCCAATCAAACGCTCATGCCTGGGCCGAAGTTTATCTAGATGGCGTTTGGCAGCGTGCAGACCCAACCGCAGCTGTAGCACCTTCACGGGTAGAGCAAGGCCTTGCAGCTGCCCTACCTAATGAGGCCTCAGTGCCGCGACTGTCTCGGCAAACGCCCGGCTTGATACGCAATGCACTGCTTCGCTGGGACACCTTGAATTATCACTGGCAACGCCTTGTTATCGATTTTGATGACGATTCGCAAAAGAGCTTTTGGGACGCTATAGGATTAGGCAAGGCAGCACTGTGGCAGATCTGTATCATCGCTTTGCTGATTACCAGCCTGTGGAGTGCGTGGGTTATCGGGCTCCCACGTTGGCAGCGATCTACACTGGAGAGGCAAGAGCGGCATTGGAATCGACTGGTAAAAACGCTTGGCGCTCATTCACTGACACGCCAACATACAGAGAGCGCTGCGGATTTTTTATTAAGAGCTTGCGAACATTGGCCCGCCTGCACATCGCAATTTATGCGCCTCAGCATAGCGTTTGAACAGTTGCGATTTCAAGCTATCGATGAGGGACAGCAAAAAATACTCAACACCCAATTGCTCAAAGACATTGTCTGGTTGCAACTCACCTTGCCTTTTCGTCGCAGGGCATTGCCGGCAAACTAACGATCAAAATTAAAATTGGCAAGCGTAGCTACTGATGGCTCGAACAGGCTTAATTTTCATGGAAGAAGGAGAAGCTTCACGGATAGATAAGGTTAGTTACTGCTACCTAGATCAACTACTTCAATCAAGTTTTTACTGGTGGCTAGCGTCCAGACAACAGCCACTGCAAATCGCGTTTGCTCCGACACCTCAAACAAGGGACTATCTTCATTGCTCGCCCCATGAAAGAAGCCTTTGATAAATCCAGTAAATACGCGCACAGAACTGAACGGCCTTACCGCAAAACCTGCAAATAAGGTGGTCTCAAGATACCCAGCGTTAGCATCAAAAAACTGTCGATCAGGTGTGACAAATTCAGGATCGACCTGATAATAATAATCTTGTAATCCCTCGCTGGCAAAGGTCAAATCCAACCCCGTGAGCACGGTAATGCCCAAGCCTCGTATGTTTGAAATATTAAACCCAACGCCCACATCCGCTACTGCACCCAACGATTCCACACCACTAAAATCGGTGGCAAAAACGGCCCTGAGATCTGTAGTGAACCGTCCTTGAATACGCTCACCTGAGGGTAAGGTCGTGTCCATAATGCGTAGTTGAAACCGGGGGCCCACTTCAAAAAGAAAATCCAGATCAGGCAGACCTTCACGCGCAGAATTACCCTCAGAATCAGCATTTAAGGAGCCACCTACGGACAGATCCAGCGTGAAGCGAGGCTTCTCAATAGCCACAGCCCTAACTCCGCCATCACCAGCCCTGAATATGGATGAGCGGTAAACAAAGAACGGTAATGCGATGCCTCGATTACTGGTCTCGCTCGACGCTGGATAGTCAAACCCCGAGACAAAACCGCCACCAAGCCCCAGCTCCCAACGTGGTTTAAGCGTAAAGCTTGATGGCGTCGTTTTCACTACTGGCGCTTCGGGTGAGAGGGGCTCAATGGGTTCTTGCGCCTCAACCGGTAACCAAAGCACCGCTAGCAACGTACCCATTACGGCTCGTGATAGCCGTCCAACCGGAGCTAATAGAGAAAGGGGTGTCATTGATGCGCTGTCTGAAGGGCCTGTATGGGCAGATGGGTTAACTATAAGCGTAATATTGTCCAACATGTGGCGCTAGCCGTATACTGCAAAGCCCGTACCGACTGTTGCCAGCACACCATGTTTTATACGAACAGCAACCTTGATCGCGCTGATCACCTACGTAAAGATGCAGAACACCTTAAGCAGTTACGTAACGCATCCACGACCCGATTGATTCCCGTTAAAAACGGTAAATCTTTGGTTGCTGCAGACGCCACAGCGCCTGTTGCGCTTATGCTTAAAGCCGATGCGCACCAGGCTGACATTGAAGTGTTCCTTGGCCTTGTCGATTCACAAGCCTACTTCGCCATCGATGTTAGTACGATGAGCGACTCGGAAGCACACGCATTGGCTTTGATCGCTACTGACGCTCAAGGGCAACAGCAACCTGGGCTATTCTCAGACCTGCGCCATATTGGCCCTTTAATGCCAGCACAAGAGGGCTCTATGCTGGCCTATGCGCGTGGCCTTATTTACTGGAACAGCCATACGACGCATTGTAGTCGGTGTGGCAATACGCTCAAATCGGTAAACGGTGGTCACGTACGCGCTTGTACCCATTGCGAGCACATGGCATTTCCAAGAACTGATCCAGCCGTGATAATGCTGGTCACCCACCAGCCCACCAATGGCCCTGAAATATGTTTGCTTGGCCGAAGCCCAGCGTTTCCCGAAGGCGTTTATTCCACCTTGGCAGGCTTTGTAGAGCCGGGCGAGAGCTTGGAGATGGCCGTGCAAAGAGAGGTGCTTGAAGAGGCATCTATAAAAACCACTGACGTACAGTACGTAGCCTCTCAACCTTGGCCGTTCCCACGCTCTATCATGCTCGGGTTTCATGCCCGCGCCACCACTACTGATATTCATTGTGATCCCATCGAGTTGGAAGATGCCCAATGGTTTACTAAAGAGCAGTTACTCACCTTTGGCAACTGGGCCGATGAAACCGAAGGCTATAAGCTTCCGCGAACCGATTCTATTGCTCGTTATTTAATTGACTTGTGGTTAGCGGGTGAGTCCGGCAGGTTCAACAGGTCAACACAACACACTCATTAAATTTATCAGCTGGGGTTCGATAGTTGAATGTCTTGCTTGGGCGTTCATTGAGTTGGCGTGCAAGCTAATTCAGACGCTATTGAACAATGCTACTCAGCCCTCAAAAGGCACTCAGGCACAATTTGATTCTAGTGTTTTCGTTTTTAAATAACTAACGCCCGTGAGCACCTAAAGTCATCCTGATTCAGTATTCAACGACGGACCGCTTTAGTAATAAAAAAGACGAACACTTTGCACAGGGAATCTGTTCACCGTAAACCACAAGATAGAATGATTGAGGCGAGAAAAGCGGATTGGATTAGCGGGCGTCGTTCGAAGCTTAGTGAAGAAGAACAACAACGCGTGAGATACTGACAATGGCTCTGGCGGCGGTAGAGTCAATAGCAGTCAGTCGGCTGCAGACGGCGGCTATGGCTCTAGTGCAAGAGGGATGTTCGGTAAACGCTTTATGTAATGTATAACAATGCAGATACAGTTGCTACAGCGATCGATTTTGCAGTATTTCGGCTACTCGCTTTTATTGTGTTCATTGCGATTGCGGAATTTTAAATACCTTCTAATTCCTTTGTCAGCAATCCAAATGTAGGAAAGCCAACTTGTGACACCAACACAAAACCTTCCAAGATATCGAGCAAGCTCGATTTGATCGGGATGACCAGGCCGGAGGCCTGAATGATCAGTAATCCAATCGTAGGTAATAACTGCAGGAAGGCATGCTAAGAGTATGGCGTACTTGTGCAGATTCGGAAATATTTTTTTAAATAGCATGATTAATCACTAATATATAGATACCTACGGCTGTTCTGAAACATATCGTAGGGCGCTAAGTTGAATAAATCTGAATTCACAAAGATGTAAATACAGCAACTTTCGAACGCAATTTCGATGTTCAGAAAAAGATACACGTGTATCCTCCAAGCTAGCTCTCCAACACTGATGGCAGCCGTTGACCAGGTTGTAAACGGTTAACCGAGCATAGCGAATTTCATGGCCGTTAGCATCAACGAGTGATGTAATGAATCTGTCGTTGGTGAGGCTTAATGCAACTAGGAACAAGAGGGTATTAACGCAGTGAATCATTCATATATCACACGCGCTGAACAATTCGCTGCACAATTTAATTTGCAATGCCCCATTTTACTTGGGCCTATGGCCGGCGCTTGCCCGGTGGGTTTATCGGTGGCGGTGGCTAAAGGTGGTGGCATGGGTGCTTGTGGCGCTCTACTCATGCAGCCGGATGCCATCAAGCAATGGGCTGCTGAATTTCGCGCACAAACCAATGCCCCTTTTCAATTAAACCTATGGATTCCTGATGCAACACCAGTACGAAATCCAGATCATGAAATTGAACTACGCGCTTTTTTAGCCCAATGGGGGCCAGAGCTTAGTGCCGATGCAGCTAACAATACACCGCCAGATTTTAACGCCCAGTGTGAAGCGATACTAGATGTTGCGCCTCCTGTAATTTCATCAATCATGGGATTGTTTGATGCCCAATTTATAGAACGCATGAAAGCCAAAGGCATCAAGTGGTTCGCAAATATTACAACCGTTGCAGAAGCCATAGAAGCTGAGGCCGCTGGTGCTGATGCCATTATTGCGAAGGGCCACGAAGGTGGCGGGCATTCGGGTTCTTTCAACCCTGAAGACGCTATGCGCTATAGCGTGGGGTTATTGTCATTGATTCCGGCGGTGGCTGATACGGTGACTCTACCCATTATTGCATCGGGGGGAATAGCAGACGGGCGCACCACGGCTGCAGCACTTATGCTTGGAGCATCTGCTGTTCAAATTGGCACAGGCTTTTTACGAGCAACTGAATCTACTATTGCACAAACTTGGTCTGACGCCATTGGCAATGCACAACCCGAGGACACGATAGTAACCAAAGCATTTTCGGGTAGAGCAGGACGCAGCATAGCCACTCAATACGCACTAGCTATGGAGCGTGCCGACGCACCCCACCCAGCCCCTTATCCGATTCAGCGTGCACTAACTCAGGCCATGCGAGCAGCAGCTGCTTCGAACAAAAAAATAGACGGTATGCAAGCATGGGCTGGCCAGAGTGCCAGACTGGCTCAAGTAAAATCAGCCACTCAAATTACTCACGACATCTGGCGCCACGCACAAGATGTTTAACATGTACCGGCTGTGGATAGCTATAGCCAACTCGCAAACCCTTCCGGCAAAGCAGTAAGCTCACCCTCTAGCGACCAGCCCTCAAGGCCTGCTCGCTCTTGCACGGCAAGCACTCTGTTCTCATCCAGGGGGTGCGTACTCAGGAAACCTTCGAGTAGTTTTGAGCCTTGTGATTCAGGACCACGTGCGTCACTGAACAGCTTGAATAATTGTGCAGCCCCATTGAGGTGCCCGTACACGTTGTACATAGCGGCTACAGCCGTCTCGTCAGCCGATTGTTCCATGCCTCGTGTGAATTGCATGGAGGTGACTGTACCGGCATTGCTTAACACCGAGCCTGCCATGTTTGAGCCTGTTGAACCTGTCAACGCTAACAAGGCCAGGGTACTGGCTACACCACCACCAAGCGAAGCCACCGGATCGCGATGCACAACATGGGCAATTTCATGTGCCATGACCATGGCCAGCGTATTCTCATTTGGCATATCCTCCAGCAAACCTTTGTAGAACATCAAGTTGCCGCCAATCGTTGCAAAGGCATTAAACACATCTTGATTGTTGTAGTGCACCGTGAATTCAAACGTATCAGGCAGCTCCATATTCAGGCTAACTTTTTGCGCAAGTTCATTGAGGTAAGCCGCCATTTGCGGATGCTCGCTGTTATGGCCAAAATCCACATCCAGCTCTTGCATTACTCGTAATTCAAAGCTAAAGGGCACGCGCTTGGCCACCCAACCACCAGACACTTGCAATACCACCACTAGCAAAACAATAAGAACAGCCGCAGCCACACCCAGCTGCACAAACTGCACTAAGGGACGGGTTTTGGTGACATTGATGCCGTCGGTTGGCTGCCGATTTTCATACTGCATGGGCAATTCCTTAAATCTGTGTATTTGTCGTCATGGCATCTGAATTATTTAAGAGCATCCCACCAACGGCATCGTCAAGAGTCGGACCCGTCTCCGCACTGGGCACCATAGCGGTCCCATAGGCGAGCACTTCCATGGCAGCTAATCGCCCAGTGGCAATTCGTGTTGTATCAAATTTGATATTAAATACATAAGCTGCACCTTGCTCGGAGGCTCGCTCTTTCATACGCAAAATGGCCTCTCGACGCGCACGGTCGAGCAAACTTTCAAAAGGTGTTACCCGCCCACCAAAAAAATTCACCAACCCGGCTAGAAAACCTTTGAAGTAGTCTGATGAGATCACCACTTCGCCCCGAACCAATCGTTGTTCGTAAATACGATCTTCGGGAGGGTATCGACTGGCTATCACGGGCAAATGAGCACTACTAGCCTCTCTTTGCCGAATTTTTTTATAGTGTCGTTTTTCAGCAATGGTGCCAAACAGGTAACCCAGTATGAGCAAGCCAACGGCTAAACCTGCCTGAATCAGCACGCTATTCATGAGTGCCAGGCTGGTCCACCAACTCCACAGCCGTGCCGTACACAAAAATCTCAGCAGCCCCCGCGGCAATGCTTGACGTACTGTAGCGAATATTGAGAACGGCATTGGCACCAATGCTTTTAGCCTGCTCCAGCATTCTTTCAGTAGCCTCATCGCGTGAGTCTGCCAAGAGCTCGGTGTAGCCCTTTAGCTCACCACCAAAGAAGTTCTTGAAGGAGGCTGCAATATCGCGCCCTACGTGCTTGGACCGCACAGAACTGCCCTGCACCAGGCCCAGATGCTTGTTGACGGTTCTTCCAGGAAGAAATTCAAGGTTGGAAATTAGCAAGATACTGCCCTCGGTTGTGTGCATCGTTTGAGATTGCGGCACCTAAATAGAGCCGTTACGCCTATCATTGTAACGCTTAGCCCGCACTGTTCATAAATCACCCCATCAGCAAACTAACCCACCAGCCTGTCGTTTGCGTTATCACGGCCATGCCAGCCGAGACAAGAGCACTCCTCGACACCTACAAACTAGCGCAATGCACCACCCGGCATCTGCGTGCCTGGCAAACTAAAACTGATGATCTGTTGGTGATAGAAACTGGCATGGGTAAGCTCAATGCCGCTGCGCACACGGCAGCAGCGCTTCAAGCGTATCCAAACATTATGGCTGTACTCAATATCGGCATTGCTGGTGGCCCATACCCCTATGGACAGGCCCTGCTGGCGCAACGTGTAACTGACCGAGCAAGCCATGCACAATGGTATCCACACCTGCCCAATGCACAGAGCTTTACATCGCTGCCCTCCTCTGTGGTCGAATCACTGGACCAACCTGATACCCACTATACTCAGGGCATTGTGTTTGATATGGAAGCTGCGGGTGTATTCAGCGCTGCCAGTCACTACTTGTCCACCAGCCAAGTGCATTGCGTGAAAGTGGTGTCTGACAACCCAGACCACCCTATCGAAAACATCAACAAGGCCAGTGTGTCGCAACTCATGCGCTCTGCGATGTCCTCCATTAGCCCTTTAATTGAGACGTTGCAACAGAGCCAATTCACTCAGGCTTACAACCAGCAAGCAACCATCAGCTCTTTAGTTGATAGTGCAAACACATTGGCTCATCACACAGTTAACGACACTCATTTGCTGCGTGACTTATTACACCGCTACATCAACATTGCAGACACGACGCCTACATGGCCAGAACACATAGGCAGCGCCTCGCAATTGCGCAAACACCTACAGCAACAACTCGACGAACTCCCGTTTATTTATAAGGCACTCTGAGCGACCGACCATGCAAACTGTTTATGTAGAACAGGGAATTCGAGACCATCATCGCACGCGGGACATTCTCAATCGCTATCCGCGAGCCCGCGTGATAGACATTGAACGCTATGGCGATGTATTCAACTCAGCGTCACAGGATTTCCGTCTACAGAAAAGCAATCCAGCCCTGATTCTGGCCAACAAGCCAGGCAGACGTGTGTTGCCCACCCCTCCCGGATACCACATTGGCGGCGAACATAACTACTACTTCGCACACATGCTGAACTGCGTGTACGACTGCCGCTACTGTTTTCTGCAAGGCATGTACTCGTCAGCTAACTATGTGGTGTTTGTTAACTCAGAAGATTTTTTTACCGACATCGATACTGTGTGTGCAGAACATGACAAACCGGTTTGGTTTTTCTCTGGCTACGATTGCGACTCCCTAGCCTTAGATCCCATCACTGGCTTCATTGATGATTGCCTGAATCATTTTAAAAAGACGCCTCAAGCTCATCTGGAACTTCGCACCAAAAGCACGCAGCTACGCAGCATTTTCAAACACGATCCCATGCCGAACGTAGTGACCGCTTTCAGCCTCTCTCCGCAGGACATCGTCGCCAGTGAGGAACATGGAACACCCTCATTGAAAAAACGACTTAGCGCATTAAAACAACTACAGGATGCAGGTTGGCCGATTGGCTTGCGCTTCGACCCTTTACTGTATTGCGACAATTTTGAATCACAGTATGGCGGCATGTTCGATGAAGTGTTCGCCGCGCTAGATATGAGTCTTGTTCACTCCGTCAGCCTGGGCGTCTTCCGTTTGCCAAAAGGGTTTCACAAAAAATTGGTCCGACTGTATCCGGACGCACGTCTGCTCTCAGCGCCGATGGATTCACGCAACGGCATAATGAGCTACCCCTGTAGAACTGAGGAAGCTATGCGCGCGTATTGCATGCAACGTCTAGACGAAGTCATAACAGCTGATCAGCTGTTCCCCTGCAGTTGATTCAGCCGAATCCGGAGTGACGGGAATGCACAAACCCCAATGCGTATTGATTACAGGTGGCAGCCGAGGCATCGGCCGCGCTTGCTGTGATGCGCTAGCAGCAAAGGGCATCGACGTGGTGTCTTTGTCACGCCTCCCTGCGCCACAGATGCCTTCCAGTGAAACCCATTACAGCATCGATCTAAGTGATATACCGGCCAGTGTTGACCTACTGCAAGGTATTATCGAAAATCACCCCATAGACGCCATCGTGTGCAATGCAGGTGTCGGCCATATAGGGTCACTAGAAAATTTCTCGGCCACGCAAATTCAACAAAGCTTGATGTTCAACCTGGTGAGCCCCATCAGCTTGGTTAGAGCGTGCCTACCTACCTTAAGAAGCCGCACGCGGAGCAATGTTATCTTCATAGGCTCAAGCAGTGCGCTTCAGGGTGCTCGATACGGCACGCTATACAGTGCTGCAAAATTCGGTTTGCGCGGTGCAGCCCAAGCCCTCTCCGCTGAAGTGGCTGGTGCAAACTGCCATGTCGGCATCATTAATCCGGGGAGCGTCAGAACCGACTTTTTTGACAACTTGAGCTTCGAACCGGGGCCCGAACCCTCGCAGGCCTTACTGGCGGTTGATATTGCTGAGGCGCTGTTGCACATGTTGTTTTCCGCCGATAGAGCCATTGTGGGCGAGATCAACGTAAACCCCAGACACCATGTTGTGCGCAAGCGCTCTCAATAAGAAATGTGAATGCAGCTCAACTGCTACACAACTCACATAACGGGCACTCTCCGTTTGACGGAGCATTGTAAACAACGATATTGTAACGGTGAGCGTGTATTTTTTAAGGTATTGTTTTACAACGATTTTTTACCTAACACATCTATTATGCCGTTGTGAGATTCATACTTTTTCCAAACTATCACATTACAGACAACTCATACCCCTCATGTTAGTAAAAATTCTTGCGAGTCAAACGTGACACGCAGGCTAATTTCACGCGCACGGACGAAGAGCCCAAAATTGTTGAGCTGCCGAGTCTGCGGTGCACCCAAACTGAAGAAACTGTGTTCAAAATAGATCGCGCATCCTGGATTATCATTGGCCTAGCCGGCGCCTTACTGGTGTCTGTATGGGCACTCTTTAATCGCCCAGATTACGTACCTGCGTGGCCAACTACCATTCAAGGCGTCTCGTTCTCTCCATTCCGCCCTGGACAATCTCCGCAACGCCCCACCGCGTATCCCAGCGCTAACCAAATCAGTAGGGATTTGGCGTTACTGGCTCCGAAAGTCAAAAGTGTGCGAACGTATTCGGTTGAAAGCACGCTTAAACTGGTGCCAGAACTGGCAGCTGAACATGGCTTAAAGGTTATGGTCGGGTTGTGGATCTCCAGTGACCTTGAGCGAAACGAGGAAGAGCTGGCCGGACTGCGCCAGATGCTGGCAAAAAACCCTGCAAACATTACGGGCATTGTTGTTGGCAACGAAGTGCTGTTACGCAATGAAATTACCAGCAAACAACTCACGGCCTATGTAAGACAGGTGCAAGAATTAGCAGGCTTTATACCTGTCACTGTTGCTGAAACCTGGGATATCTGGCTAAAAAATCGAGCATTGTCCAAAGAAGTCGACTTCATCACAGCACACGTCTTGCCCTATTGGGAAGGTATTCCTGCGTGGCAATCGCCAGAGTATGTAGTTAGACGTTACAAGCAACTGCAGAACGAATTCACCTTCAAACCCATCGTACTAGGTGAGGTGGGCTGGCCAAGCCAGGGCCGACAACGGTTTGGTGCGTATCCATCGCTACAAAATCAGGCGAAATTTCTTCGGCAATTTCTTGATCAAGCCGAAAAAAACAACGTCAACTACTTTGTACTCGAAGCATTCGATCAAATCTGGAAAACCGATGAAGGTGCCGTAGGTCGGTACTGGGGAATCTTCAATGCCGAACGGCAACCTAAATTCCCGTTTGCAGCGCCTGTAACGCCAGTGCCTGAATGGCGCGCAATAGCCGGATTCTCACTGGGCTTTGCAGTCCTGATACTCGCGCTACTATTGCGTGACAGTAGTGGCTTGGTTCACGGAGGCCGCGGCTTTCTGGTGCTTGTCTCCCTGACAGTGTCAACCGCTGTTGTCTGGATGATTTACGACTATTCGCAAAAGTACATGACCTGGGAGCAGGTTATTATCGGCATCGGGCTGCTATTGGCGGCATTTTGTATCAGCATCGTTTTGTTAACCGAGGCGCACGAATGGGCTGAAGCCATATGGCAACGCCGGCTCGTTAGCAAGAACAAACACCCAGATGAATCCACGCTGCGCACAAAGCCTAAGGTGTCTATTCACGTACCTATCTATAACGAACCACCAGAGATGGTGATTGAAACACTCGCCGCCCTGAGAAACCTCGCCTACCAAAACTTCGAAGTCGTCGTTGTTGATAACAACACCGAAGACTCCTCATGTTGGATGCCCGTTGAGAGCTGGTGCCAAAGACAAGATGATCGATTCCAGTTTCATCACGTCAGTCCACTTAAAGGCTTTAAAGCGGGCGCTCTTAATTACGCCTTGCAGCACACAGCCAGCGATGCCGATTTTATTGCCGTCATTGATAGTGACTACGCCGTTGATCCGCAATGGCTGGACGAATGTATGGCTGCATTCTATGACCCTCAAATTGCAATTGTTCAAGCGCCACAAGATTACAGAGACGCCGACGAAAGCCTGTTCAAGTCAATGATATATGCAGAATACGCGGGATTTTTCGGTATTGGCATGGTCAATCGTGATGCACGTAATGCGATCATTCAACACGGCACAATGACTATCGTGAGACGAAGTGCTCTTGACGAAGTCGACGGCTGGGCAAACTGGTGTATCACTGAAGACGCCGAGCTAGGCTTACGTATTCTTGAGCAGGGCTATAAAGCATCCTACATTCCCAAGTCCTATGGACGAGGGTTGATGCCGGACAATTTTCTTGACTACAAGAAGCAGCGCTTTCGTTGGGCTTACGGCTCTGTACTCATACTGCGCCATCACATGCGCTACTTCCTACGGCTAAATCGTTCGAAGCTTAACGCTGGGCAGCGCTACCATTTTCTAGCGGGCTGGGTGCCTTGGGTAGCAGACGGCCTGTGCCTTATATTCAACTGCGTGGCATTGATGTACTCGGTGCTGATGGTTCTGTCTCCTCATGAGTACAACCCACCAGAGATCATGCTCAGCCTGTTACCCATTGCGTTCTTTGTGTTCAAGTTGTCGAAAATGCTAGTGCTTTACCGCTGGCGAATGAAAGCCACTTTTTTGCAGAGCATTGGTGCAGGCATTGCCGGCCTTGCCGTTTCACACACTGTTTCTCGAGCCATGTTTGCAGGCCTGCGAACGTCATCAATCGGGTTTTTTAGAACGCCAAAGGTGGGCTCAACGTATTCTGTTAAACAAGCGCTTATGGATGCACGTGAGGAAGCTTTTCTTTGTGCTGGGCTCCTGGTGGCTGCTATTGCAATTGCATTTCGGGATGACGCTTATCTTAGCGACACGAAAATGTGGATAGCGCTACTGGTTGTTCAAAGCACACCGTATATGGCCGCAGTAGCTCTAGCGTTGATCAGCGCTTTTGAGAAACTGCCTGCCCGCTTGTTCAGTGGCAAGCGCGAGGACAGCCTGCTTGAAAACTTGAGCAATAGTCCGCCTAAGCCTAGCCGTTGAGCACGCAGCATCATGACCTTCCGAGTGTGAAAAGCGTAGCCATAGCCACAGGTACAGTGTGTGCTACCACATTAGCGATTACTCTGGCTTGCAGAGTAATCGCTGAAGCAGGTTTTGATATCACCCTAAACTGGGGGTTTTGGTACCGCGACTACATCGGCAATCTGATTATAGCCATTCTGGCTTTTGCACTAACGCTGTCAGTTAAAAAATCCTTAGTGTTTTCTGGCGTCGTAATTGTCATGTTTCAACTGAGCAATGCGGCCAAATTATCCGTTCTGGGGACACCTGCGAGCCCAGATGATTTATTGAACATACAGAATTTTTTCTTTTTGACAGAGGGTTGGCGTCGTTGGGTTCTTTTCTTCGTTGCCAGTATCCCATTGATTTTAGGCGTGGCTTTTATTGCATGGGAAAAGGCCAGTGTTTGGGCCACACTAGTTCTAATAACGACAATGGGGGTTGCCGTGAATTCTTACAGCGAACCACTGCGTGTAGCACTCGATACTCATATCGGTAATTCAGTATGGAATCAGCCCCAGAACTTTCGTGAGCGAGGCCTTGCCTTACATCTTACTCACGAAGTCATACGCACAATCAGTAAGGTTGATAAACCGCCGGTGCGTGAACTCGTTGACTTTGCTCAACAACAGTTAGCACTCACTGGAACACATAAACTCACCCCAGCATACGAACCCGCCTCAACACACGAACTCACCGCAATACATGAACGACAGCTTGAACCTGAATTCAATGCGGCTATTGACCCTGAAGCAAAGCCTACACAGCGCAATGTGCATGTGTTTGTATTAGAGTCTTTTTTTGACCCGTTGTCTCTGGGAACAGATTGGGTCCCAGAGGATCCATTACCAGAAGATTTTAGAGATCTGTGGAAACAAACTGGCTATACACAAGCTATGTCTCCGGTGTTTGGTGGTTTTACAGCTAATGCAGAATTTGAAATACTCTGCGGATTTCCAGTCACTCGACATGCGGTGTTTTTTGAAGGCTGGTTTCGACGCTCCGCCCCCTGCCTACCCAGAGTGTTATCACAGCTTGGCTACAACACCATGGCCTCACACCCCAATGTAGCTGGCTTCTGGAATCGCACTAACTCCTACCAGTTGATTGGCTTTGACACTTACCTGAATAAAGCCGATTTTGATATGACAGATTCTGTTGGACCATTACTGATGGACCACAGTATGTACGATCAAGTGTTTCAGTACATCAGTGACACAGAACCGAGTGTGCCTGTTTTTAACTACATGCTGACTTATCACGGACATCTACCGTACCCAAGCAACGACAACTACCCAGATAAAGTGACATCCGGGCACGACTCAGTTTTATTAAACGCTTATATCAATCAGATCTGGTACAAATCACGCGACCTGATGCAACGTCTCGAGATAGTAAAGCGCGAAGACCCAAACTCATTGATTGTTATCTTCGGTGATCATCTCCCGTTTCTTGGCCCAAACTTTGATGTGTACACGCAAGCTTGGGCACTACCTGAAGAGCGCTCGCAATACTCTGGCGAGCAGTTGCAAAAACTAACCTCCACACCACTGATTGTCATCGACGGCCAGCGGGGACCGTTAGAGCTAGGCGATGTACCTATGTATCGTATGCCCTCTATTATCATGTCGCTACTCGGACAACGTGAAACACAAAGCTTTGATGCATCGCTCAATCCAGATACTTTGAAAATACGTCCAGTCTATGGAATGCACTACACCGCTTCAAACAATACTACTGTGGCCTGTATCGAAACTAACGAATCCATGCCACCATGCAATGAAAGCGAGCCTTGGCTACAGCAAGTAAAAGTGTTAATCGGTGATATTTTTACCGGTAAGCAATTCAGCCTTCAATAAAACCAAATAAAGCTCAAGCTGCCTCTTGTTACTGCTCACTATCGAGCAGTGCACGCTTGCGCTCTACACCCCACCGATAGCCTGATAATTCGCCGTTGCCTTTAACAACACGATGGCAGGGAATCAATACAGCAATTGGATTTGATGAACAGGCTTTAGCCACTGCACGCGCGGCCTTGGGCTGATTTATTGCTTTCGCCACCTCCGCATAACTGGCTGTGCTTCCACACGGAATTTGGCGCAAAGCCTGCCAAACTCTCTCTTGAAAAGCGGTGCCCTGTATATCTAACGGTATGTCATTGCACTTACTTGGCTCATGTAGATGTTTTATAATCGCCTGCAAATGCAATGACAAATTTTGCTCGTCAAAAAGCAGTTGAGCTTTTGGAAAACGCGTGGTTAATTCTTCGATTAATTGTTCACGACTCTCTCCAAACAAGACAGCACACACACCCACATCGGTTTGTGCAACAACCATTAAACCCACAGGTGATTGTGCGAAGCCATAACGCATATCCATAGTGTTAAATCCTTTTCGCCAAGCACTGGCATTGATACCCAGACGCTTATGCACATCAGAATAGAAACCACTCAAACTATCGTACCCAGCGTCGAGTATGGCTTCAGTGATCGTGGAATGAGAGTCAAGACTACGATGTAGGCAGTGCATTCTCACGGCCTGCATGTAAGTTTTGGGATTCACTCCTACATACTCTTTAAACAGTTTTTGCAAATGGAAACGACTAACACCAAGTGTCTGTGCCAAAGCATCGACTCGCATTATTTTCTCATCATTCCCAATCAACCGACAAGCTTGAACAACCAGATGTCGTTGACGATCAGACAACGGCTGTAGATCAGTTCGACATCGCTTGCAGTACCTGAACCCTGCGCTCAGTGCCTCATCGGTTGAATCAAAATAGCGCATGTTTTCAGGCTTTGCAGTACGTGAAGCGCAAGAGGGATAACAAAAAATTCCGGTGGTTAGGACACCATACACAAAGCGGCCGTCTGCCTTTGGATCTCGTTCTTGTATCGCTTTTAAGCGCTGCGTATCACTTTGGTAAAAATCCATCGAACACACCATGCCAAGGAATTGCAGTAGCCATTAATGTACACGCTTAGTATTCACGACACTTGCTAAAATGTGTTCTGAATTTTTCTTGCAAAATTTTTACGGTATTGAGCGTTGTAGGCAACAGCACTTCTTAAAAAATATCAATCGCCAAGTTCACACTCAGCACAGCTTCAAAACCTTCATCGAAGTTATCCAATGCATCGAAAACAGCGCTATCAAACTGCACTTCGTATTTCAGTTTTATTGACAAAGGCCCGCGCACTTTCACGGCCAGCGAGACCTCACCCTCGGAAAAGCGGCTTTCACTGCCAAAGTCAGAGTTTATGCTGAAGCCAAAATCAGTTCTCTCACCAATCTTGTGTTTTACTCGCAAACCGACATAGCCTACAAAGCCACGCTCACTGTCACCAGACACATCGTGCCGTTGTTTTCTACCAACACCAACAGCGCCAGTTAAGTAATCTCTTTTGCTACGGTACAGCTTATAACCTAAACCTACTATCTGTCGAGACGATAACTCAAGGCCTATGGGCGTGTTAACGTCTATATCGGCAATACCAAAAGCATAGTAACTTGCAGACATAAACCAGCGAGACTGTGCACCAATGTACCGGCGGTTATTAGTCGTGCTGCTCACCAGGTCTTTTATTTCCTTATCGTCGGCGTCATGTATCGCCGCGCCTGCTGCATCTCGGCGTACGACAAACGCCTCACTTGTACTCCTGAATAGCTTTGCGTCTATTTCATGCTCCCATCGCTTATCGCTATAACTGACGATGGTGCGAGCTGATAAAGCACTAGAATCTGTGGGACCGAACGTTGCATATGCGCCTAGCTGCACGTCACCTTGCCAACCTGGCTTTAGGTTTTTAGGCATATCGTAAGCCTGTGCTCGACCTATCGGTGCCAGGATGAATACCGTGACAACAATGGCGGCAAGGTGAACAATGGATGCAAGTAGGCGCCTGTTTCGCATTGAAAACCTTCACCCTCCCATTTTCTCTACGTTGATGTACGATGATCAAATCGGCCGCCACCGCTGTAGTGAAAGACATGGCCGACCAAGCCCTCGAGCCTTAATCGCATATCGGCCAATATTTGGATTCAACAATCCTCTGACCAGTAAATATTGACTAAAGTCACAGTTTTGGAGCCCAGCCTAGGCTAACGAGGAGTTTGCTAAAAGCGGCTGACAACAGTTGAGGCAAATGCAGCCTCAAGGCAGACATACCGTATTTCGGGCAGGAGGGAGGCGTAGCCTGAGTGAAACTCGCCAGGGACGAGGCAAAGACCAGAGATGGCCGGACCTCAGTAGCCCAACCTACGTGGCACTCACTTATTCGCCGGAAGGTTCGTCGGCGTGTTTGTTCAATACAGCCGTAGCGCGTCGTCCCACAATCCAGGCCACGATAGCTGTGGCTGCCAGACCCGCAAGAACCAGCACCCATTGCAAGGCTCCAGCTTTTCCTATCACTTGCCCCAGTGACCCGATATACACATACAAAGCACTGGCAGGCATGATGCCCACAAGCGTTGCCAGAACATAGGGCACAAACTTGATGTTTGTAACCGAGAACAAATAGTTTTGTAAACCATAGGGTATGACAGGACTAAGGCGCATAAGGCCCACAACTCGCCAGCCTTCATCGCTCACCGCTTTGTTTAATGCCAGCAGTTTTGGCTTTTCGCTAATCCAGCGCTTAACCCTAGCATGGGCAATATAGCGCCCCAACAGAAAAGCCACAGCGGCCGCCAAGGAGGCTGAGAAAACGACCAGAGGAAATCCCCACGCACCATAAGCAAGACCGGCCGTCATGGTGAGTGCCGAAGCTGGCCCCAACACAACCGTAATCCCCACATACAGAAAAACGAAAATGACGACACCCAAGACACCCAAAGAGAGTATCCATTCGCGCACTTGATCTATCCATTGCGATATTGGAAGGATAGTCCACAACCAGATCAGTAAGCTCAATGCCAGCAACCCAATCACTACCTGTATCGTTCGTGTCCAGTTCATACTGTGCCTATAAGCCGCTGATATTGATCACTCAGGTCTCTTGATATCGATAATCTCACCTGCGGTAATGTACTCGCCACCACCGAGCCTGCCAATGGGGTCTAGCTTATCGGCCATGACCTTCATCCGTCCTTTGGCATCCTCACCCACCACTGATTCGTCCAAGTACAGGCTTGTCAGCTCAAGAAAGCCCAACCACTGGTTTTCAATGAGTTTGGTATCGCGCAGCGTTGCCGCATAGGCTATGCGACAGTCTGCCAAACGCGGCAAATTACTGCCCGGCATTGGAGCCGTTGCCAAACCAATTTCGCTGACTTCCGACGTATTACGTGGCAAGGTTGCTGCGGACGCAGTCATTTGCTCAGCCATTTCACGATGAGCAATGTGAATGACACACTCTCCGTTATTCTCTAGGTTATAGCGCGTGTCTTTTGTCGATCCATCAGGTTTCACACCTGAAGAAAAAACAACCATGGGCGGCGAACTACTCACTGCATTGAAGTAAGAGTACGGTGCAAGATTGTAATCGCCTGTATCATTAACGGTGAGGATCCAAGCTACTGGACGCGGCACAATAGTTTGCGTCATGGTTGCATAAGCTTGTGGCCCAGATAGTGAAGACATATCAACGTGCATAAGATAAAGAGTATCCCTTGTTTCAGATGGAGTTAGGTTGCCCAGTACCTCTGTGTCAATCAAGCGCCACATCAGCACTGTAGCCCAGCTGGCCTAGCGCTAAAACCAGACCACACATTACATTTAATGTTCACACGAGCATTGAACGATGTACCTTCAGCGCACACTATATACAACATATGTTCGACAAACTCACCCAGATAGACTCACCGGACGATATTGCGTTGCATCAAAACGCTGATTCACCAAGGGTGGAGGTATTACACCAAGCAGCTGTGCTCATCCCTCTCGTGTGGCAGGACAACCAATGGAAAATCCTGTACATCCGCCGAGCACAAAACACCAAAGACCGCCACAGTGGTCAGGTTGCGTTTCCAGGCGGGCGCATTGAATCCAGTGACCGAGACCCCATCGCTGCAGCGCTGCGAGAGACACGCGAGGAAATCGGGGTGAACGCCGAACAGATCAACGTCATTGGCAGCATCGAGACCTACACAACCGTCAGCAACTTTGAGGTAACGCCCGTGGTAGGCGTCGTCAACTGGCCGACCACGTTGAAGCTTCAGAGCAGTGAGGTTGCAAGAGCGTTTCTCATACCTGTGAACTGGCTACGTAAACGAGAAAATTTTACGTTTCGCGCACGCCAAAACATGGACCCGCAAAGTGCAAGGCGACACCCCATTATCGTGTACGAGCCATTCGACGATGAAGTGCTCTGGGGAGCCACAGCGCGCATGACCATAAATTTTCTCAAAGCGCTGGACGAGGGCAAATTCCCATTGACCGTGGCGCAGCCCCGAACTGTCGCGTAACGGCTCCAAAGGCTAGCCCAAAGACTCTACCGCTTTACGCATTCTGGCAACACCCTCCTCTAGGGTGCTGCGCGAGCAAGCAAAATTAAGCCTGATGTACTGCGCCTGTCCAAACTGCTCACCGGCAGACAAGCCCACACCGTGCTTCTCAAAAAAACCTTGCGTATCGTCAAGGCCCAGACCACTGGCATCAATCCATGCCAGGTACGTCGCTTGAATAGGCTCAACAACAAGCCCTTTCAGTGACCGGATTTCTTGGCGAATATATTCATAATTACCCGCTAGATACTGAAGAAGCTCACGCCTCCATTCATCACCATCACGGTAGGCGGCTAACGTGGCCTCAAAAGCCAGCGGCGGCACCGAAGGCACTATTGAGTTTGCAGCGGAACAAAAGCGGTGCCGCAATGCGTCGTCGCTGATAATGGCAAACGAGCAATTTAACCCAGCAATGTTCCAGGTTTTGCTGCCGCTCATCAAGGTCACAATACGTTGAGCACTATCAGCGCAGGCTGATGCAATTGGATGGTGTTGCGCCTGAGGATCAATCACCAGATCACAGTGAATTTCATCAGACACCATGATGACATCGTACTTTTCACAAAGTTGAGCCACCGCTGCCAGCTCGCTCAGCGTGAACACCGTGCCTGTCGGGTTATGTGGTGAGCACATCATCAACAATCGCGTATTGTTGCTGAAGGCGGCCTCCAATGCCTGCATATCGTAGGTCCAACGATCGTCTATTTTATGCAAAGGAACTTGCACCACGTTCTGACGCTCAGCTTCATGTGAGTCGAAAAAGTGATGATAGATGGGCGGGTTCACGACGATGTCGCCACCGTCAGTGCAAAACGCACGACAACTAACCGCAAGTCCTGTGACAACACCCGGCAGCCAGACAATCCACTCAGGGTCAATAGACCATTGGTACTCGGCTTTAAGGTGTGCAATAACTGCCGCTGACAAAGCTTCAGGAGGTAATGTATAGCCAAAAACACCGTGATCCATTTTCACCTGCAAGGCATCCAAGATGGGTTGAGCCACCTTGAAATCCATATCAGCGACCCAGAACGGCAAGATGTCCTGATTCCGATACTTGTCCCATTTGAGGCTGTCAGTATCTTTACGCGAAACAACCGTGTCGAAATCTATAGGCATAATGTCCCTGTAGTGTAATTTCAGATCGATTACGGATAGTAGGAGATTAACGAACAAAGCGATACCCGAACATTCGCAATCAGGCCGCAGACATTCTGCCTGCGCCAGCGAATACCCAGTCCGCGCCCGACAGCCAGCAAATTACCCATTAGTACAAGCGCAACACCGAGTAACGCCAAAGGCATCCAGAGAAACCCTTCAAAGATGCTAGAGAGACTGATTCAACCACAACACCTAGTTGAAAACGAATGGCCAACTAGGTTGATCCCCAGATAAGCACGGTTAGCAGATAAAACGTGACGCCTTGCATGATGATGAGGTAACTCGATAAGCGGTCTCCGATAGAGAGAAGAAAACAATATTGTGTAATTGACGTTCAACTGCTGCGCAATTCATCGTGTGTTAAGACACAGTAGAAAAACCGTAGCGTCGAAAACCGATACAATAGCGTGTTTACTAACCTCGGTGTCTTTCTAGTGATATCAACGGCAAATCTCACCATCCAGTTCGGTGCCAAGCCTCTTTTTGACAATGTGTCGATAAAATTTGGCGAGGGAAATCGTTACGGCCTGATCGGTGCCAACGGCAGTGGTAAATCCACCTTCATGAAAATTCTTGGTGGCGACCTGGAACCCTCTGCGGGTAATGTGACCCTGCTGCCAGGCACGCGCATGGCTATGTTGACGCAGAATCAGTTCGGTTACGAAGAGTTCACCGTACTCGATACAGTCATCATGGGTCACAAGGAGCTGTGGACAGTCAAACAGGAACGCGACAAAATTTATTCGATGCCTGAAATGAGTGAAGACGATGGCATGCGCGTGGCCGAGTTAGAGGTGCAATTTGCCGAAATGGATGGTTACTCCGCTGAAGCGCGTGCTGGCGAGCTACTACTAGGCGCCTCTATCCCGCTAGAGCAACACAATGTACTGATGAGCGAAGTGGCTCCGGGCGACAAACTCCGCGTGTTGCTAGTGCAAGCGCTATTTGCAGATCCTGATTTATTGCTTCTTGATGAGCCCACCAACAACCTCGACATCAATACGATTCGCTGGCTTGAATCCGTGCTTGATCAACGCAACAGCACCATGATTATCATTTCTCACGATCGTCACTTTCTCAACAGCATCTGCACCCACATGGCAGATCTGGATTACGGCGAGATCAAAGTCTACCCGGGTAACTATGACGACTTCATGCTGGCCTCCACACAGGCTCGCGAACGTCAGTACGCCGACAACGCCAAGAAGAAAACCCAAATCGCTGATCTTCAAGCTTTTGTAGAGCGCTTCAAGGCCAACAAATCCAAAGCTCGTCAAGCAACCTCTCGACAAAAGCAGATAGACAAGCTGGCCATCGAGAAGATGAAGCCTTCAAGTCGACAAAATCCATACATTCGTTTTGAGCAGGAAAAAAAGCTATTCCGTAACGCTGCAGAACTAGAAAATATTGCAGCAGGGTACGATGACCATACAGTGATCAAGAAGCTAGACTTGATGATCGAAGCTGGCGAGAAAGTCGCTGTTATTGGTCCTAATGGTATTGGGAAAAGCACGTTCGTAAAACTGTTGGCTCGCGAGATGGATCCCTCTGCAGGCCATTTAAAATGGGCTGAAAATGCCCGGCTAGGTTATTTTGCTCAAGACCATGAGGAAGAATTCGATCAAAGCGTCACGGTGCTTGATTGGATGAGCCAGTGGGGCAATGAAAACCACGATGAGCAGGAAATTCGCGGCATTCTGGGCAGACTGCTATTTGGCAAGGATGACATCACAAAACCCATCAAAGTGCTGTCGGGTGGAGAAAAGGGCCGATTGTTGTTCGGCAAACTCATGATGTTGTCGCCCAACGTCATGATTATGGATGAACCCACAAACCACCTCGATATGGAATCTATTGAGTCGTTGAACCTGGCGGTTGACCTGTATTCAGGAACCGTGATTTTTGTCAGCCACGATCGTGAATTTGTTAGCTCACTAGCGACAAGAATCATCGAACTCGACGAAGGCAGCTATACCGATTATCGTGGAAACTACGAAGACTATCTGCAAAGCCAAGGCATTGCTTAGCTAAACTGCCATCCCCACGAAAGTGGGGATTCATGCACGACACTCCGACATGTGGATTCCCGCCTTCGCGGGAATGACGTGGCAGCTTTGCAGGAAAGACAGTAACCTTTATGTTTCAAATTAAGTAGGTAGCCTGCCATCCCTAGCGCAGCGTTACCAGCTCTTCACTGCTGGTGGGATGAACAGCAATAGTGTCATCTAGGTCACGCTTACACGCACCCATGCGCATGGCCACTGCAAAGCCTTGCAGCATTTCATCAACTGCTAAACCAATCATGTGAATTCCGACGACTTTCTCTTCATCTCCCACACAAATTAGCTTCAGCGATGTTTTAGACTTATGCTCCGTGAAAGCGTTGTACATAGCCGTAAAACTGGCCTCGTATATTTTGACCGCATCACCGTGCGCCTCACGCGCTTGCACCTCTGTTAACCCCACGGTGCCCATAGGCGGATGGGAAAAAACAGCCGTTGGTATGAGATCATAATTAAGATGACGTCCTTCCTGTCCATCATAAATTCTATCGGCTAGACGACGACCCGCTGCAATGGCAACCGGCGTCAACTCAGCTTGACCCGTCACATCACCAATAGCAAAAATACTTGGCACATTGGTCTGTTGAAATTTATCAACCGGGATATAGCCTCTGGCATCAGTGGTTACACCTGCTTTATCCAAACCAAGATTATCAGTAGCAGGTGAACGTCCAATAGCTAGAATAACTGAATCAAAGCCTGCTAGCACCTCACCACTCTCGCCAGTAACGTCGATTAAGCCATTGACTTTATCAAGCCGTGCAGCGCTGAACTTCTTTGCCATAGTGACGCCATCACTTTGCATTTCTTCCATTAATTTTTCTTGCAACATTAGATCAAAGTCACGCAAAAAGTTTTCATGGCGAATACCTAAAGTGACATCAGAACCCATTGCCTGCAACATTCCGGCAAGCTCAACTGCGATGTAACCAGCACCTAGTACCAGTACTTTTTTAGGTTGTTGTTTTAGCTCAAAAAATCCATCGGACGTAATGGCAAGCTCCTTACCCGGAAGTTCTGGCACCCGAGCATAACCACCTGGAGCAAGAATAATACGTTCGGCACTGTGCTTCTCGCCATTAACTTCCACGGTATTCGCGTCGAGCAAACGTGCATAGCCATGCACGATTTGAACATTGTTTTTACCCAGATAGCTTGCGTAAGCATTGTTTATGTTGCTGATGTACTTCTCACGCTTTTCAACCAACGCCTCCCAGCTAAAACCGTTTACCGTTACATCAAATCCATAAGCGGGTGCGTCACGCAAGGCATGCGCCATAGAAGCGCCGTACCACATGGCTTTTTTGGGCACACAACCACGGTTGACACACGTGCCCCCTAATACTGGATCGCTCTCGATAACCATGGTTCGGGCGCCGTAAAGGCCCGCACGGTTGCACGTGGCGATACCGCCACTGCCACCGCCAATAGCAATAAGATCGTAATCAAATGAATGGGTCATGCGTGCTGTCTCGTGTGTGCTTGTTTGGCTAGCGGCCACGCTAGAGGTTCCAATCGCGCTACTAAAATATACTGAAAAAGACACTACCAACCTTCCGTAGGACGCAAGGTTATGTGTTCCAATCGAGATACTATAATACGCTGTAAAACCCTCAAGAGTCCTCAGGCAAGTTACCAGCGTGAATATCTCAGTGAAGACCCAACAATTACCGGCCTACATAGCACTGACACGCCTGAATCGGCCGATTGGCATTTATCTTCTTATGTGGCCCATGCTGTGGGCTTTCTGGTTCGCAGCAAATGGCATGCCTCACTGGCCAACCTTGTTAATCTTTGTGCTCGGTACCGTCCTTACGCGTTCTGCCGGGTGTGCTATCAATGATTTTGCAGATAGAAAGCTAGACGGCCGTGTCGAGCGTACCCGCCATCGCCCTCTGGCTACAGGAGCACTCAAATCTCGAGATGCACTGGCAACAACAGCGGTGCTCATGGGTTTGGCGTTTTTTCTGGTACTGATGACCAACAGGCTAACCATTACCCTGTCATTCTTGGCTGTTGCGTTAACCGTTGTCTATCCCTTTTGCAAACGGTACACCCACTACCCGCAAGTTGTTCTAGGCGCCGCCTTCGCCTGTGCAATACCTATGGCATTTGCGGCGCAAACCAATAGCGTTCCAACTGTCGCCTGGTGGTTGTATGCTGCCGCAACATTATGGACAGTAGCGTACGACACGCTCTACGCCATGGCAGATAAACGCGACGACCTGACCATCGGGATCAAGTCAACGGCCATAGCTTGGGGCGAATTTGATCTGTTAATGGTTGCTATCTTGCAAGCAAGCGTTCTGAGCATCTTGGCATTTATTGGCGCTCAACAGGGACGTGGCGCAGTATTTGCGGCAGGTCTATTAGTAGCAGCAGGGTTTGCTCTTTATCAGCTCTGGATTAGTCGACGGCGAGATCCAGCGCGCTGCCTGCAGGCATTTTTGAATAATAACTGGTTAGGTATGAGTATTTTTATCGCTTTGTTTGTCGATTATCTTGTGTACCCATGAGCACTACCAATGATTCAGGGTGGATATCTGCGCTCACTCATCGCTATTCACGTGTGGTTGTTGATGCCGCAACACTCGACCCGTCATTGGCTGAGTCACTAACCGAACTGCAATTTGCTGACGCACTGCTAAAGCGTGTAGAGCTCAATCAAACGCATCCGACAGGAACCTCTCAACTCGCCATCCTAGGCCCAACCCAGTCGGGCAAAAGCACGCTGGTGAATGTTCTACTTGATAGCGAGGCAGCCGCCCAAAGCGCATTGGCAGGTTTTACTGTGCACGCGCAAGGGTATGCACAACAGCTTGAGCCACAAGATCTGAGCTTGGTGCAATCACTGATGGCACCTCTGCAACGCGTGCCAGCGCACACGTTGAACGCAGGCGATCTGCATAGCTATGTCCTTGAAACGACGCAATGTGCGAACAACAAACTAGTGGACAACACGATTGTCTGGGACACACCCGACTTCGACTCAATATCTGCCACTCGCTATGAGCTTTGCGTACTAAAAATCGCAGCACTTGCTGATGCTGTATTACTTGTTGTCAGTAAAGACAAATACGCTGATCAGCGTGTCTGGGATATGCTGGACCTGATACACGCAGCAGGCAAGCCGCTGCTTATCTGTGTAAACAAGGTTGATCCTCATGACATGGAAGTGGTCGATAATGCAATTACGGCACGTTGGGGTATGCATTTTGGTGATACGCCACCTGCCCGCGTTATGTTGCCATTTGTGAAACGAGACGCCGGCAACGGCAAGTTACCACTAAACACCGACTACCAACACGCACTGCACTCGTCTGTTTCAACACTGCTGTCCGCAACCAGCGTCGCGCAGCTTGATGAGCATGCAAAACACTTTATTTCAGCCAATGAACGCAAATGGCTCGAACCTGTAGTCACAGAGTCTCGCTCACGTCAGCGCTGGAAACAATTAATCACCCAAGCCATCGAAGATGCTGATCAACATTACGTCGATCAATACCTCAACAACGCCGACAAATACGACACGTTCAACCAAACGTTGGCAGAGCTGCTAACGCTGTTGGAGATTCCGGGTATCGCACCTGCTCTCACACAGGCAAGAAAACTGATCACATGGCCTGCCCGCAAACTTCTAGGCGTAGGCCGCTTGGCACTCACCAAAGATGCAGCAATCACTGAAGATGCCAATGGCCACCCCCTAGATCAGGAACAACTGGCACTGCGTCATGTGTTCGAGAAAACGACAACCAATTTACAGACAGCTCTGCTCGAATCGAGTGAAGATCCTCTATGGGGTGCATTGGCCAAACAGTTGCGAGACTCGTTGCCAAGCATCACCTTCAACTTCGAGCAAGCCAGTGTTGAAGCCATTGAGACATTCAAACCACACATTGATGCTGCAGCTGTCAAATTGCACGAACAGCTCAAAACTCAACCTGCTCTACTGAATATGCTACGAGCCGCCAGAGCGAGTGCTGATGCTGCTGGAGTGGCTTTGGCTGTAAAATCTGGAGGCTTGGCTCCAACCGATCTTATTCTGGCACCAGCCATGCTCTCGGTCACTACGTTATTGACAGAAAGTGCCTTGGGCCGCTACCTCGATTCCATGAAACGAGAGCTGAAGCGGCAGCAGCGCGAACACATTCGAGAAGCGGTATTCAACAAAGGCTTAAAACAACATTTGCAAAAACTGACTGACCAACTGGATCGGCCAGAATTGATGGCTAATCGACTCGAACCTGATTTAGCTAGAAAAGTTGACGCCTTCGATGGAATGTCGTGAATGGGTGTGTAGCTGAATAATAATAACTTCAGCGTAAATGCTGAAACACCCTTCCACGACAAGCATGCAAAGTTTGTCGTGGCGTGAATGATATGACGCGCTATAGCTTTGCTAAAACCGCATCTGCAGCACTTACTGTGGCAGCGCTAGGATCGCTTTCAACAGCCAGATGCTTAATAACGCCATCTTCTAGAACCATCACGTAACGCTGCGAGCGTTCACCCAGACCAAAGCCGCTTAAGTCGAGCGTCATGCCTGCTGCGCGAGTGAATTCTGAGTTGCCATCGCCAAGCATATCAACATGCTCAGCGGTGCCCAGGCTTTTGCCCCAAGCACCCATAACGAAGAAATCTGCAGTAGAAATACAAGCAACCGCCTGAACGCCTTTATCACGCAGGGCCTTTGCGTGCGCTAAGTAGCTTGGTACATGCGACTCTGAGCACGTTGGAGTGAATGCTCCTGGTAAAGCAAAAATAACCACCTTGCGCCCTGCACAGTAGTCCGTTAATGACACATCAGTTGGACCTTCAGATGTCATTTGCTTAAGGGTCACATCAGGAATTTTATCGCCTTCTTTCAACATACAGTTCTAGCCTCTTTGTTAATGTATTTGGGAATGTCGCTAAGGGTGCAATGGGTTGAGCTTACCACCGCCGAATGATACTACAGCCGTATTTCTGCACGCGATTACGCGGCTTTGCGTAGCAAGGTCTCCAATTCATTAAGCATGGCGGGGCCAAGCTGACGCGCATTAAACACATTAAGCGCATGTGAATAGAAGCGCGATACATCGTGACCTATGCCAATGGCCAGCAACTCAACTTGCTCAGCCGTTTCAATGTCATTGATGACCTGCTGTAGGTGCCGAACCAGATAGTCTCCATCGTTTGCACCCAGAGTACTGGTATCTACCGGCGCACCATCGGAGATCATCATCAGTATTTTGCGCTGTTCAGGTCTTTTCAGTAGTCGTTGATGCGCCCACAGCAGGGCTTCACCATCAATGTTCTGTTTCAGGATGTCGCGATCAAGCATAAGCGCTAGCTGCCGTCGGGCACTGCGATAGCTGGTGTCAGCCGACTTGTAAATCATATGCCGAAGATCGTTGAGCCTGCCCGGATTACCAGGCTTGCCTTGCGCCTCCCATAACTCAGTTGAACTCCCCCCATGCAAATGCACGGTAGTGAAACCGAGAATCTCTACGCTTACGCCACAACGCTCAAGTGTGCGCGCAAGAATATCTGTAGCCGCTGCGGCGATGGTTATCGGCTTGCCCATCATGGAACGCGAGTTATCAATCAGCAAAGTGATTGCCGTTCCGCGCATGGGTGCATCACTTTCAGATTTGAAGCTCAACGGCACTAGGGGCTGGGTCAGCACACGTGCCAGACGTGCTGAGTCGAGATAGCCCTCTTCCAAATCAAACTGCCAGTGTCTACGTTGGCGAGCTAACAGCACTCGCTGCAATCGAGTGGCAAGACGTCTGACGAGACGCGAATGTACTTTGATATGTTCATCAAGCAACTCACGCAGCTGGCTCAGCGTTTCATCATCTGCGCATTGTGAGGCATAGCATACCTCGTCAAACTCAGTAGTAAACGCCTTGTAAGGTGCTGTAGCTCCACTGACGGTAACAAACGGATCCGCTCCTGCAGAGGGCGCCTCATCGAGCAATTGATCCGCCAACTCCTGATCTGCCTGCGACTCATCTTGGGTCTCGATGGAGCTCGGATCAGTCTCGTCGTCAGCATCACTTATCACAGCAGTCTTGTCTTCAGCTGTGAGCTCCTCGTCGTTATCTTCCTCATCGGGCATCGTATCGTTAGTCGCAGCCTCTTCAGCTACGAGCAGTTGTCCGTCATCACTGTCATCAGCTGCCGCGCGGTGCCACGCGTCAAGCTTGGCAAGAACCTGCAGCGCAAAGGCCTGTTGGTCATGCGCCAGATGCTTAGGCCAATTATCCAAGTTGCCAAACACGCTTTGCAACTTTGCATATTCCACATCCATTACATGAGCCGCTTGCGTAGCTGCTGCCGCGTGGTTTCGTAATGCCGATCGCGCTAACAGATGCGCAGCATTTGACCAGGCCAGGTGCTCAGAGTCTGCGCCTTCTGATTCTGTAATCCGACCATCAGTAGCGCCTAAATCACGGGCCTCAAGATTGAGCTGTACCCCCTTATACTGATTACAACCGATCGACTCGTAGCGTTCCTGTTCGAATGCATCAAACAGCACACGTTCGATCGACTGTTTGGGTAACAACGTTCGGTGTAACTGCTCATCATGGTGAGCGGTGCGTAACGCCAACGAATCCAGCGCACCACGTGGCATCGCTTTCGACTGATCGGCAGCCGCCTCGATCGGTGTTGCCGCAACGCTCGCCAGAGAAGCCGCATCGTTCGCGCGTAACGTGTTGTCCGCAGCCTCAGCAAGCGCTGGTGCATCGCCTGCAATTGATCTTGCGCACGCAAAGCCTGCCTGCAAAACGTGCTCTTGATTGTTGTCGGGAAGGTTAGCCACTGCGCTGATCGGTGTATCCTGTTGCAAAAAACTTCTTCTCGTAACCATACGACAAACCTGTCATGTCAGAGCTGCCAGCTGCACAACATAGAAGACTGCAATCGTGGGCAACCCGTGCCATAGCAAACGGTTGGCTAGCCGAGAACGCGCTAGATGCGGTAGATTCGGCCAGTGGCGCCAACCCTGGGCAACTGTTTGACGAATCAGCTCGACCATTGGTTGTTGGGCTTTTCGGTGGCACCGGGGTGGGCAAGAGCAGCCTACTTAATCGCTTGGCAGGCCAGAACGTGGCGCGTGCTAGTGCCGAGCGCCCTACCTCCCGCGACATTACTGTATTCATCCATCGTTCCATTTCGGTCGACCGACTTCCCGATGCGTTTCCTATGCAGCGCATGCGCACAGCCCTTCATAATAATGACGATTACCGGCAAATCATGTTCATTGATATGCCTGATTTCGATAGTGTCGAGCAGTCCAACCGTGAGCTGGTTGAGCTGTGGATGCCACATCTGGATGTGGTGCTGTATGTGGTGAGCCCGGAGCGTTACCGAGATGATATGGGTTGGCAACTATTGCAGCGGCATGCCTCTGAACACGCCTGGTTGTTTGTGATCAATCAATGGGATCGTGGAGATGAGGCTCAACTGACCGACTTCACCCACATTCTAGAAACTCGCGGATTGTCTAACCCCTTAATATTCTGCACCGATTGCGCCAATCCACAACATGCCCCCGGGTCTGATTCACAAATCGCTACGGACGATTTTTTGCCACTGCAGAAAACATTGATTGAACTATCGGATCAACAAATCGTACACGCATTACAAAAATACGGCGTACTGGCGCGCCTTCAACAATTGAAATCCCAAAGTGATCCGTGGCTCAACGCCTTGGACGATCAGCCCACACTCGATGCCCTGCCAGCTCGCTGGGGTGAGACCCTTGAGAAACAACAGCTAAGGCTCAGGGAAGCCATGCTTCTACCTATTGAGCAAGCAGCGCAAACTTATGTCGATGACACGCCATTCTGGCGCAGCTTATTCGGTCTAAGCTCACAAAAAGAACCCGCCCAGATGTCTGCAGCGCAACAAACTGCCGCAAGCTTGGCACCCACCATTACCGACCGGCTGGACACTGTGCTGACACAGTTCATTAACCAGCAAGCGCACGAGAGTCAATTACCTTTGACGGCACTCAACAATGCGTTCCAGGGTGCGCGCACAACGCTGACCGATGGTGTCGAGCTCAAACTACAAAACTCGCTGAGCCTTGCGTTGTTGCACCCCGGCAAAATCTGGCATCGTAGAGCTCACAAACTCATGGGACGTCTGTGCTTATTGCTCCCTCTCGCCTCACTGGGCTGGATTAGCTACCGCGTGGTGAGCGGCTTTGTAGCGGGAAGCAGTGATCCTAGTGCCTACCTCAACAGCAATTTCGCCATTAACGGTGCTTTGTTGATTGGTGTGAGTTGGCTGCTACCAGCAATGGCTCATACCTACCTTAGGCCCTCCACTGAGGCTGCAGCGAGACAAGGCATGCACAATGGCATGAACGGTGTTGTCGAGCATATGGACGGGCATGCACTCGACGCATTAGAGAAACTGTCAAACGAATCAGCTCAATTACGGCTCGATTACCTCGCTTTGTGGAGCGAATGGCCAGGTGGTCAAAGTATCGACATGCCAGAAGCTGTTCAACGCATGCTCAGCGACAAGTTATTTAACTCCCATAACGCTGAGAACATCAATAAAACGGGCGATCAAAGTGCGGATACTTTACGAGTACTGGATGTACGCGCCAACACCCAGAGCTCCACAGATGCTGCACCACTGTCGTAGAGTTCACGCGACAACTCACGCGCACTGGCCCCTGTCGTCATAACATCATCCACGATAGCGATGTGCTTACCCCACACATCGTCGTCAGCTCTAAACGCGCCCAGAATCCGGCTTTTGCGGGCTTCTCGGCTCAAACCAGCAAGCGAACCGGTATCAGCAATTCGCCTCGCTAAGGTTGGCGCAACTTCTATTGCCAGATGCTTACCACACCAGAGGGCAATATCTTCTGCTTGATTAAAGCCGCGTTCCAGCCACTTTGATGCGTGCAATGGCATGGGAACCAGTTTTTCGGGCAAAGGCCCCTCGGGTCCACGCTCTATGGCACGCCCTAACAAGGTTCCCAAAACCCGAGCAAATTGCCGATCCTCAGCGTATTTAACTCTTTTTATTAACTTGTCGAGCGGAAACGCATAGCGGTAGGGCGCAACAATGCGAGTAAATAGCTGCTCACCGTGCTGGAGACAATTCTTGCAGTAGTTACAGGACCCGCCACATGACCCAGCATCTTCGCACTCTTGCCCATACGCAGCACCTACCATCACTTGCTCTCCACAGCCAAGGCACAGGGTGGTCAGCGCTCCTTGGGGTGTCTGCCAATGCAATGTCTTGAGCCACCGCTCACAGGCTTTGCAAAGATCAATTCCCGGCTGTCCACGTCGCGAACAAAGGCTGCAGTAAAAATCACTATTCAGGCGATTGACGCCTGCAAGCCAACATCGAGAAAACAATGTGTGAGAAATATGCACTGGCAAGCTCCTTTTGCCTCTGAATTGCTGTGAATAGCCTACACTCCTTGACAGCTGTGGGGGTAATTGACACTCGACTGTTGTTTTTTTCACACATTTTGAATACCTTATAAGTTTACAATCGAGTCAAGAACCGCTATATACAACAAAAATACAACAAAACTGTTCAGAATCTTTGCTGCAAAGCTGTTCGTTGGTTTGTCTCCCGCACGCTGGTGAGACTAGCCTCGAGCACTCTGGGTGACGGCAATCAAGGACTAACAGCAGTTTTGTTGCAACTAGTTATAATAAAATCGGTAAGTATTTCCACCTAGTGGGAGATCAACCGATAGAAAATTCAAGATCAATAACATCTAGTGGGAGCTAGCATGCATAAAAACATAAAAACACTCAGCACAATCGCGGCTCTGCTAGTAAGTAGCAGTGTCGTTAGTGCACACACCGTCGCCTTACCCGGAACTATCGAGATTCCTGCTGGCAGCCAGGGTTACGTCAATATTGGCGGAAACGCTGTCCGAACGACGGCGGGCAATTGCCTCAAGCTGGGTGGATTCAGCGAAGATAATCAAGTTAACGCCTGTGAAGGCATCGATGATGAAGCAGATGCAGCGGCTAAAGCTGCAGCAGAAGCCGAAGAAGCAGCACGCGCTGCAGCAGAAGCGGAAGAGGCAGCAAAAGCTGCGGCAGAAGCCGCTCCCGCGCCTGAGCCTGTAGCAAAAGCGCCTATCGTAACCACTGCCACTTTAGGCGGATCAGCCCTCTTCGGCAGTAATTCTGCAGATTTAACTCCAGCGAGTGAACAAGCGCTAGGCGAATTGGTAGCCGAACTTGAAACCTACCAGGAAATCTCGGCCATTGAAGTCGTGGGACACACCGATTCCACAGGTGATGCCGATTACAATCAAGGATTATCTGAACGTCGAGCTGCCGCTGTTGAACAGTTCCTCGCCGCAGCTTACCCAAGTGCCACAGTCACTAGCAGTGGTTTAGGAGAAGCCAGCCCAATAGCCACCAACTCCACACGTGAAGGACGTACCGCCAACCGCCGTGTTGAAGTGCAGGTTACTGCTAAGGGTGTTGTTGAGTAACTGAATTACCCTGCGATTCATCGCAGACATCGTGCAAGCGATAGGGCAAACCCCGATCGCTTGCACGCGCCAGCAGGCTCTCTGTCACAATTAAAGAGTTCAACGTGGCAAAAATCCCCACAATCGTCAATCGCTAGTTATTAAAAAACCCAGGAGAAAATTATGTCAATTCGTACTGCGCTTACGTTGGGTGCTTGCCTCACGGCAGCCTCATTCGGTGTTTCAGCTCATTCCGTCAGTGTTGACGGTGACGTAGAGGCAGTTGGTAGCGGCTATATCAACGTCGGTGGCAGCGTTCTGAAAACCGGTAGGGGTGAATGTTTCGAAACAAACGACCTTAATGACGACAACATCATAAATAAGTGCGCTGGCATCGAAGAAGAAGAGGAAGTTGTTGCAGAGGCGGTAGTAGAGGAGCCGGTTGAAGAAGTTCAAGCAGCGCCAGAGCCACCTAAAGCTGTAGCCACCATAGACACTCGTGAGTTCAGCGAGAAGACATTGTTCGACACTAACTCAGCCACTCTAAACGCAGAAGGCGAAGCGGCAATGAACAGCCTGTTCGGAGCATTGGGCGAGTACAAAGGAATCACTGGAATCAACGTCACAGGTCACACTGATAGCCGTGGTAGCGAGACTTATAACCAAGCCCTATCTGAGCAGCGTGCCGCCACTGTGGCAGCTCTGATCAGCCAGCAGTACCCTGATGCATCTATGCAGATTAGTGGTGCGGGTGAGTCTCGACCAGCAGCGAGCAACTTCACACCTGAAGGTCGTCAGCAGAACCGACGTGTTGAGGTAGAAATCACAGCCACTCGCATGACATTCAATTAAGTTATATACAAGCTCGCCAGTGGATATCAGCTGAGCCCAAGCTTATGTTTTGTCTCTAGTGTGTTAAATGACGCTAGAGACAGCAAGTAAATCAAATTACGGCCAGCTTTTTATGCTGGCCGTTTTTGTTTTGAAGCCGTGAAACCTCTCCACTTTCTACTGGGTGGTGATTAGCGAGTCTATACGGTGTAGTACGCCATTGCTTAAAACGCGGCCCTCTATTGCGATAACAGCCCCACCAACCAGTAACGATGCGCCGTCAGGAGCCAGCTCTATTAGAGCCTCATTGCCGTCTTGCATGGTGATAGAGCTGCCAGGTATCAGATCACTGAAATTAAATCTGCCTGATGCCACAAGGCCTCTAGCCCGATCAACTTGTTCCGCGATCGTATTGAGATCTTGAAACTCAACATCTTGATCAAACACAATATCCTGTGGTGCAAACAAGGTCCAACCTAGGCCTTCATTGTCTTCCTCTAGTGGCACTTCAAGCTCCGCTTGCTGAAGCAGCCCCAACAATCTACCGAAATCAATATCATCCCGAATTATCTCAGTGATGCTGCCATCTTCAGCTTCTGTGACCTCTTCGCTAGGTTCAAAAATTGGTGGAACGTCAGCAGAACCACCGTTCTCATCTTCTGTGATCCCGTCGCTAGGATCAGAATCCGACGAAACACCGGCAGAGTCGGAACCTCCACCACTGGAACATCCTGCCAGGACCAAACCCATGAACACCACTAGTACACAAGGCAATGACTTGCGCAATGCATTGGGTGAAAAACATCTTAAGTTAGCTCGCATTTTTATCCCTATCAATTTTGAGTGACCTATCGCCCCAGCGCCATTATAACGGCATTCATGGCGTAAGTGCATCAGCCTCATATGAGCTTTGAAATCTGATCGTAAGAGATGAGCTCGATCAGACCTCAGAAAATAGCCCACCACCTGGGCTACTCGTTACTGCAATTTTGGCTCAGGTAATTCAAACGTGATGAGACCACCCGATTTATCAACAATCACACGCCCACGAGAGATACCTGCCAACGTGGTCTGATCGTCAACCGAATCGCCCACTGCGATGCGACGATCGTCCGCCGTTACTACGTAGGGATCGTTGGACTCTGAGACCAGCACTAGGCGAGCACCAAATACCTCCTCTATGTCGGGCTGATTGTTGTTTGTGGCAGCATTATTTCCAGTAGCGACTACTGCGCCAGAAGACGCCGAAACATCTGGCGCCTCGATATCGGCGACCAGACTAGCATCTCGATCGATCTCGACCACATCAGGTAGATCAGGCTGGTCATCCGCCTCAAGCATATCCTCAACTCTGTCCGATATGATGAGGCCAAACGCTAGCGCACCGACAATAATCAGCGGCTTACTAACTTTGTCTAGCCAGCTGGCATCATCCTCGGTAGTTTGATCATTTTTTCCCGCGTCATTCATATCTTGTTTTATCCAATCATCAAACGTTCAGCAAGACTAAAAAGTATTGAAACCCGGAATATCAGTCACCCACTCTATTTTTCGTGAGACGCTCTGATCCTGCTGAGTCGCAAGGCTTGGTTCAGTCAAATCTTCCAGCACTACTTGCGTTGCCGCATCAATAACATCAATTTCAGGGTCTGCATCAGTGACGTCGGTGTCAGTTTGCGCAGCCTCATCGCCCAACGACAGATCGTCCGGACGATCGACCGATAGATCCAGCGATAAATCCAACGTGAACTCAGATTCTGGCGGCTCCACGAGCGTGAACTCAGATTCTGGCTGCTCCACGAGAGATACTTTGGAAGCTACAAACCGAGCAGCTCGCCTTACAAATGATGGATGACCACTGACCGTTATCATATCGCCGCTCAAATCCACAGTATTACCCGGCAACAGATTATCAAAAAGCGCGAGGGCTGCTGAATCGTCTAGATCTACATTAACCAAAGCCACGCTAGCATTGCTACGAGCAGACTCAGGCATAGCACTAAGTTCGTTTTCATCAACATCAAACAACAGCGAATACTGCTTCCCGACTGTCGCGAGCGTGTCACTCAATTTGCCATTAAATACACCACTTACTTGCCCCTCCAGCGGAGCTTCAATAACAGCCTCTAATCCGATAGTTGCCGCCAACTCAACGATGAATAAATCAAGTGGCGCTCTGTCAACCCACAGATTTACGGGGGTGCTGCCATTGACTGGTTCAGCTAAGGCCTCTTCCGCGTTAACTTGCAAGGCGGATACGCTGAGCACTCCAACAGCACAATATTGAAGCAATTTACTGGCAGTCAACTGCTTGACATTCATTGCTATCAACTTTGTTCGGTTAAAAAAGTGCATCAGGTGTTCTTCGAGCGCTTCAGTGTGAGCACAACACCCCTACGCGGCATAACTTCATCAAACTCAACCGGCGCCCAACACCCTTCTTCCAGCACCTTGTCGTGTGCCACACCAGAAAACATCAACGCCTCTTTAACTCGATTAGCACGGCCCAATGCCAGCACTGAATTTCCGTTGCTGATATTGGTTTGACCATGACTACATCCGATGACCGAAAGAATATCTGTCTCAGTATTCATCTGATCAACAAATCGCTCGATGATCACCTTGTTCACTTCTCCTAACTGAAGTGAATCATTAGGAAATACCAGAATCTCCGATTCAATATCCTCGTATTCGACGAAAACAGAGCTGTAGTTAGACTCCCGCACATCGTAAATATTGGCCCGAACAGGGCTTTGTGCGGAACGATCCAACGGATCAGAGAGCGCTGATGAGGGTGCAGGATTCAGTAGGTCATGTAATGCCATTGATTTGACCTTGACCTGCTTAACGTCCTTGAACACCACTGTGCTAAGCGCAGATTCTGGAGGCAGGCCAAACAACTGAGTATCGTTGAGTTCGATAGCTTGCTCTTGAGCACCGCGAATAGCCAATTCACTTGTCGGTACGGGTTTGCCATCGATAACGCTAAATTGCCGTTCCGCAGACACCTTACCTATGGCCAAAGAGTAGAGAGGGTACGCCTGCCCTACACTGTCATCAATTTCACGAACAGAGGCCTTAACAGAGTTAGCGACATCGCTTGATGGAGTTGACTCAATTTGATACCCCCGATTTTTGAGGTCTTTAATTACTTGACGCTCAAAATCGTTTTCGGGGCTTGCTACCTGAAGAGTAGCTACTGATGAATCCAGCTCTGGGTATTGAGTTACTGCATCAAGAAGGCTCGCTGAAATAAGCGCATAGTCGTCATTGTTAGACGAGGCTCCAAACGGCAAGTTTGCTTTTATAACACTGCAAGCACTGACAGTAAGTGCTAGCAGTCCAACTGTGGCAAGCCTAGTTATACCCTCAACTAAACGATGCCCGTTGTTTTTCAACGAGGGTGTAGCGTGCATGATAAATTCTTCCCTATTAAACAAAATCTTAACTGCCCTGTGAACAAATATGATGTGTTGATCAACGTGAGCCAATTGTCGGTTACACGTGCTTGGCCTATACAATAACGTGTGAGGCCGTGCATTGAAAAGCTACGTGTACACCGTGCTTATTGATACAAATTGTTTTTTCAATCTTGTAACGCTGGCAACACCAAGTGACAAAATAACGTCACCAGCAGCCGTGTACTGCGTACTCTAATTTACAAAAGTATCATGTTAACCGTTATTTCATTGTGACTTCATGCGTACAGACAATTACATTGAGATAACGTTTAGTCAGCCTTCGATTCGAGGCGGTATTTAATGACAGAGTTTGACTCAGTCTGTGGATCAAAGCCTAACCCAATAATGCCATGTTGTTCCAGCGACACTGATTCACGTTTGAGAAATTCAAGCAACGATCCATCCCTCACCAGATAGGTGCCGTTGGTACTCATGTCGTTCAACATGAATCGACCCCGAATGAGCTCGATTGTTGCATGACTTCGCGAGGCAGAATCAGACTCCATAACAATATCGTTATCTGCAGATCGCCCTAGAGTCACCTTAGGGTTATCAACATCAACATGCACAAGCTGTGTATCCAATGCAAGGATAAGTTCGAAGGTAAAGCGCGGCGCATCGGGTACAGATGCCACGAGCACAGTCGATGCGCTATCAGATCGCCAATGCACTCGATATACCGGCATCGGCTGCTCAATACCCTTGAACTCAACGTTATCAAGGTAGTGAACATTAACTCTATGTTTAAGTGATAGCCTTGATAAAGCTTGTTCGGTAATGCAGATTTCATTCGCCTCAGCATAGTCCGCTACTCGAGCCGCAAGATTCACAGCATTTCCATAAACATCGCCAGCATCGGGAATCACCTCGCCGTAATGGAAACCCACCTTGAGCTGTAAACCTGTTCGCACATGATCGGACTGCATGCGCGTGGCAGCTTCATAGGCGGCATCGGTGGATTCAAAACTGGCCAACGATGCATCGCCAACGGTTCGCAGCAGCTTGCCACCATGTGACTCAATGGCATCACGCATACAATGCAGTGACTGGCTAACCGCCCTATGCGCACTTGCATCTCCACGCATTTGATACAAACGCGTGCTATCGGCAAGGTCAGCAAACAGGACTGTCAGGGCTTGAGTACTCATTCGCTACTAGAAACGGATATGTTCCCTCGCAGGGTACCGAGGAGCTGCGCACAATGCCAGCAAAACCTGATCTGCCAAGGCATCAGATACCGTCAAATTTTACGCCGAATGCTGTATTGTCGCGCGATATGCATCGCAGACAACATGACTCAACACGCCAATGATCGAACATGAAGACAGCAGCCACTTCCGTGAACAAACTATTTCTTTGTTAAGCGGCCAGGATCCAATGGAAGGCACCTTAACACTGCCCACAATAAACGATGCCTCTGCGCAGCACTCGGACACCCCCCTCATTAAGGCCGTAGCGCTGTTGTTGCCTGATAGTGGCCCACTGGATAGAAACCAGAATTCTCTACAAGTGCAACTGAATATATCTAACGGTATTGCCAATCATATGGCAGCACAAGGCATTGCAAGCGTGCGTTACGACAAACGCGGCTGTGGTCTCAGCAAAGGGCAATTTGATTCTGCCGGACATTCAGATCTGGTGGCCGACGCGCAAGCCTGGTTGGACAAAGTTCGTCAGATAGATGCCGTGATCGATGTGCCATTGTATGTTCTGGGACACGGAGAGGGCAGTTTGATAGCGCCACAATTGTGCGCTGCAAACCCACAGATTCAAGGACAAATTCTGCTCACACCGTTTAACGAAAATTTTGAGAATATCATCAGACGGCAAGCTGAAAATGCACTCCGAGAAATTGCTGAACTGGATGGCTTTCGCGGCAAGCTCATCCGATTTTTTCTACGCTTAAGCGGTGATCAGATTGCTAAACAAAAAAAGCTGGTAAAGCGAATCAAAAAAACGAATCGGGACACCTTGAAGATACGCAAACAGGTCATCAACGCTAAATGGATTCGTGAGATGGTCTCCAACGATGCCAGCGCAATTCACAGTGCAGTTAAGGTACCTTCACTCATCATTGGCGGCGAGAAAGACCTTCAGTGCCTACCGACTGACGTGAACAAAATAGTCGACCTACTCAGCACACCTGTTCAACATCATATCTTCAGTGATTTAACCCACATCCTACGTGCCGACAGCGGCAAGCCTTCGGTGCAGAACTATTTACGATTAACACTCGAAGACGTCGACTCAAGAGTATTGAACACCATTACCAATTGGCTACTAGAGCAAACAGGCCATGCAAGCAACGTTGCTACATCATCAACATGAACCTGTTCGATTTCAGTCAATCTGAATCAACGCTTTCATGGCAAGCCATCGATGACAGAGTGATGGGTGGGGTGTCGCAAAGCGAGTTAGTTGCCACTGTACACAAGGGTAATAGCGTGGCAGCCTTTCGTGGTGTAGTTTCTACGCGCAATAATGGTGGCTTTGCATCGGTGCGCTCTTCCTTGAACTCATCAAAACAAGGGCCAATACCCGCCTCGGCTGAACATTTATCCATCACGTGCAGCACTAGCGAACAATTTGCCAATAAGTCCTATTACCTGAACCTGAGAATCAATAACGGATTTGATGGTGTCAGTTACCGCGCCTTGTTTGCGCCTAAAACACAAATCATGACGTTTGAATTTACAGCTGCAGATTTCGACGCTGTGTTTAGGGGCCGAGCTGTGCGTGATGCACCAATGCTCACTATTGCCAACGTGCAACAAGTAGGCTTAATGATTGCAGAGAAACAGATCGGACCTTTTGAGTTGTTTGTAGCGTCAATAGGTGCTTTCTAGTCAGTCCTTGAAAAATCGATACTATTGACCCACAAACCCTAAAGCGCAATAGCAACCATGAATGATCTACTGATCAAGCCCGACTATTTGATTGACAACGAAGCCAAATTACGTGAAGTGTGTGGCGACACTACGGATAGTATCTGGGCAAAGGCAACAACGGTCATCACTGAACCCATGGAAAAATTCATTGCGTTGTCACCGTTCTGTTGCCTATCGTCCCATAACGATGCAGGGCAATCTGACTTATCGCCCCGCGGTGACCCTGCCGGTTTTGTCAGTGTTGCCAATGAAACTACACTACTGATGCCAGATCGCCCTGGCAATCGGCGCTACGACACAATGAGGAATATTGTCCAGTCGCCTCAAGTGTCCCTACTGTTTCTTATTCCAGGTGTACCAATCACTCTACGAGTTAATGGGCACGCGCAGGCAAGCTATGATCCTGAGCTACTCGAGCCCTTCGCTGTTAAGGGTAAGCTGCCAAAGCTTGTTCTCATCATTCATGTTAAAGAAGCGTATGGCCATTGTGCGAAAGCGATTCTGCGTTCCAAAATGTGGGATGAAAAAACTCACCTACCAGCCAACGAAGCACCTTCCTTGGCGGACCTAATGACACATCACAGAACAGATCAGCCCATCGAGGAAATCGAACGCATTAGTGGCACGATTGATCAGGATTTAAAAGACAGCATGTACTAGACGGCCACTAGGCGAGCACTAGGTAGGATTCAGGCTTGTAATTAGACTTTTAATTAAGCTTGTTCCACACTTGCATTTTCAGACGCTAGGCAAGTGCATAAACTGCTAGCAACGAAGCGACCAAATATAAAAAATACAAGCTAGGCACAACGCGACGGCGTATGCGCTATTTCTGCAGCCTGCAGCCACAACTCCAATGGTGCTTGGAACTGCGGCCACATCGATAGGGGCAGAAAAATCTCAAATTTGGAATCTGAGAATAACCTCCCCACATCTATTTAAACAATTGCCGCTTCAGTGGCATCACGTAGCTCTTGCTCCGTGACCCCTTCGGCCAATTCGACGATGGCAAGACCACCTGCAACGACGTCAAGCACGCCAAGGTTTGTGATGATGCGATCAACGACACCCTTGCCGGTCAGTGGCAATGTGCAGGATTTTAATAGTTTCGATTCACCCTTCTTGTTTTGGTGATCCATGACAACAATAACCCGGCCCACGCCTGCAACCAGATCCATCGCACCACCCATACCTTTAACCAGTTTGCCAGGGATCATCCAGTTGGCTAAATCACCATTCTCAGCGACTTCCATAGCACCTAAAACAGCGGCTGCTATTTTGCCGCCGCGGATCATTCCAAAAGAGGTAGCACTGTCGAAATAGCTTGTTCGGTCCACCTCAGTAATAGTCTGCTTACCGGCGTTGATTAAATCAGGATCCTCTTCGCCTTCAAAGGGGAACGGGCCCATGCCTAACATGCCGTTTTCGGATTGCAGTGTGATGTCCTTATCGCCGGTGTAATTAGCCACCAAAGTGGGGATACCAATGCCTAAATTGACGTACGTGCCATCTTGCAGTTCGTCAGCGGCCCTTGCAGCCATTTGTTCTCTATTCCAAGGCATGATCAAGCCTCCTCTTGCTTGCGGGTGGTACGTTGTTCGATGCGTTTTTCGTGAGTGCCTTGGATCAGGCGGTGCACGTAAATACCCGGTAAATGTATGGAGTCTGGATCGAGCGAGCCGCTAGGCACGATCTCTTCCACTTCCATAACACAAACCTTTCCACACATTGCCGCAACAGGGTTGAAGTTACGGGCTGTTTTTCGGAACACCGCATTACCTGTGTCGTCTGCCTTCCAAGCCTTGACGATCGCAAGGTCTGCAACAATTCCACGTTCAAGAATATACGTCTGGCCGTCGAACTCCTTCTCTTCTTTGCCTTCGGCGATGACAGTGCCAACGCCTGTCTTGGTGTAGAAACCAGGAATACCACAACCCCCCGAACGCATGCGTTCGGCTAGCGTGCCTTGCGGATTGAATTCTAGTTCGAGCTCTCCAGCTAGATATTGACGCATAAATTCGGCATTCTCGCCAACGTAGGACGACAGCATTTTTTTCACTTGCCGTGTTTCGAGTAATTTGCCCAGACCAAAACCATCGACGCCAGCGTTGTTTGAAGCGATGCTCAGGTCTTTAACACCGGACTCGACCAGCGCATCTATGAGCAATTCAGGTATGCCGCACAGGCCAAAACCACCAGCGGCGATTTGCATACCGTCAAACAGCAAACCATCGAGCGCCTCAGTGGCGGTCGCGTGGATCTTGTTCATGTAGAGAGTCCTCTCAGAGATTGTATTAAACCCAGTTGAGCGATAACACACCGGGTACGTTGTTTGGCTATTTAACGACAGCATATCGCCAATTTGATTCGACGAGTATCGGCAACTAACCTTATCGCAACCCACACCGGTTGTTAGCGCTAATATCCACGCTAACATTGTACCGGACGACTCTTACCAATGCACCGGTGCCACCCTAACCGCACCTCTCATGTCTACACTCAGAAACAGGACACCTTAAACCGACCTCTTGTAGGGAATTCATCGCTGAACCGACCCTTGCCTTAAATAATGACCCTCCCAGGCGTTCACCAGCAATAGCAGGCCCGCAAAACGGGCCCACTTTAAATCAGACATTTTCAAGCGTATTTAATTGAATTTATATCGATTATTGAAAGACTCAATACGATTGTTCGTTACGCTTTTCATCTCTTTACCCGTATACGCTGGGTGACAATTCGAGCACACATCAAGCACTAAATCGGTCTGCCGTGTTGACTCAACCTTGAATTGCGTACTGCAACGGCCACAGCTATAAACGGTGGGCCCAACAACGGGATGTATTGATTGTCTCATTTGCTACTACCTCTACTTTTTCGGAAACAAAAACAGGTTCTGTATATCAACCAAGGAAGACGCAAGATATGAAGGATATCGATCCATAATTGCAGCTTTCAGCTCATCGCCTGTGTCGACTTTGGCATAAGCAGCTTCCACAAATTCCAGATACACCAAGGCATCATCAATCGCTTGCCTTGAACCCGTGTTCTCACCATGCCCCGGTAGTACCAGATCGTAGGAAGTATCTTTTCTCATGGCTTTTAGCCCTGCTTGCCAGCCTTCAAAATTACCGTGTCCACAAAACAAATGACAGTTGTTGTACAACATGTCCTGCGCTATCAATACCTTTTCTTCAGGCAAGAAAATAGTTAGCATATTGTCTGATTCAGCATCTGTTACGTGGGTAAATTCCATAACCACGCCATCAACACTATGACTAGAGCCATCGGCTATGATCTTGTTGGGCACTACCTTTTCTATCGGTACATGATCGCCCAATGAGGGCTTGCTGATCTCGATAAAGTAATCGCCCAAAGCGTCAATTTCGCTTTGCGTGCTCTCCAGAGAATATAGGGGTACATCTCTGAACTGATATGAACCAAACCAGTGATCTGGGTGCAAATGCGACACGATCATTCGATCAATAGGCTTACCCAGTTTTTCTGCGTATTCGCGTATTTGCTGACCAAAAATCACTGAGCGTTGACCATCCACAATGATGAGCCGAGCGGGTGTTTCAATGATGTGTGTGGTTACGCACCCAGTAAGATTCGGACTGACATAACTGTGTATTTTGGTGTTTTTAAATTCAGTGATCATCATGGAACCATCTGCGATAGGCGCCCTGCCTTGACCTATCGGACCACCTTTCAAGCTTCCTGCGCTGACTATTGAAGGCGCACCTACTATCAAGGAGCTTGCCGCCGCCGTTTTCAACAAAGCTCTTCTGCTTATTCCTACATTTTTCATGATCTGTTCCTTTGAGAAAATTGTTTTGCGTCCAACCAGTACTTCACTACCAACATCAAGCAGCGCCCCGAAAAATCAGAACGCATTGCCTGTGCATCTCTTTACTTGCCGACCTTGAGTCAGCAAGTAACAATTAGTTACCTACTAGTAGGTAGTTAAAATGGGCCAAAAAAAAGCTATTTAAGCTGTGCAACGATTGACTGGCTTAATTTTGAGAATACAGCCTCATCGCCCATTGCATTCGCGATAAGTAGTCCACCCTGCAGTGCAGCTAAAAAGACATTGGCTTGCGATTGAGCACTACCTGCAAACGACAATTCACCGTCGACTTTTCCTGCATTCATAATTTTTTCTAGCCACTCTACATGCTCTTTGAAAAAAGACTTTAAGGAAGGAGTAAGTTCCTCAGGTAAAGCGCCAACATCAGATGCCATCATCCCGCAAAGACAAATTCTGTTGTTTTTTAGAGTATTTAAATACAGTTGCGTGTAATGCTTTAAACGATTGGAGCTACCCACTACGTTAGCTTCTATGGAATTTAACTCAGCAATAAACCCCACCCTGTAGCGTTCCAACAACTCGGCCTCCAGATCATGCTTGGATGCAAAGTAATAATGAATACTGGCCTTCCTAATGCCCAACTCGGTTGCGATATCGGCATAACTGAACGCATTAAACCCTAGCGACTGGGCTAGGCCCTGGGCGCAATCTAAAATGAGGTCTCTTGTGGATTTGGATTGCATGCTAAATAGATTACCTACCAACTAGTAGGTTGTCAATACTTTAAAGGTTATTCCTTGCCCCAGTACTCACTTTTTTTGCTGTAACCGGAAGTATCTAAATGGCCAGACCACGTTCGCCCACTCAGTTAGGTTTCCCGAATCCTCATAGCCTTACCTAATAGCCATCGATCAATACAGTTTTTCACAAGCCCTTACATACCAGTTGGCAAAAGCCACTTCAGACCCGCAGCCTTGCCGCTCGCGCACCTGGCTCAGCACTCCTCGCATCAGCTTTACTTTTTCACCCTCTAGTTGCATAGTAAAGCCTACTCATTAGACCAGACGCCATTGCGAGCATCATGCTGTGTTGAGCCAATGCACTGCTCATCTGATATTAACTAGTCAACAACCATGAGGAGAGTTCCATGGCGAAAGCCATTCATTCAATGATTCGTGTACTTGATGAACAACGCTCTGTTGAGTTCTATCAGCAGGCCTTTGATTTAAACATCGCTGAGCGATTAGATTTTGAATCCTTCACGCTTGTCTATCTAAGTAATGCAGAAAACAGTTTCGAGCTGGAACTCACTGTGAATAAGGGTCGTAACGATCCTTACAACTTAGGTGATGGATACGGACACTTTGCACTGTGTGTAGACAACCTTGAGTCAGAGCATGCAAAGCTGCAGGCTCTAGGTTATCAGCCTCGTGACATTGTTGAATTCAATCGTGAGGGTGTGCTGTTGGCCAAGTTTTTCTTTGTAAAAGACCCTGACGGTTATGAAATAGAAGTACTGCAACAGCACGGTAGATACCGTTAAATAGTCACGTTCTTCATCTCTTTTTTCGTTCTATTTTTAAGGCAGGTAAGCATTCAGAAGTTAAAGATACATCAACAATAACCAGTGGATAGCACTTGCCCTGTCCACAAGCGAGCACCTTGGAGCCATTTCATGAAACCAGACTCAACTCCGGATTCGGTAATTACCTTTACCCAACGAAAGTCCGAATTGCACAAGCTTACGCGCAGACAACTACTCAAACGCAGCGTCGCTATTGGCGGCAGCATGGTGGTGGGTGGTGGATTTGTGGCAGCCAGCTCGGCGACCTGGGCATTGGAGGTGCAATCAGGTGAGCCGTCCATGATGGCCACCTTGGTGCAAATGGCAAGAGACATTTATCCGCACGATCAGTTTGGCGATGAGCTTTACGTTGCAGCGGTTAAAGGACATGACGAAAAGGCCGCAGCAGATGCGCCATTCAAACAATTTCTGGAAGAAGGTGTAGGCACCTTAAACACCTTGGCTCAGGACCAAGGCTATAAGCATTACCTGAATGTTGGCTGGGAGGCAGAGCGCACGGCCATACTGAAATCCATAGAAGATAGTGAATTTTTTCAGACCATAAGAGGTGGTCTTGTTGTGGGCTTGTATAACCAAGAAGCTGTTTGGGATTTGTTGGGTTATGAAGGGTCGTCCTTTGAAAAAGGTGGCTACCTAGAACGCGGCTTTGACGACATCCAGTGGGTGTAGCCGTTTATACAATTCTAACAACAGCTTAACGCGGAGAAACAAATCTCATGGCAGCTCCTTTTGATGTAAATGATAATAGTGTTGTAGTCATTATTGGCACCGGTGCAGGTGGTGGAACCTTAGCTAACGAACTCGCGCAGAAAGGTATCAGCGTGGTCGCTCTTGAAGCCGGCGGCAGGCACCTACCGCAGGATTACCTGAATAACGAATGGCCTAGCTTCAGCCAACTCGCGTGGACGGATATGCGAACCACATCAGGCGACTGGAGAGTGGCTAAAGACTTTCCCAATCTTCCCGCCTGGATTGTTAAAGCGGTAGGTGGTTCAACGGTGCACTGGGCAGGCGCATCGCTTCGCTTACAAGAGCATGAATTTCGTGCCAGAACAGAGTATGGCGATCTTGACGGCGCAAATCTACTGGACTGGCCAGTCACCCTTAAAGATCTCGAGCCTTATTACGACAAAGCTGAAGATAAAATGGGAGTCACTCGCACTAATGGCATTCCAGGTTTGCCCGGCAATAACAACTTCAAAGTAATGAAAGCTGGTGCTGATAAGTTGGGTTATAAAAACTGCCACACCGGCCGCATGGCAATTAACTCAGAACCACGAGATGGCAGACCAGCCTGCCAACAGCTTGGCTTTTGTTTTCAAGGCTGCAAAATGGGTGCTAAATGGTCTACCGCTTACACAGAAATACCCAAAGGAGAACTCACAGGTAATCTGGAAGTGCGCGAAAACGCACATGTTCTAAAAATCAATCACGACAACAACGGCAAAGTGTCGGGCGTTGTCTATCAAGACCTTGAAGGTAATCAATTCGAGCAAAAAGCCCGAGTGGTGTGTGTTGCTGGCAACTCGATTGAAAGCCCTCGCATACTGCTTAATTCGGCGTCATCGCTATTCTCTGATGGTTTAGCAAACAGCTCAGGACAGGTGGGCAGGAACTACATGCGGCACATGACAGGCTCTGTTTATGCAGCCTTTGACAAGCCCGTTAATATGTACCGAGGCACCACCATGGCTGGAATAATCACCGATGAATCCGTCAACAATCCCGATCGTGGCTTTGTGGGTGGCTATGAAATGGAAACTCTATCTATTGGCGTACCGTTCATGGCAGCGTTTCTCAATCCAGGGGCTTGGGGTCGCGAGTTCTCAGCGGCAATGGACACTTATCAGAACATGGCGGGCATGTGGCTAGTGGGTGAAGACATGCCGCAAGAATCTAACGGCATCACCCTATCCGATGAAAAGGATCAATTTGATATGCCTGCAGCCAATGTGCACTTTGATGATCACCCTAACGATGTCGCTATGCGTAATCATGCGTATCAACAAGGTATGGCCTTATACGATTCGGTAGGAGCCACGCAAACCTACCCCACTCCACCGTACCCATCAACGCACAACTTGGGTACGCTACGCATGAGCCGCGACGCCAAAGACGGCGTAGTCAATGGTTTTGGCCAAAGCCACGACATAGACAATCTGTTTGTATCCGATGGCAGTCAATTCACAACCGGCGGTGCTGAGAATCCCACGCTCACTATTGTGAGTTTAGCTATTCGCCAGGCTGACTACATTGAAAAGCAGATGAACGAGCGGACTATTTAGCGAGCCGATTTGTTTTTCATAATTGAGTGATAACTTTGCTGCCTAGGCAGCAAAGTTATGTTCACCAGCCAGACAGATAATCATCAAAGAGTTTGCTCACGTTTTAATCGGGCGCTAGCGTTTGGATAAGCCACTGACTAAACATTCACAATTCCAAATAGAATACTCACCACTACGCACGATCATCACCTAGCGCCAACCACTGTCTTACACGACTGACAGGATTTTCATGACGTAGACGATTGAAAGTCGTTGTGCATATTCAATGACAACAGCAATCATGCTTTGCGCTGTTTAACCGTTTGATAGATATCACCAAACAGAGAATGGCCGTTAGCATCGGTCATAGAGATTTTGACCGTATCACCAAACTGCATAAATGTTGTGCTTGGCTTTCCATCGTTTATCGTTTCGATCATTCTAATTTCAGCAATACAAGAATAGCCCACACCACCGTGCTCTATGGGCTTGCCGGGCTCGCCATCCATTTTATTACTTACCGTGCCAGAGCCCACGATCGTGCCAGCGCTGAGTGCACGCGACTTGCTTGCGTGGCTGATCAAGGTTGGAAAATTAAACGTCATATCGATACCGGCGTTAGCTTTTCCAAATGGTTTGTCGTTGTAGTCAACAAGCAGGGGTAAATGGACTTTTCCATCAACCCAAGCCTCACCCAGCTCGTCGGGAGTTACAGCCACCGGAGAAAAGGCTGATGAAGGTTTGCTTTGAAAAAAACCAAAGCCCTTAGCCAATTCAGCGGGGATAAGCCCCCGAAGTGAAACGTCATTCACCAGCATGAACAAACGAATGCTATCGCTGGCTTGTTCAGCAGTTGCACCGAATGGCACATCACCCGTAATAACCGCTATTTCGCCTTCCATATCAATACCCCAATCGGTGGTGAGCATTTCAATATCATCGCGTGGCCCTAAAAAAGTATCTGAGCCCCCCTGGTACATGAGCGGATCTGTCCAGAAACTCTCAGGCACTTCAGCACCTCGAGCCTTCCTTACTAACTCCACGTGATTCACATACGCCGAGCCATCGGCCCATTGGTACGCTCTGGGCAGTGGGGATTCTGCATCCAACTGATCAAAGTGTTGTCCCATGTTTACATCACTGTTCAGCTGATCTGATAAAGCCTGTAATTTGGGAGCCATGTTATCCCACTCGTCGAGTGCAGCTTGTAGGGTCGGTGCAATATCCTCTGCCAAAACATACCGGCTTAGATCGGTGGAAACAACCACCAATTGCCCATCTCTACGTGAATGACGTTTAGTTGCCAGTTTCATAGTTCACTGATACCGAATGAACAGCCTTAACCAGCTGTTGAAAATGTAGGATCAATCTTGTTTTGGAAAGCGGCGTTTAAGATCACGCCAACAATCGATGTAGTCATCTTGCAAGCCAGTGAGTTGACTCGCGTATTGCGTGACTTTCTGCGCGTATCGTGTTTCGAACATGAAGGCCAGAGTATTGTCTAGTTTTACAGGCCCCAGAGTGTCTGTTGATGCCTTATTAAATCCGAAAGCATCTGGCCCATGTGGAAGCATCTGATTGTGCAAGCTTGCGCCCCCAGGAACAAACCCCTTCTCTTTCGCATCATAAGCCCCTTTGATGAGCCCCATGAATTCACTCATGATATTTCGGTGATACCAAGGCGGACGGAACGTATTTTCTGCCACCATCCAACGCGGAGGAAAGATAACGAAGTCTATGTTCGCCGTTCCATCTTGCTCTGTTGGTGATGTTAACACCGTGAATATCGAGGGATCTGGATGATCGAAAGCAATGGCTCCAACAGGCGAAAAAGTTGAAAGGTCATACTTATAAGGCGCGTAGTTGCCATGCCAGGCCACCACATCTAAAGGCGAATGGTCTATAAGAGTACGATGAAATTCACCACTCCATTTGTAAATCACATGACAATCGACTTCCTTATCCTCAAACGCTGCCACTGGCGTTTTAAAATCACGCGGGTTAGCCAAACAGTTCGCACCGATAGGCCCGCGCTCAGGCAAGGTTAATGGCGCTCCATAGTTCTCACACAGATAGCCTCTGGCAGTGTCGCCCATGCAATCCGCCCGAAAGATCATGCCACGAGGCACAACGGCTATATCCCCAGGTGATACCAACAGGCAACCAAGTTCGGTAAATAGGCGCAAATCGCCTTGTTGAGGCACAAACAACATTTCACCATCAGCGTTACAAAAATAGGTGTCTGCATCGTTCGTATTGAAGTCATAGATATGCGCTGCCATACCCGTCTGTGTTTGCACATCACCCGCAGTGGTCATGGTGTTGACCCCATCCACGAATGTGGTGTTGGGTGCTGCTGCTGGAATCGGATCCCAACGATACTGGCCTAACGGCAATGCCGATGATCTGCTATGCGGCGCCGATTGCCACAGGGCAACGTCAAACTGCTCGAACCGGTTGGTATGCAGCACACTGGGCCGAATACGATAGAGCCAAGAGCGTTCATTCTGGCCTCTCGGTGCGGTAAACGCCGAACCAGAAAGCTGCTCGGCGTACAAACCGAAGGCACAGTTCTGGGGGCTGTTCTGCCCTTGCGGCAGCGCACCCAAAACCGCTTCAGTTTCAAAATCGTTGCCAAACCCCGATTGATATTCGAGAACCATTGTCGCCCCTAGCGGTCACTTTAGTTACAATTGTAACCATTGCTTTTGTAACTATCAACGCCAATGAAGAAGACCACAAGCCCGCTGATACTCGAAGAGTTCCTGCCGTTCAGGCTGAGCCGATTATCTGAATCGGTTAGTTTGAAATTTGCCCAGCATTACAAACGAGAATTCGGTATGACTCGGCCGGAGTGGCGTGCACTGGCGGCTCTAGGTCAGCTGGGCATGTTGACCAGCACACAGATTTGCCAGCATTCAAACATGCATAAAACCAAAGTGAGTAGGGCCGTTCATAGCTTGGATAAACGAGGTTGGCTAAAGCGAGAACGCGACGACCAAGATCGCCGCATCGACTATTCACAACTAACGCCTTTGGGGAAAAAACGCTATGCAAAATTGGTAGCACTTGCCCACCAATTTCAAGCTGAGATGTTTTCCACCATGAGCTCATCTGAGTTATCAACGGTTAACGAGGCATTACGCCTACTCGAAGCCTTGGAGATAAACAGTACTCGGCTTACTTGAGTAGGCCCAAGGTACCACCAGCAGCAACCGCACCAGTTGCCAGACTATCTTGATACCCACGAGCACGCATCTGCGGCATCGCAACTCGAATCATGGTTGCAGCCGTGGCAAGCGATGATCCACAGATAGCACCAAACATAGCGCATGCACCAATCGTGGCCTGCGCCATTCCACCAGAACACGCCACAACGGTTTAGAACTCTTGTAGGCATGTGATATCGCAACCCTAAGTCTGCTTGGCGGTTAGTGCAACAACCCTGTAGGCTCTGCACGTCATACGACAATATCCGCTTCAGTTAGTACTTAATTTATTTAGGAACAGGCCAGGCATCCAGCGTGACGCAAGCGTTGCAGGGAACGCCAAATGCAATGGTGCGCGTGGTGATTTAGATGTCAACACACCGCTTTGCAACAATGCCGATGTAATACGTCTGGCTCCACGATCACTGATATTCAATAGGTCACCGACATCTCCTTTCGGCAGCTCGCCGCGATACAACACGGCTTCCAAGACTTTGTCTGATTTTAGTGGCATGTAGTTGTTACGAATTTCATCCTCAGCACAGTTTAAAATTCTTGCACGCAGGGTGTTGGGCTGGATCAACTCTTCCATAAAACTAACTTGACCAATACAGGTAGTGAGAAAGAATTTTGCAAATCCTGCTAACGCCTCTTCGCTGAGATTCCCGCTTCCATCGAGATCATTGCGTCGTGGGAGATCACAGGCTAGATCCTCTTTAACGCTTTTAGAGCCTATAAGGGGAGTTTTGGGGCCAGTAGGTGTTCCCACCAAGTTGCCCTGTCGGAACGGTTCTACTGGGAGTGACTGTCGGTCTGAAGGGTGTATTGTCTTCAACCTTACCAACAACCTCATCCATCTTCTGTTTAACAGAAGTCAGCGTCTCCCGAACGTTCTCTGGTAATTTATCGAAAACTGATTTTGGCGTGTTCTCAATTAAGTCACTAATTTTATTGAGTATAGGGCTAATCTTTTCTGCGAACGCTGAATTGTTGGCGTCGTAGCTAGTCACCAACATTTCCAATGAGCCTGCGATAAAGCCTTCCGCGCCACCAAGGCTTGCTGGTAACAGACGCATATCGAGCACCGGGCCATAGGCAATAGCATTGATCGTTGTTGAATCCCAACCGCTCGTAATGCCGGCTTGCAACAGGGTGCTCACTGCATCAACCAAAGGATGGGCTTCGGGCCGTTACCAGCGGTTCAAATACTGCCCAAATTTTCTAGACAGTGCGAATATCGACCGTCCGCCCAAAGCTTTCAACTTCTATTAGAAAGATACAATCTACGACTAGGTGATAGACATGGGCGACGACTGGTGAGCCATCATTTCTGCTATTGCCAAGGTTGTAGTTTGAGGATCGCGATTATGAATCCTTATCGTCGCTGTGTGCCTGTTGAAGCCCTTCAGTATTAGGTTTGTAACTGATCCCGCTATTGATTAGCTTCCGGGTATTTGAACTCTGTGTTCATCGACCACTCGTTCTCTTTTTGTTCGAATTTAATAATCGCCTCTCGCCAATCATCACCGTTATTACGCATCACAACATACAACTGCTCACACAGGCTGCGTAGTTTATCGCTAAGCGTTGCTAGGTCTTCAGACTGTGTATTTTTAAGCTGATAATTGATCGCTGTGCCATCACAGTCAATCGACAGCACACCCAATGTCCAGGACGGTGGCGTGCAGGCAATCGCCTCTGTTGTTAATGCGATGATAAGCTCTGAATATTGATCGGTGGAGCGTTGTGTCATCATCTATTCCCGCTTTAATGAAAAAGCGAATTCTTCCATACTGCCAATATCCTTGGCACCTAATGACCAACGGTTTTTATCCTTGTACTCGTATTCGATAGCATAGGAATTGGACTCCTTGTTAAAACACATCAGCATTTTGATCCAAGGCCTACCTTCTTCGTCCATTGCTTTGTAAAGAGCTTCAGCTATGCGCATCCATTCGAAACCGCTTGGACCAAAGGCTTCCCAGTCATCACCGTAAAATCGATACCCAAACCGGGATTTTCCGCCTTTAGAGATAACAAGGCTCACGAAATCCCATTCTTCTGACATCATTTTTTTGTTATTAACCAGGTCGTGATAAAGCTCATTCTCGAGATTATTAATAGTTGAAGTTGTCATACTCCTATCACACCGTTAGCTATATTGATCCTGTTCTGCATGTCTGAACTAATAAATCGATCAAACTGTTGCCCGGGCCCATTGTCAAAAACATCTACATTATCATATACCTTCTTTTTCGTAGCCGGATCTATAACTATATAAGTGACACCAAAAGAAGAGGGCCGTCCATCCACATAATCAAGTACCTCAATCTCAAGCTTTACCTCCATGCCATGGTCAATCCAGTCTGCCAGCTCATTCTCCATTTTTGAATAAGCACCTTGATTCAGATTGGGTGAATCAATGGATGTTCGAACTCTGCCGTGTTGCGGTACGATATTAAATCGACCACTGTCTTCGCCAAGAAATAGATGCCCGAGGATATGTCCTCCGACATCAGTGTCATTACCGCTTTGACCTATTTCGGTTGCAAGTCTACTTTCTGCCGAACTGCGTGGATGCGTACGGGTCGGGAACACTTCTCTCAGCACAGCAGATACGCCTACTGTATTGCCATTTTCATCCTGGATTCAGGTGATATTGTTGTCACCAAAATTGCGAGTAAGCGAGGCAGGTGCACGTGCTAATGCATCATCAATTTTTGTCTTTAAATCATCCAGCGTGGTGCGAACATTAACAGCGCGATGATCAGTTCTGAATATTGATCGGTGGAGCGCTGTGTCATCGCTTTATTCCCGCTTTAATGAAAAAGCGAATTCTTCCATACTGCCAATATCCTTGCCACCTAATGACCAGCGGTTTTTATCCTCGTACTCGTATTCGATGGCATAGGAATTGGACTCCTTGTTAAAACACATCAGCATTTTGATCCAGGGTCTACCTTCTTCGTCCATTGCTTTGTAAAGAGCTTTAGTTATACGTGTCCATTTGAAACCACTTGGAATGTGCGCTTCCCAGTCATCACCGTAAAATCGATAACCAAATAGGGAGCTTCCACGTTTAGAGATAACAAGGCTCATGAAATCCCACTCTTTTGACATGATTTCTTCGTTATTAACCGGGTCGTGATAAAGCTCATTCTCGAGATTGTTAATAATTGAAGTTGCCATACTCATATCACACCGTTAGCTATATTGATCCTGTTCTGCATGTCTGCCTGATTAAATCGATCAAATGCTTGCCCAGGACCATTGATAAAGTCCTTAAAGGTTTACAAACTCCTTCTATCCCACGTTGATCAGATCAACGTCCCTGCATTCTTCGTGGCATGTCGGTGAACTAACACGACTACCTAATCCGCGAATACCGAATCAACTTTTGTGCTTGGGAACAAACAACAGCGGGCCTAGTGAAAAGCCAAACAAACAGCCAGCCACAATGATATCTTGCCCTGACAATGGCACCGTTCCATTTGCCGTTCCAAACAGTGCACCCAGCCCATAGCCGATAATGTAGAGCACACTTACCAGGATTACCTGAACCAAGAAGGCCGGTGGTAGTTTGACTATTGAATAAACAATGCCGTGTTCAAGGGTCATCGCCTTCCAGAGCGGCCACTTTCCGGCCACATAGCCTGCGGTGAACACCACGCCCATCAACACAATGCTCCATGGACTGCGGTGGAAGTAGCCGAACAGGATGGCCCCTATAAGCAAAGCCAGTCCACTGGCTACGCGTAGTACAACGTCTGTCTTGTTAGGCATCATATTTTTAAGAGATAAAGAAGCACTACCGAGGCATCAGATCAACCGGGTAGTAAGGTGAGTCGCGATAACTCGAATCATCCAGATCGCACAGTTTGGTTATCGCTGCGCCAACATAATCCCAGTAGCCGAAATAACCGACTTTACTCTCGTGCGGGACTTTGATATCAGCGGTAAGCCAACGCAATGAATCCAGCCACTCTTTTTCTAAATACGAACGCACTTGCTGCGCCGCTTGCTGTTTATCTGTATTACTCAGTGTCAGAGCGTTCAAGAATTTTTCTTTTGGTACGAATAGGGATGTTGTTGCATCTACCGCTCTGTCATCGAGTTTGTAGGAAAGCAGGTTCTCCATTAGACGATCCTTCTTGGGCTCACGATCGACAACTGTAGCTAGCCTGTCAAACCAGCTTTGATCCAGGTCGAGCAATATTGCCAAGCTAGACATTTCCAGAAACGTAGCGTACCAACTACCAAGGATGTTCGCAAAGTCGTGTTTATGAGCAACCGTGATCGCTTTGTGCACGGGTTCATACAAGCTTTCAAGGGGCTCTCCTAGGCAGAAGAGGCACTTGGCAATTTCAATATAACTGTTCGTTATAAGGCCTACTGCAGTTCCAGGTCGTCGCGTATTACCACGTTCTAGTCGTGCTTCACAGTCAGCAATCGACACTTTCTCCATCTCTATTCTTCGAAGAAAATAATCTCGTGTTCTGTGCGGATCTCTCATAATTGAGCTGGTCATTGCAGTGCTTCTAAGTTGCTAGGGGTTGAATCTTCTATTGGTGCTATTGCCAAAATCGTCGAGTAAATGCATAGAAATATCACCTGCACGTACCGATTCATAGTTAACCAAAACACGATCTGCTTCCATTAGGATTTCACGTACTTTGGCAGGATCTTCAGGGAACATTTTATCCAAGTGTTTTCGTAACCAACGAGTCGACAACTGGTTCCCGTCGTTCGTAGTCGCAGTCCCATTATCATTAGACTTCACCTCCGTCACCACATAACTCCCATCGGTGCGCTGATAAATCCCATCAATACCCTGCTTACCCCAGTCCTGATATTTTTAGGAGATAAAGAAGCACTACCGAGGCATCAGATCTTCAGGGTAGTAAGGTGAATCGCAATAACTCGAATCATCCAGATCACACAGTTTGGTAATCGCTGCGCTGACATAGTCCCAGTAGCCGAAATACAAGACCTTGCTCTCGTGTGGAACTTCTTCACCGGCGGTAAGCCAACGCAGTGAGTCAAGCCAGTCTTCTTCCAGATACGAGCGCACTTTCTGCGCCGCTTGCTGCTTATCAGTATTACTCAGCGTCAGAGCTTTCAAGAATTTTTCACTAGGCAGAACTGTTGATGTAACTGCATCAACCGCTCTGCCATCGAGTCTGTAGGACAGCAGGTTCTCCATCAAACGATCCTTCTTTGAGTCACGATCGACAACCGCGCCAAGTTTGTCAAACCAGCTTTGATCCAGATCGAGCAATACTGCCAAACTTGCCATTTCCAGAAAAGGCGCATACCAACTGCCAACGATGCCTGCAACGTCGTGTTTTCTGGCGACCGTGATCGCTTCGTGTACGGGTTCATTCAGGCGTTCAATAGGTTCACCCAAGCAAAAGAGGCTCTTAGCGATGCTAATATGGCTCTTCATGATACCGCCTACTGCTGTGCTAGGACTTCGAGAATTACCACTTGTCAATTTTTCTTCTCGCCTAGAAATCGACTTTTTTTCTACCTCAATTCTTTGAAGGTAATAGTCCTGCGGTTTATGCGGATCTCTCATGTTTGAACCACTCATTGCAAAGTTAATATATTTCTAGGGGTTGAATCGTCTATTGGTACTATTGCCAAAATCGTCTACAAAATGCATGGAAATATCACCCGCGCGAACCGATTCGTAATTGACCAAAACTCGACTCGCATCCTCAAGTATGTCGTCGATCAAGTCTTGATCATCAACGAACGTTTTTAGGTGATTTTCTAACCAATCATTAGATAACTGCTGCCCACGATTTGTACTCGCAGTCCCAATATCATTAGACTTCACCTCCGTCACCACATAACTCCCATCGGTGCGCTGATAAATCCCATCAATACCCTGCTTACCCCAATCCTGATCCAGACTGGTCAAGCGATTTGCATCGGCTACAACCGGGATATACCCATGCGTCTCTGTCATTAACAGGTCAGCTTTCATTTCACCATAATTACCTTTGGCATTGTTGGCAGCACCTTCGTTGTACACGCCGTTTCGGGTATACAACTGCCGGAAATAAGCATCGACCGTGCTGTTGTGTTCTCTAACCCAGTTGTCCACAGTATCCACGACTTCGAACTGCGTATTACGAATGCCCAGCTCGCGTGCAATGCGGGCATCACTCCAGCCTGCGTTTTCTAGGTTATCAGTGTTTGAAGCTTGGCGAGAAGGTCTGGATGGAAGGGTGCCATTACCGCTGGGAAGGATGTTATCGATTTTCTGTTTGAGATCCAGCAGGGTTTGCTGAGTCTCCTCGCCCAGACTCCGCCAGATGGCACCCCCTGCAGCATTCTGTACGCGATCAATCTGGTTGCTGATGCGCTCCAGTGCGGGTAATGCAACTCTGCCAAGTGGCGTAGAGGCGATATATTCCGCGCTTTGTCCACCATACCGACTGACAATAGTTTCAACGGTTGCAGCCCAGGAACCTAGTCTACCCGCCTTGGCCAGATCCCCCATATAGGGGATAATCGACACAGCAGACAATCCAGCATCAAACAGATTGCCGCGCAGAATAGAGATCACCACGTTGGTGCCGTCAGCGAAGGGTGTTGGTTCGAAAATGCCGATAAGATCCAGTGATATCTGACCGATGTCCAGCAGAAGTTCTTTGTCTGCATGCGATAGCCCACGCGTCTCAGTCCCCAAGTTCGAACTGAGCGCATCGCGCTGGGCTAAGTGCACTAAAGCTATCTGCGTTTCCTCAGATCCGTTCCGGTTTGCCGCCTGGATGATTTCCTGTCGCATTTGATCACTAGCGCCTTCGTAAAAATTGTTCAGACGCTTACCACTCAAATGCTGCGCCACAGCATCGAGCACGTCTTGACGAACCTGTCCATCGGACTGTTCCATTAAATTTATAAGCGAGTCCATATCCCTGTCATCAAACAAGTTCTTTATGATCTTATTCTGATCAGCCGATGTATGAGTGCTGATTTTTTGGAAGATATTTATCACCTGGCTGTCTGTCCACGACGTACCAAGGCGAGTCCCTGAGCCTGCCAACACGAACGGGGCTGGTGATTCTTCACCCGGTTGCCTGTTGAGTATTGACCTTATGTAGCTCAGCGAATCTTCGACGGATGAAGGGGAATCATCCGTGCTTAGTGAAGCCGACACCTGCGCCACCGCTTCCAGGTCCAATGGGTTGCTGAGCCTAATCCAACTAGCCGATGAAACAATACCGTCCTGCTGTTCGCCCAATAAAGTATTGCGTTCATCAAGCAGTTGCTGTCGCTGCGCAGTACCGACGTTTTCAGTGCGGCCAAGAATGTCATTCAGATAGCCGATCTGTTGTTGCTGAAACGCACTCAGTGCATTGGCGGTGTTCGGGCCAAAAATCCCATCTGTCGTGCCGGGCTCATAACCAAGATCTGTCAATACCTGCTGCAATCGCGCAACTTCAGGGCCCCTAGAGCCCACTCCCAGATCAACCAACGAAACCTCTTCAGCATTACTGATCAGATCTACCGACGGCGTTGTCTCAAACGGATTCTCC
>JALZWO010000085.1 GCA_023300375.1 Granulosicoccus sp. | reverse complement strand
TCCAAACTCAATGGGATTTGCAGGAATTTGAACGCACTGTACGCGAGGAGCGACCACACGCGAAAGCGTAGTTGTCAGCGCATTGCTTTCTTTATTCGTTCTGGCAACTGCTGTACAGCCCGCAACCAAACTCGATAAAATTGACGTGTAGATTAATAACTTAGTTGCGAACATTGAGAATGCTAGGGGTCTCGTTTTAAGATAGTTTCTACACGTTGTTTAGGTACCCCGTGCTTGGTAATAGCATGTATTATCGACAACACGCGTAAACAATCAGAGCATAAAGTTAGCTTTATGGAGCATAGACCAATATCTGTTGGGGTAATAACAATTCAGGGTCGAGAGAATGCGCTTGAAAAACTGTTGACGCATCTGAAGGAAAGCTTTGTTCATTATCCTGGGCAATGCGAACTGGTAATCTGCAATAACAGTGACCAAAGCTACATCAATCGAATAGAAGAAATTGTTACAAATACTAGCGTGCGTGATTTTTGTGCGGTCAGAGTCATTCAGTCTTCAGAAAACAACATTGCCGTTGCCAGAAATCTCCTGTTCAATGAATCCACAGAAAGACTATTAGCCTTCATCGACGATGATGAGTACCCCACTGACAGCTGGTTAGTTGAGCTTGCAAAGGCAATAGGGAACAAAGATACACATGCGGTAGCAGGGCCAGTAATAGCCTACTATCCAGATACCACCCCGGATTGGATTGTGAATTCAGATCTTCACAATACGGATAACCGAGAGGATGGCAGTAGAATTCCCTATGCTGCAACCTGCAACCTTTTAATTGATAAGCAGCATGTTCCTCAGCCAGTTTTTGATGTGGACTATGGAAGGTCTGGAGGCTCAGATACAGAATTTTTCATACGTAACATTCAAGCGGGTATGATTGTACGCTGGGCATCTGATGCATTGGTTCATGAAGACGTTGATTCCAGTCGCGCCAACACCAAGTTTATGATTCGGCGTTTCACGACTCAAGGCCAGGTTTTTCGCCGTATACAAACTCTCCATGGGAAAATCCCCAATCAATTTCTCTTTTCAGGGAAGGCATTGTTTGGAGGTATTGTCTGCCTACCGATAGCAGGAATATTACTTTTAGCACGAAGAAAAACGTCGGGCCAGTGGTTGAAACGTGCATTTTTCAATTTTGGAAAAATCATAAAGCCAACCAAGTTACTTTACGGCTAGGTGTTAGCGCTGAAGGTTGTAATTTCAGACTAATCGAGTCGCAAGCGTGTAGCGAGATTAGCTATATGCAAAGGGCGTGGGGTGCAGATTCAGTAAGCACCTTTTACCTTCAGAAGCGACACAGGCGTTCTTACAAGAATTACGAAGTCCTGCCACAGGCTCCAGTTTCTGGCATACCACACATCAAGTGATACCCTCTTGGTGTAGTCTGTGTCACTACGTCCACTTGATTGCCAGAGGCCCGTAATTCCTGGCAGCATGGACAGATAATAGGGGAGATCATCACCGTATTTTTCGCATTCCTCAATCACAATAGGCCGCGGCCCAACAAGACTCATCTCGCCTTTGATAACGTTCCAGAGCTGCGGTAATTCGTCGAGGCTTGATCTGCGACTAAAGTGTCCTATAGCAGTAACTCTAGGATCGTTCTTAAGCTTGCGACTGGCGTCCCATTCAACGCGCGCTGCTGGATTTTGCTCAAGATGTTGACTCAGCTGAAGTGCTGAGTCAACCCTCATAGAGCGGAATTTCAAGCAGTAAAAAGATTTACCGTTGCGACCAATTCTCTTGTGCCCATAAACGGCCGGCCCGCCGTCTTTTCGGATAAGCATAGCCAGCACAATCAGCATTGGTGAAAGCGCGACAAGTAAAAGCGATGACAGTATTAAATCGAATACTCTCTTTACAACGCGGGAGCTTTGACAGTTGATTTTATTTTGTAGTTTGACAATGACTGAATCGTGTCGGTAAATATTAATGATTTCTGCGCCATATAGTGGCAGTCCACTGATGGGCGGCGAAATAGTAGCGTGCGACGATGCCATGATGTATCGATTGATTTCGTGCCCATACTCATGCATCTGAGAGCTGGACTCCAGAGCAAACACCACACTAGGCTTCTCTACAATTGAACGATTAAATTTAATGTGTAGCGCTATTGTTGGAAATACCGGCAGCCCTTCCAGTAGCGTACCCGATGGTAGCTTACCTTCAAGATCCACAAACCCGACAACTTTGTGTCCCATCCACTCATCGCTCGACACAGCCTTGGCAGTTCGCACTGCATTTCTACCGACACCGACAATGCAAGTAGGTTGCAGCCACCAACCTTTGAGATGCAGTGCACGACGACACAGATATCGGGACAGAGGTACGATGACGACCAATAACGCTAGCGAACTGACAACCCATAATCTGGAAAAGTGTATTTTGACAACGAACAGATAGGCGAGATGGAAAGTGGCTAGATAAAATACCGTCTTCAGTATTTCAAATACCTCGGTCCAAAATGGTCTGAATCGAGTGTAGTGCCCTAAAGCCCAGCTGTACACGCAAATGACAAGAGCACCGCCCCCGACCATCGATCCCAGATGATCTACTAACCCGATATTGGCTTCAGCGGCTGATATTCCCACGGTCCACCGTATAAAGACTGATATCCAATAAGCCATCACCACGGACACCACAACAGCTAGAACGTCGGAGCAGATCAGTGCCTGCATGCGAATCGACTTCATCGTCAGGGAACTAGGGCGTTGCTCTGTTTCCGTTTGTTGAGACGTTAAGTAGTCTTCCCCAGCTGACCATATATGAGATGGATGTATTTCGCCGGTTGGCTTCGAAATCGAATCTGAAGCGGTTGACGCACCCTTTTTTCGCAGTACTGCCGCCTCGTCAGGCGTCTCGACCGTATTGTCTTCAAACAGCGCCACATTAATTCCCTTTTTAAAACGTGCAGTACATCAATTAGTTGACGCTACTCCTTAAAGGTGTAAAAGACAACTGCCGTGTACGGAACATAATTTAAATCAGAGCTAAAACCGCGGTATTAGTACCACTCGACTTTTAACCAGAGAAGACAACTCCTTGCTCTCCCAGATAGCGTCACGATAGAAAAGACTGACCAACGCCGCTGCAGTGGCAGCACCAAGCCCCAAAACAATAAGTAGCGCTGATAACAGCTTTCTACGAGGCGCTACAGGCTTCAAAGCCATAACAGGCGCATCGATGACAATAAGCTGGCCCAGCAAATCTGCTCCCCTCATGCTGGAACTCAGCATAGCGGAAGTTAATTGTTGTTCTAATTCAGTATGGCGTTGTTGTTCAGTGTCTTGCGCCCGTTCAAGCTTGCCAAGCTCCAGCTCTACGTCTGGAATCGTTGCTAACAATTCTCTCGTCCTGATTTGCTGTCCTTCAAGTTGTTGTAGAAGACGCCGCTCTCTATTCAATTCTGCATCCAGTCCATCAGCTCGAGCCTGAAGCCTGACGTACGCCGGGTTAGAGGGCTGAGAGGAGCTACGTGGTGCACTGGTTGCTGCTACATTCTGGATTGCTGTGTTTAATCGAGCCACGCTGCTCTTTGCAGCCAACACATCCGGATGCGTCTGTGAATAGCGTTCCTGTAATTCTAATACGCGGGAACGTGCTCCATTGAGCTCAACTTCAAGCAATCGCGTGTCCGAACCACTGGCGTGTTGCTGTAAAGCAGAAATTTCTCGATCGAGCCTAATAACTTCTGGATGATCGGCTGAATATCGTGAAGCTGCGAATGTGAACTCTACGTTCAACTGCTGCAACCTTTCGTCTACAGATTCTATCCGAGTTCCGTCGTCAGAAACCAGCAATGCGTCAGGGCTGGTTATGGCAAGGTTGGTCGTCGCGGCGCCAACACTTCTCTGCAAATCAGCTACGTTACTCTTTGTTCTCTCTATTTGATCACTGATATCCTGCAGCTCTCTGATAGCGGTTGGATAGAGCTCAGGTAAGCTCAGGGCATTACTATTTTTAAAACTTGATATGTTCTGCTCAATTTCAACGAGCTTTTTTGACGTTATTTCTAGCTCTTGAGTAAGAAAATTTTCAGCTGAACTCGCTGAGTCGCCAGTCGTAGAACGTGAGCGTGAGCCCGCCATCACATCGTTCATTAACAAATTGGTAATTTGATAAGCAGTCTCAGCACTTTTATCTCTATAAACGATATCCAGACCAAGCGACATTAAGCCAAGCCTGCCAGTGTTGCTATTGATTGTTGACACATTGTCAAATTCGATTCTTGCTCTCTCAACAAATTGGTCTGCTGCTTCGGACTTTTCTATTTCAGTTGTTTCATCTGTAATTATGTTGGTTTCTTCTAGAATCTTGTAAACATTTTCGCGTCGTAAGACGTTGGAAATTATTAAGTGCACTCGCTGGCTTAATGCTTCAGCATCGGGCGAATCGTCGCCAAAAACGAATTCGTCAGCTCTTTCAAGAACAAGTTTTGCACCACTTTCGTAGGTGTTATCGATGAGCTGAAGGGCAAGAAATCCTAGCCCTATTACCAGTGTAGAAACCAGTAAAAATATTCGCCAAGTACTGGCAAAACGCCTGAAATAATTCATAGTAAGCTATCCAAATTTCCCTCGACCATCAACGCTATCCTTATCCATGTTCCACGCACTGCACCAGTGGCAATGACATCCTTCAAGAGCAGTACCATCTTGTTTTACGAAATGCGCATTCCATTTTGCGGAAAGCTCAGACCTCTTACACCCACGACATTGCTTGCTAAGCGCTAGTCACTCAATGGTAAAAAAACCTGATTGTTAAAATGCACAACCAGATGGTCAAAGACCAAATTGTTACAATGTTTTTCGGGCTAATCAATACAAAGCAAGTACTTTTCGGACACAGCAATTTGCTATCTCAACAAGAATTAAAAACAACGTTTCCAGCCCACTTAGCCGTGAAACGCACATATTTCTCTAACAGCGTGCACTGTATACCTGTGCCGGTACCTATCTTGGTAAACAGCTCACAAAAACGAAATTGTTACGTTGTTTGTTGCTGAGCAGACGGTATGTTCAAGATAAATTAAACAAACATACTGATTAAAAATTCTTAGCGTTAACTTCTACCTTGGTTTCTGGCCTTTTTGTGCTGTTCGAATAGAGCAGGAATGAAACAAGTAAAGCCGTCAAAGCAACGCTTTCGCTCTGGTGCTGATAATAAAGACTGACCTCTAAATTGGATCTGACTAAAACAAGCACAGAGAGGTAAATACCTACGATGTTGATTGGTGAACTGTGTTTTCCGAACACTCCTGGTAACAGAATGCAAATGAGTGTAACAGGCACTAGAGCCATGGCTGCTGTCCCCAGTATACCCAGACCGACTAGAGCTTCCAACCAAGCGTTGTGGAAGTGGTTGACGCTGTCTTCAAGGAAGCCGTGAACCCAGTTTACATCTGTGCTGAATTGTTCGGCTGTCCAGAAGCTCTGATAGCCAACGCCCAGCCAGGGGTTTTCTGAAAACCTTGCAAGCGCAATCGCCCACAAAGACGTACGTCCATTGATGTCGCGACCTTTGCCAGCCATCTCCAATCCGATGTCGATCAATGACAGCTCGAAGACTTCCAGCAACATCACTAGTGAAATGCTCACACAAAACAGACATGTAGCAATGATCCACCGAAAATTCTGTTGCCGACACAGAAGATACACAAAGGGCATGGTTAGAATGTAAACGTACAGCACCAGTGAGGTGGTTGAGCGAGCAAACAACAATATGGGCAATACGGACAACAACAGGATGATAAAAAGCCATCGCTTTGTTGATTTCAGAATCAAATACGAAAAACACAGCGAAGCCATACAGAGGACAGCGCCTAGTGTATTTTTGTGTTGAAAGATACCCGTAAAATACTCATTGCCCTGTAAGTAAAATTTCTGCTGGAAAGCTGGAACAATCTGCAGCCAAAGATTGGCTACTGACACCACGATTAAAGCACCAAATGCAATGGACATCGCCACCATGACCTGATGAGGTCTTAAGGTACATCCAATACTGGCGGCCAGCAAAGCCGTAAACAACAACTGAATGGAGTGGCGAATAGATACTGTCGGATCGACCCCCCAAAACGAAGAGGTGAATGCATAGACTGGGAACAGCAGAGCAATTGCAAGGATCAGAGGCCTTGAAAACAGCACTGGAATCTTCGAGCCGATCAGTATTACGCCACCCAGATACACGATCGCCGCCGATGGCGTTATAAGCTCGAACATCTTGAAAGCTGACGTAAATGTGATGAATACAAATACGACATATGTAAAGGTGATTTTTTCGACTATCCTCGGCCAGTTTGTTGACTCTTGAAAAGTCTGATCTGAGAAATCTTCAGTAATAGTACTGTTGTATTTTCTTATCATTTGATTTGTTAAGAACTGTAGCAATCACAGGCAACTTATCGAGCACTTTCATCGATTCCAGAATTTCAGTGCGACTGGTTACACCTTCCTCAACCACCAAAATAGCAGCATCCATATAAGGGATGAGTGCTGCCACGTCATCGCATCCCAGGACAGGAGGTGCATCATAGATTGCGTAGCATGAGTCTTGCGCTTTGCCTAGAAGTTCAAAGTTTTTTCTTGCTGCACCTGACATGAGCACTTCCGATGAATTACTGAGACGTCTCGATGCGGGAAGCACTAGCAATCTGTTGTTCCCAAGATAATATGAAGAGCGAATGAGTGAGAAATCGTTGTCACCAATCCGGTCGCTGCCATAGTCTGTCCTTGTCCCCAATGTAGATCGCATATTAGACCCACGCAAGTCCACGTCAATAACTATAGCTTTGTGATTGGTTAGCAAGGTTATGGAGTGCGCCAGATTGATACTGACGGTTGATTTGCCTAGTCCCTTTGTTGGGCCTGTGACGAGTACTGTGTGGGCATTTAATGCATCGAGTTCAGCAAGAACCTGCGTACGGAGTTGCTTGAATGCCGCAATTGCAGTCCTATCCTGTGAGGTTTCAGCTTCACCAACAAAAACACCGTTGTCTCGCAAGGCCTGCTTGCTTAAGACAATTTTGTCAGGGTACTTTGCAGTGTCTGCTACTGCCTCTTCGGGGTAGGTTGTCGCACCAGCCATCACTTTGATCTCAAGGTCTTCAAATTGCTTTAAAAATCATGGTTACACTTTTTCGCAGCCGCTATTTTGAGAGTTTTTAGCATTTGAGAGGTTTCACACGTGTATGCGTGTTTACTGACCGAAATTGTTGAATTGCTGCAGTTTCAGGCTGGATACTGTTTGAGCAGATTAGACCTGTTGACTTCAATTCCCATCGCCGCCAAGTATAATTGATTACACACTAGGCGGATGACAAACTCGCGGGCTGTCGATGAGTTATATTACCTTTTTTGCGCCAAGGTCAACATTCCTCGTTTATTTGGTCTCTTCTCGCGCTTTCTGGTCAAGCGCCTCTTGCCACGATTCTTCACAAAATAATCTACCAATCCGTGACTGAACTCGGGATGCAGTAGGCTACTAAGATTTTGATGTAGCGATTGCGAAGATGTCAGTTGGCTGCTGTTATCGACTAGGCCCATTTACAGCTTGGATTTTCTCGCATATTCAAGACGGCGTACGCCAAAAGCACCCAGAAATACGCCTGAAGCGCGAGCAAAATAGGCCATGCCGTCCGCTATGCCTCTTTTGCCACGAAGAATGGCTGATATCAGATTGCCGATGCCCCATGCGACCATACCAGCACCCCGAACAAAACAATAGGCATACGTCTTTATTGCTGGATACCTGAGCTTTCGCGTGTTGACGCGGGTAATACCAAATCTAAACTGCCTCTGAAGCGCCCATTGCCAATTCAATCTCGATTTTGGTTGCACTTCGAAAACCCGTGCTTTCGCAGCGTACCTCCCAATTCCTCCTTTTCGTACAATATCTTGAAAAAATAATGTGTCTGATCCACCGTCATAACGGAGCTGGTCATCAAACTGACAGTTCAGTGGCGCAAGTAGGTTCATGTTTAGCATGACGTTATTCGACCAGCTTTCTTTTCTGAGAGATCGGTCTGGATAGACTTTCTGTTGAAAGAATATCGTGTCGAGCCACCAGCTATCTGTCGGCTCTTCTACCGTCATTTCCACTGGGCCTTGAACAAATATTGCCGAAGTTTCACTGGCAATTTTGTACAATTCGATCAGCCAATTGGGCTCTACAGTTTCATCGTCATCAACAAAAACCAGAAAATCGCTGTTGCTGGCTTCCGTCAATGCCCTGTTTCTTGCCGATGGTATGCCGGGCTGTTTTTCATGCACATACTTGAGAGAAAATGGCAGAATGCCGGATAATGAATTAACAACGGCTTGAGCTGATGTGTCGATATCGTTGTCAATAATACATACGCGCACCTCTGTTTTGGCTGGTGCATTGAGCCCGTGGAACGAATGCAACAGCTCTACAAGTTGTTCAGGGCGCTGATATGTGCATGCGCACACAGTAATTATGTCCATGAGCGTCAGATGACCATTCGTTTAAACATTTACTAGATTTACATCCGGATGTAAGGGCTCATCGAGTCTACAATATATGTTTGGGAGCTATGTAAATCTACGAAACGTTGAGCAACTATTTTTGTCTGATCAACGTTGTCAGGGGTTTAACGAAAGAGGAGGGCTGAGAGGCCACCAAACCCCTCTCCGTTAACCGCTACGGGGCTGTTGATGTCTGTATCCGGGTAAAGGAGTGTAAGAGCTATGCCAGTGTTCGCCGCATTCCAGATGTTCTATTCTCTGGTATGTCCTCGTGTGCCCTTCAATCGGGTAGGTGCATATTTGAACGCGCAAAACGGTCAATATACTCACCATATGCCAATCAAATTGACTCACAGTAGTGACTTGGCCAGTTTGATTTTGCTTGTGCCTAGCTTTAGCGGAGCCAGTACTTGATTCGCAATTACACAAGCAAAATACTATCAGAGCTAAAAACGCCGCTGGTTCTTGTGACAATGCGCGTCTGTGGCGCTGTCGCCGCTTTCATCCTCAGCATATTGATGGCGCGCACCATGGATCCAACTGAAATGGGAGTGGCGATGACGTGTATGTCGGCAGCACCATTGGCTACCTTACTGGTGACGGGTAGCACTGAAGCGGGCTGTTTACGCTTTCTGGTGGCCTATCTGGACAAGAATGAACTCAGTAAATTCCGAGGTATGGTGAGTTTCAACCGCAGAGTTACGTTTTGGCTCGGTGTTGTATTTATCGGAATTACCATTATTTGGCTTTTGATGAGCGATCGAGAGAGTGGTGACTTATCTACAGTCATTCTGTTGACAGCCATTACAGCTGTCTTGCTTAGCTGGCAAAAAATAGCATCTGCTCATGTTATGAGTCTTGGACACGTCGTTCTCGCAATGGCACCTTATTCACTTTGGCGTCAGGTGTTGCTGGTCCTTTGTGTCGGTCTATGGATTCTTGCAGATAATGCTTTGACTAAAGAAGTTGTTGCTTCAGGCATGCTGCTGAGCGTTATAGCAGTCTTGATATTGCAGGTAGTTTTGAATCGCCGCCCAATGCAGCGGGTGATAGCCGGTAAATCAGACGTATCGGACTATTCAGACCACCGCGAATGGACAAAAGTTGGCCTCCAACTTGGAATCACGCTGCTGTTTGTTCAATTTTCCCGAGATTTAACATTAGTTGTCAGTTCTTTTAGTTTGTCGCCTGAGGACATAAGCGTTCTAGGCATCGCTACAGCGATTGTAGGTTTCGCAAAATTTTACGTTGTTGCTATCAATCAGAGCCTTGGCCCAAAGTTGTCCGAGGCGGTGGCGCGTAATGAAATTGAAAAAATTCAGAAAAAAATCATCTTCACAAACCATCTCAAATTCTGGCCAATGATATTGGTGCTTATCCTTTTTTGGTTGCTAGGGGATGAAATAGCCAAGATATTTGGCCCCGGCTTTGCGAATATTGGCATGTTATTGCCTATCCTAATGCTGGAACCTCTTGCTGTAGCTTTTTTTGGTCCTGGAGGGCAACTGCTATCTATGTCGGGACATCAATTCATTATGTTGCCACTGTCTATTGCCACCATTGCAGTGCTGGTTTGTGCAATAACCATTGGAGCGCATCTAGGTGGTCTCGTAGGTGCGGCCTATGGCTCCAGCGTTGCCTGGGTTTTCTGGACAGTTTCTCTGGCGTTGTTTGCGCGTAAATACGCTCGCCATGATGTTTCTATGTTTTCTGCGACCAGATTAGTTTTCAGAGGCTGATCATCGTAGTTTATGTAACGCAACACTATTTACCAGATCGTTATCATTTTTCTAACAAACCAGAACTCTGTTAGAAAAATATTGGCAATATCATCAATCACGTTTAATGGCAGCGCCTAATTCGTTGATGCTCCATTAATCTGGATAAGCGTTCTTGTTACAGGCTCCATCTCTTGCTGATGCGGCGGAAGACCAGGTTTGATATTTTTTCCCTTGGAGAGATTTTATAATGCCAATGCCATTCGCAACGAAGGGTAGCAACACATCAATAATTCGATTGAACGGTCTGATGCCTAGGTAACCTAGCAATAAAGAGCCTGTAACCAGAACGCTTATCCAGATTACAAGCGTAATGAAACCTGCTGATATCAGGGTAAGCACACTAAATATAGCTGCTAAAAACAACGAATATATAGTGGTCCACCGCATTGTTTTATGGCCGGCGTACAAATACTGAATCAGAAAGGGCTGCCGTTTCAGGGCAGGGCGTATTGCCCTGTGAACATTAAACGCTTGGCAGGCGATACGTACTTTACGTTCGTATTCGTCTTTTCTTTCCTTGGCTACTGTCTTGAAACCGACGACGTCCTCTGCTTGCACAACTCGGTGTCCACTAAATAGAATCGACATGGACAGATAAAAATCGTCTATCAAGTCAATCGGAACTGCGTTGTGTAATTCACGGCGAATAGCAAACAAGGGCCCGTGAGCCCCAATGGCAGATGCAACTTGAGTTTCCATACGCCTTATTGATGCATCGAATGCCCAGCTTTTTACCGAAGTGTCGGCGGTGCTGGAACTGCGCTGATAGGAAGATTCGTCAACCGAGTGATCGTGGGCAATAATTTGAGCACAAACACATCCAATCGCCAGATCTTGAAAATGAATAATCAGATTAGTGAGCGCATGTGGGCCCATACGAACTGTGGCATCGGTAAACACCAATAACTCAGCTTGAGCTATTTCAACGAGAGCGTTCATCCCATAGGTTTTTCCACGACGCTCTGATGACTCAAGCACAGTGATACGACTGCCATAGGTTTGCAGAACCTCCACCGTATTGTCGCTACTACCATCTGAGTAAATCAGTATCTGCGTGTCAGCCAAGGAAGCGCTTTGTGAAAGTAAATCGTCTATGCGCTGCCGTATGTCCCGTTCCTCATTGTGCACGCAAAGCAGAACGGCCAGTCTGGGTTGATCAGAGAGTTTGGTAGAGGCATCTTTGACTGAAGGTGCTTCCAGTGATCCATAGGGCTGAGAGCGCAATTTTGATAGTAAATACAGCGATATTGGATAGCTTATGTAGGGATGTAGTGCCACGAGAATGGCAACCGCTGCAAGCGAGAAAAATACGATACTCATTTTGAAGCCATTTATTTGGTTTTGTCGCATCACATTTCAAATTGACAATGCAATATCCGTTTGCAGTAAAGTTCAATTTACCGTGTTGCCTAGCATCGAAAAAAATCTGGATATTCAAGTACTTTTCTCGACAGTTCTCAAACCCTTTTAACTCAGTGCAAGAGGTCTATTTTCCCTAATCACGACGATAGGCTCAGTCACAGACAAAATACCTGTACCGACGTAATGATAAGTGATTCTGTATGCATTTTTTTGCATCTCTCACACACGCTACTCGATGTTTAGTATTGCTGCAAGGGCTAGTACACCAGTTAACAGCGCGAGAGGAATAAAAACTATTATCTGAGGCCTGATTAAATTCAGCGGCATGTTCAGTGGTCGTATGTTATGCGTACATCACCGTAGGCAGAGATTCGTCAGTCCTGTACTGAGGTCCTGTCCTTGCACGTTGTTCTAGTGATTGTAGAGTGTTGAAATCAATGTCGACGTTCTCGCCATTGGCATGGCGAATTCGCCCGATCCGTCCATTTGGGCCAGGTGTCGGTGAGTCTACTATCGTAACCCGCTCTTTAAGGCTACCAATTTCGGTGGTTTTGAACATGAGATTACGACCTCTAATAAATAGCTGCTGGAAACTCGTCGTTGAACACAATGAAAACGCCTATTGACTTTACTCCATTGCAGCTTAAATTGTCTGGCGCATCGAATGCCTTATCGATCAAATAAAATTACCAAGGTACGCGCATGACGAAATTGCCAAGCTAACTAACGCTAAAATTGACTTTGCCTGTTCAAGATACTCAGGTTTTTCACTTGCTGTAATGAATATAATTGGTGTGGTCATCGTAGTTGGATTTTTCCGTAGCAGTATGCTCGTATGGTTTTCCCTGATTGAGACTGGTGCTTTATAAGTACAACCCATTGTGCTCGGTTGCGCCGTGGTTGGTGTGTCGCCATCTTTAGTCTTTCTCTGCCAATTAAGAAATCTGAAGCTTTACCAGTGACTTTACCTAGCGCAACATGTGCTGGGTGAATCGCTTACGTTGAAAATTATGTATCACCAGTATCTGACACACCGGATGACAGTGGCTCGTTCGTATTAGGTAAGACAATGAGTGCTGCAAATGATAGCTGTGTATTTAATCCAACAGTATTGTCGGATCTTCTTGGAGATGACAGTATTAATGATTTTCTAGCGAATTATTCCCAACTCCTTGACGAAAAGAAATTACCGTTGTCAACAGCCATTCGCCAAAACAACAGGAAACTGGTGAGACAACTATCTCACCAATTAATTTCTACATCGTTATCCGTTGGTGCATTGGAGCTTGGGGAAATATGTCGAACAGTAGAATTAGCTTGTGACGATGATGGTCTGATTTTCTCTGCAAATGAAGCTGACCATCTGAGTGACGCATTTGACAGAGCACAGCACGCAGTTTCTGAATTAATCAATGGGTATTAGTGTTTATCAATATCAGTTCAATTTATCAGAGTTAGTGCCAGCTAAAAGATTGGATGATGGCTTGCAACATGTGCCGTGAATAACTCATGTGCTGGTCAGTTCTTTTATTCATTTTTAATGCAGCGTGGCGACTATCAGTTCCAAGCATCATCAGCTATTGCACACAGAAATTTCATTGGTGGTTATATTTGATTGCTTGATAAACAAAGATTCAGAATACATGGATGTGGATTCATATCTTTTGGCTAAACCAATGGTTAAACTAGTTAAAGCGAACTCATGGCGGTTATTTTTCTAGGTGACGTGCCGATGTACAACACATGCAGATGACAATGAAAATTGCACAGATACAATTTTACCTTGCTCTATCAGCATTTCTCTAATATCCGATATTGGATAATATCGGATATATGGAGTGTCTTTTAGGGGACCTAGGACTCCAGAACAAATGTGGACGAGATTATCCGCTCAGGCTCACGAACCGTATGAAAGTATTCATACTC
>JALZWO010000084.1 GCA_023300375.1 Granulosicoccus sp. | reverse complement strand
TGTTTACCCATGGTTTTCCAAGCTGTCGAGATCGACGGGGTTCCGTATTGGGATGGCGGATATATGGGAAATCCTTCTCTGTTTCCTTTTCATACGCACACTGACTGTGCTGATATTGTCGTCATCCAAATCAATCCTCTCGAGCGACGAGGTGCCCCGAAGACTCCGCAAGAGATAATGAACCGTGTTAACGAAATTAGCTTCAATTCCAGCCTGCTGAAAGAGTTACGTTCTATTGATTTCGTGGCGCGTTTGATTAAGGAAGGAAAGCTGTCAAACAAGGAATATCGTGAAACACGTATTCATATCATTGAAAATCACTCGGAACTCGCAACACTAGGTGCGTCTTCAAAGATGAATGCTGAATGGGCATTTTTGACCCATTTGCGAGATATTGGTCGCGAGACCGCCAGTGCCTGGCTTGATGAAAATTTTGAACATATTGGCAAGAAAGCAACTGTTGATATTTCAAAACTATTTCAAGGCATTGGCGCCCAGCACCAAGGATAGTGTGGATGGGTGGTGTCCAACAGATGGATACCACCAGAACTAGCTAGTTTAGTGATATCGAGCGCCTAGAGTGCGAAAATAGTAATAGCCTACGGTAAGAGTTGAAGAGATCAAAGAATATGTCTGAAGGTACTACGGTTTTAAATCAATCAACAAAACTCACTGATACAGGAGTTGGTTTATTAAGAATCTGCGCGGGACTATTTTTTTTAATTCCGGGTATTTTTAAACTTTTGATGCCAGGCGACTTTCTTGCGCTGATGGCTGGTTTTCCCGATGTGCTTCAGCCCCACCTTGCTTGGCTATTCGATGTGGTCATTGTCGCTGAAATAGTCGGTGGGCTCATGCTCATCATAGGGTGGAACATTAGGCTTGCAGTGCCTCCATTGGTGATCATTACTTTGGTGGCAGAATCGTTGGTCGTGGTCAACGACACCAATTCCAGCATTCGGCTACTCAGTTTTTACGCTCATTTTATGGGGGCTGGCCTGTATATCGCGATGTTTTTTCTGGGTAGTGGCCGTTGGGCAATTGGACGCGGCACCAGCGTCTTCCATTGGCTAGCACACAAGGATTTTGGTAAGTTGTCCTCGTTTGCAAATTACGTAACCACAGGCGTCGGGAAAAACATGGGTGTGTCGATCATCCGGTTTGCTGTTGCTGTGCCTTTCCTTGCTTACTTTATATTAGGGATTAGTGGCCAGGCAGACGGCATTGTGATTCCCAATAATGACTGGGTGAGTGGATTCTTTCTTGTTCTGTCGTTAATTGGGGGGCTTTCGCTGCTCACAGGTTTTCAAATTGCAAGCGTGGGTTGGATGCTTATCGCCTTAACGGTGGTTCATTTGCTTTTTGTTGCGCTTCCTGACACAGCTAATTCGCAAATAGGATTTATTAACATCCTGTTTCATCTACTGATTATTTGCGCAATAGTGTCGCTTCGCTTGATTCGGTTTGGCTCTGATCTAGAAGTTGAGCATATTTTGTCACTCGACAAAAAGAATGTAGTGGTTGTTGGTGGTGGTTTTGCTGGCACCCAGCTGGTAGGAAAACTGGAGCGATTGTTGCCTGACGACTGGCAAGTTGTGTTGATCAGCGAAGAGAACTACACCACGTTTAATCCCATGCTTGCCGAAGTGGTTGGTGCCAGTGTGTTGCCCAGCCATGTCATTGCCCCTATTCGTAGAATGATCCGTAAGACTCGGTTTATAACAGCTCGTGCAACAAGCGTTGATACGGAATCAAAAGTCGTTAGTTTTGAAGCAGAGGATACAAACGGCTCCATTGCCTATGAGCATCTGGTGTTTGCATTCGGATCACGTGCCAATCTCAATATCATTCCGGGGATGCAACAACACGCCATACCTTTCAAATTGCTTGGTGATGCGCTAAGGCTTCGAAATCGCGTCATTGAGCAAATGGAGAAAGCGGAACTTGAGGAGGAGCCAAAGGTGCGACAATGGATGGGACACTTTATTGTTATTGGTGCAGGCTTTAGTGGTGTTGAGGTTGGAGGTGCCATTCAGGATTTTATTCTCGCGTCGCAAAAGCACTATCCGCGTTTGAACGATGAAGATCTTAAAGTCACCATTATTCATCGTGATGTATTACCGCTAACAGAAATGGCGCCTTCGTTTGGTGAACACGTTAAAAAAGAGATGCCCAAGCGTGGAGTGAATTTATTACTTAAAACGGGCGTGTCTGAGGTTGACGAACAAGGTGTTGTTACTGACACACAAGGTCGAGTAGACGGTGCAACAATCATTTGTACTATTGGTACCAAGCCAAATCCACTCATTGAAAAGGTAGATGTTCCCAATGAACGTGGTCGTTTGTTGGTTGATTCAGACATGTCCGTACAAGGTCATCCTGCAATCTGGGCCATAGGCGATTGTGCGCTCGTGCCGAATGAGCATGATGGTAAATTGTCGCCACCCACTGCTCAATTCGCTATTCGCGAAGGGCAGCAGCTGGCCAAAAATATTGCTCGGGTAGTTCGAGGCGAAAAGACTCAACCCTTTAACTATGAGTCAAAGGGTTCAATGGCAACCATTGGCCATTTGAATGGTGTTGCTGAAATGTTTGGTGTTATTCGTCTTGGTGGATTTCCAGCATGGCTCATGTGGCGCGCCTTTTATCTGTCGTTGATGCCCACGTTTGCCAAGAAAACAAGAATCTTTTTTGAATGGACATGGAGCATGTTGTTCTCACCGGATATCATGAACCTGCGCTTCACTACCACTGAACAGGCGGATGTTTCTCGTCAGGAAAAAGACTCAAAAAAGGCTGATTAAAGAGTCATCACACACTCCTTTCACATCAGCTGAGAGGAGTGTTAAGACCGTTGCTAAGTTGAAGTTGTTGGAGCCGCTCAGAGCAATAGCCACCATCCCATAGCTGGTGGGCCTTCTTTATCGTTTATGTTTGTTCAGCAGTTGCTCGTCAATATGGCAATAATCGTCTGGACAACGCTGCAGTCTGTCCTGATGCTCGGGGTCGCTTTCAACAAAATTTGATAACGGTAATACTTCAACAGCTATGCGATCTTTGTCTTTACGATCGTTGATAAAGGCGCGAGCTTGCGCAAGATGTTCTGGATCTTGGCTGTAAACTCCGGTGCGGTATTTTATACCAGTATCAACACCTTGGCGGTTAATGCTGTAAGGGTCGATGATGTCGAATAACTCTTCCATTAACCCGTTAACCGTCTGTAACGTTTCATCGAATTGTATTCGAACGCTCTCAGCGTAGCCATCGTAAGGTTCTGCTGTTGAGTTACTGCTCCCGTTTGCTCGTCCAGCGCGAGTAGTGATAACGCCAGGAATGTGCCGACAGTATTCCTGCACCCCCCAGACGCAACCACCTGATAAGAATATTTCCTGCATGAGCAGAATTATAACTCAGCTGCCTATATGCAGCTTGTGGGCGGCCATTCTCGCCAATGTTGTTTGTATCAACGCCAGCAGGAGATTTGTGTTCGGGAGCAGACTAGTACTTAGTCTGTCGACTCTGTTTTGGATGACTTGATGTGCAGGAACGGCTTGGTTTTGGTGGAGTCTATGACCTCACCATACAATACAATTTTATGATCATCGAGGGTGTAGCCTAATTCTTTGGCAATTTGCTCGAGCCGTTCTTCTATAACTGCGTCTTTAAATTCCGATACCTTGCCTGTTTTTAAGCACACGATATGATCGTGATTGTCGCCGGTATCTAGCTCGAAAATGGCTTGGCCTCCATCGAAATGGTGGCGAGTTACTAGCCCTGCTGCTTCGAACTGGGTTAGTACCCGATAAACGGTCGCCAAACCGATCTCGTTGCCATTTTTCAATAAGGTTTTGTAGACGTCCTCGGCGCTCATGTGATGCTGTTCGGCTTCCTCAAGTATCTCAAGGATGCTCACACGAGGCAAAGTGACCTTAAGGCCCGCTTTTTTCAGGTCAGTATTGGCTGTATGTTGCTTCATCGGGGCACAAATTTACCTAGGTTCTAGTCGAGCGCTCACGTTGCGTGAATTCTACACCTAAATCCACAATAGAATCAGGGTTATGACAAGTAGGCACGCCCAAGCCAGTTGCCTACTCGTATGCAGTGCTAATATACGTGGCATATTTATTGGAAAATTTATCGTGACTCAAGCTGCAGGACATACCCCTTCGTCTAAATCTTTTATTGTCAGTCCAGGTAGCAATTTGCGTGGTCAAATGACGGTGCCTGGTGATAAATCCATGTCTCATCGTTCCATCATGTTCGGTGCAATCGCTGAAGGGGTCACCGAGGTGTCTGGGTTTCTCGAAGGTGAGGACAGCTTGTATACGCTCGCAGCTTTTCAGGCAGTGGGCGTGCGAATCGAGCGAGGTGGTCCCGGTGAAGTGAGCCTACACGGGCTTGGTATTGATGCGCTGAAAGCCCCATCGAGTGATATTTATCTGGGTAACTCAGGCACTGGCATGCGGCTACTAACCGGGCTCTTTGCGGGTCTGCGGGTGCCGTGTACGTTGACGGGTGATGGTTCCCTGAACGGCCGCCCTATGCGCCGCGTCACCGATCCCTTGGCGCAAATGGGTGCGCATATTGGTACCACCGATACCGGAACTCCACCCTTGGTGATTGGCCAAAGTGAAAAATTGCAGGCAATCGAATACACGTGCCCTATGGCTAGCGCACAGGTTAAATCGTCCGTACTGCTGGCGGGGCTACATGCGAATGGCAAGACGGTGGTTCATGAACCGGCAATAACGCGGGATCACACTGAACGTATGTTGCGCGGATTCGGGGTAGACGTGTCGGTCAGCGGACTAACGTCCTCTATTGTTGGTGGGCAAGCGCTGACTGCTACATCGCTCAGGGTCCCCGGTGATATTTCCTCATCTGCCTTTTTTCTGGTTGGTGCGGCCATGACGCCTGGTAGCGAGTTACTTGTTAAAGGTGTTGGTATGAACCCCAGCCGCACTGGCGTTATCGATATTTTGCGACTCATGGGGGCATCAATTGAAGTAGAAAACCTACATGAGACGGGCGGTGAGCCTGTAGCGGATCTGCGCGTTACCGGGTCGCAGCTCAAAGGCATAGCAGTGCCAGAAGAACTAGTATCGCTAGCGATCGATGAATTTCCAGCCTTGTTCGTTGCTGCGGCCTCAGCGACAGGTACAACGGTGATCAGTGGCGCGGAAGAGCTGCGGGTTAAGGAAACTGATCGCATTCAGGTTATGGCAGACGGCCTTCGCGCCCTAGGCGCCGATATTTCAGATACACCTGATGGTGCAGTAATCGTTGGCAAGCGTTTGGCGGGTGGTATTGCTGACAGTTGCGGAGACCATCGCACGGCGATGTCATTCGCCATGGCATCGATGATCAGTGACGGGCCTATCACTGTGCTTGATTGCGCGAACGTCAATACCTCGTTTCCTGGGTTTGCGCAAATAGCTGCCGCCGTTGGCCTAAACATTGAAGAACGCGAATGAGTAAAGTGCCGGTAATTGCCATTGATGGTCCTTCTGGAGCAGGTAAAGGTGCTGTGGCGCAGGCGCTGGCCGAAAAATTGAATTATCACCTCCTAGATAGTGGTGCGGTTTATCGCGCTGCTGGCCTACACGCCATGGAAAATGGTGCTGATTTAACTGATGAGGCATCAGTTGTGGCTAGTCTCGAGTCCATGCGAGCCACGTTTATCCCTCATGCTGATGGTGTTAAAGTCTATTTGGCAGGCATTGATGTGACTGGGAAGCTGCGTTCTGAAGCTACGGCAGAAGCTGCCTCGCAAGTCGCTGTAATGGCTAGAGTCAGGGCGGCTCTACTGGACGAACAGAGGAGCTTCCGCACCCAGCCTGGTTTAATTGCTGATGGTCGAGACATGGGATCAGTCGTTTTCCCCGATGCGTGTGTAAAAGTCTATTTGTCTGCCTCGGCGGAGGTGCGAGCCGCCAGACGCGCCAAGCAGTTGAAAGAAAAGGGCATGGAGGTTACAATATCGAGCTTGATGAAAGACATTTCTGCTCGCGATGAACGAGACTGTTCGCGTGAGCACTCTCCACTAGTTGCCTCTCAAGATGCTCTTCAGATCGATTCAAGCTCTATGTCGATCGAGGAAGTTGTTGAGCAAATTTTGCTTGCAGTGGCAAAAACAGGCTCAATATCTGTGGCTTGTTCGTAATTTAGTCGAGATTTTTCGAGACTAACCGGGCGAGCTGTTACAGGTTTCTTGCTTGTCGTGGAGTGAGCCTTGCATCATGCATGTCGTATCTTGTCGATTGTTGTGTGTAAATAATCGGCCAGTCACTCTGTTTTAACCTGCACAACCTAGGTCTCGAGCAAGGATTGCTGGACTCTTTTCTAACCAACACATTCGTTATGTCAGGATGGCATCGCGTCACTCACCCACAGGTTTATTTAATGTCAGAATCTTTCGCGGAGCTCTTCGAAGAGAGTATCTCCAATTCCCAGATGAAAGTCGGTTCCATACTTACTGGAACAGTGGTCGACATCACTGGTGACTACGTCATTGTTAATGCTGGACTCAAATCCGAAGGCGCAGTGCCTATCGAAGAATTTGAAGATGAAAACGGTGAAACCGATGTCAAAATCGGCGACTCTGTAGAAGTAGCACTCGATTCGGTTGAAGATGGTTTCGGTGAAACCAAACTTTCACATGAGAAGGCACGCCGTGCACGTTCTTGGACTGTTCTTGAAAAAGCACAGGAAAACGACGAAATCATCAAAGGCAACATCACTGGCAAAGTCAAAGGTGGCTTTACTGTTGAAGTCTGTGACATCAGAGCATTCCTGCCCGGTTCATTGGTTGACGTCCGTCCAGTACGTGACACCAGCTACCTGGAAGGTAAGGAACTAGAATTCAAAGTTATCAAGCTTGACCAACGTCGCAACAATGTCGTGGTTTCACGACGTGCTGTTGTTGAAAGCGAGTATTCAGCAGAGCGTGAGCAACTGCTAGAGAATTTGCAAGAAGGACAAGAAGTGATGGGTATCGTCAAGAACCTCACCGACTACGGTGCGTTCCTTGATCTTGGCGGCATCGATGGTCTGCTACACATCACTGACATGGCTTGGAAGCGTGTTAAGCACCCTTCAGAGGTTGTTGAGGTTGGCCAGGAAATGCAGGTTAAGGTCCTCAAATTTGATCGCGAGCGCAACCGCGTATCACTAGGTCTTAAGCAATTGGGCGAAGATCCTTGGGTCGATCTCACACGACGTTACCCAGAAGGTTCACGTCTGTTCGGTAAGGTCACTAACATCGCTGACTACGGCTGCTTTGTAGAAATCGAAGAAGGTGTTGAAGGTCTGGTTCACGTTTCAGAAATGGATTGGACCAATCGTAACGTTAACCCGAACAAAGTCGTGGCTCTAGGCGACGAAGTTGAGGTCATGATTCTCGACATCGACCAAGAGCGTCGTCGTATTTCTCTGGGTATCAAGCAATGCAAGCCTAATCCTTGGGAAGACTTCTCCGAGTCGTTCAACAAAGGCGATAAAGTCAGTGGAACTATCAAGTCAATTACTGATTTCGGTATTTTCATCGGTCTTGACGGTGGCATCGACGGCCTGATCCATCTGTCCGACCTGTCTTGGAACGAGACCGGCGAAGAAGCTGTTCACAACTACAAGAAGGGCGACGAGATTGAAGCTGTTGTTCTAGCGGTTGATCCTGAGCGTGAGCGTATCTCTCTGGGTGTTAAGCAAATCGATCGTGATCCTTTCGGTCAATATGTTGCTGACAATCCTAAGGGCACAATTGTCAAAGGTATCGTTAAAGAAGTCGACCAGAAGCACGCAGTGGTCGATCTTGGCGACGGTGTAGAAGGTGTCATCCG
>JALZWO010000083.1 GCA_023300375.1 Granulosicoccus sp. | reverse complement strand
CTTGAACCACCGCCAACTAAACCCTCTCTAAGTGCCAGTGCAATAAGCCTTTCTTGTATGTCCACTGGCGCAAGGCGCACATCCCAGTAAGGGTTGTACCCGTTCGCACGCTGCCGAGCTATGGAATCGTTGCTGGTCGTACGCGCTTTAGGATGTCGGTAATAAACTTCTGCAATACTGACAGATGACATCTTTGTGCCCGCTGAGGCAAGTTCTGTATTGAATGTTCCGCTCTCGTGCACCCAGTCGCTGCTGGATTCAGACTTATCCATATCCATTGAGATCTCTGTGCGAAGCCTTAACACAGGATCATCATCTCCAACTTCACCAGCCAACACGCTCTGGCTCAAGGAACGAAATGCATTCACACCTTTGTAGTCCGCTACTTGATTGTGCTCTGAATTATCACCCCTGAGGGAGAAATTGCCTTCATTCACAAGTTTTTCGGCTGTTCCATTGTTGTCAAGAAACTCACAGGAATCTGCCTCGTAAGTTGTGTAGTCTCGACAGCCATCGTTGCGCTCGTCAATGGTTTCCGGGGTGCTTAAATTGTCACTATTTGCATAGGCTGATGCCCACCCGATGGGCACTTGATTAACACGTGTTCGAACGCCTCTCCAACTAAACCTGTAGGTTTTAACGTGCAGTGAGACCGCATCTTTCGCCACCCACTCCCAGTTTGGTTTGCCCTGCGAGTCATTAGACATCAACAGACGAGTTTGCCCATCGTAGTAAACCCGATATTGTAGAAAGGGCGAAGCGTAGAAGAACCAGATATTTTCAAGAAATTTCCAACGTCGGTCGGTAGCAAAGTCATCACGCGACTGACTAACAAGGTCAGTGCGCTCGCGCATCGCTTCAATGTTGTCGTGATCGTACTTTTCTGTGAATGAGCGCCAGTCTTCCAGGTTCAAGAGAAGTCCAGCCACTGAGTAGCCGGAAACATCGTCAAACGAGTCATCACTGGCCTTAGTAACTTGATGCACGATGTCTGGGGTGGCCAGAAATGCACTGGAGAACATGGCCGTCTGAGACGTTTCAATGACCGTATTAATGATCTTCATAGCAGCAGACATGGCATCGCTCAGCGGTTCAACAATTTCGTTGACAGCTGCGAGCGTATTAGCGATTGTCTCGGCAATGGCATTGATGATTGGAATTGCAGCCACAACCGTCGCTATATTGCCGCTGGTATTTCTGGCGTAGTTTGACCATGAGTTTAGGCTCACCGCTTGGCCTATAGTCACCTCATTGGCAATCATTGCCCGATTTGTATAAGCCTGAAAATTTAAGGCTCTGGCCTGCCAAAGCAGGCCACTGTAAGCTGCAGAGTCTGCAGCATCGGACAGGCGCTGTTTATTAACAGCAACCTGTCCGGTATTGAACAACACAAAGGCGCCGACCATACCCACCATGATGGCGGCGATGCCTAACGGTAAAGCCTGACCTTGTTGAAATCGCCGAAAACCCTTACGCATTTTTGACAAATGACGAGATGATTGAATGAGCGATCTGGCTGATGTGGTGGGTGCAGCGGCCACTGGCGTTATCCTGAGTATTGTTCTGGCCGGGATGACTTCAGCTAGTAAGTACCTAGAGTCTCAGAAGGTGTGATCTCACCCACCGCGTCGTCTGCGGCTTTTGTACCCTTCTCGAGTGCATCGTCGTTGCTATTGCCCGTTAGCGATTGACCCATCGCAGCGAACTGAGCCTGAACCGTGTCGCCAAAGTAACCAACAGCCACGACAGCTGCTAAAGCAACCATTGCTAGAACGATGATGTACTCGGTCATGCCCTGACCTGTGATACGGCGTGCAGCCGATTTGTTAGTGCGGATAGCTTGTGTTGAACTTCTCATGCGTAAATGTCTCCAATGACAGTCGATTGAAAAAAGGCTTAGCCTGATTTGTCAGCGACGCACTTGCTTGTGCCAGTAAGTGCTGGAATCCTTTCCGTCAACTGACGGCACATCGAACCTCAATGTTCTGCCTTGAAGATAACCTTTTGACGCATCTAAAAACAAGTAGATTTTTCTGATCATGTCTAGTCCAACAGCAGCAAATTGATCAAGTTGTTTACCAAATCTACTTTTTTAACAATTACTTACTTTCGTTTATTACTGGCAATTCGTATAGTTAATTAGAAAAAATTAATATTTCGTAATTGTGACCACTGTCACATGTTTTTATCTAACAAGCGATCAACTTATTTTGCGAAACAACAAAAATATTGATACTAATAGACTCGCAAACCTCATTGAGTTGGCGCTAGTCTAAATACGCTGCACTTTGCAACTACCCACGCAGGCTAATCACTCGGCACGTTTGAACCTTTTGACCGATTTATTTTTCTGGCGGCAGGTAAGGCGCTAGTTGCGGTGCACCGAAGAAAAACTCAGACTTTTCCACCTCACGGTAGTCTTCCGGGGGAAGAAAGTGACTATCGCTAAAGTCCCTGCCTGACATACTTGATAACTCGTCAATATACCCGTCTACTGTTTGCAGATACACCACAATGCCGTAGATCTGATCCACAAACTCAACGGTTAAAACAGTACTTGAATTATCCACACAGTCGAATGCGTTTACTGCTCGCCCACGCCAACGCCCTGCGCCTTGCGCCACAGCCTGCAGGTTTCCGCAAGGATGCGGGCCCAAAAAACTTGCAGCCTGCCCAGGGCTCGCCGCTCCCAATTCAGGCATTTCGACCACAGGCACTCTGTGAAAAATTGATCGTTTATGATCCAGCAACCAGCCATTTTCGCCAACAAAATCTTGAAGCATTTCGTAAACGCCACCGGTTTCGGTATCTTTTACTCTGAGGCCTTGTGGTGAAATCTCTATAAAGGCGCGCATTACTTGCACACCACTAGGCTCATGCAGTTTGGTGTGTGTTGCAGAAATGCTAGGCAGATTGAGACGATCTACGGCTGGTGACACTTCTGGCAACTGATCGCTGTCAGCTGGGCTGCTTTTCGATTGCGCTGACACTGTTTCACTCATCACACTGAAGACCAACAACAGACAATATGCAATAGGTTTCGCTTTGAGCGATTTCACAAAGGTCATCAGATTAAGCTTCCAAAAATATCGAGAGTCAAGGGTTTTTAGTGTGCGTTCAACGTTGGCCTCATGCAATGCTAGTATTAGGAGTAGCCTCACAAAACACAGAAATCAACACACAAATTTTCTTTATAAATCCTATACACTGAAGTCAAAATAAGAGTTTGATCTTCGAACGAATTGTATTTATTGCCAAAATCTCAGCAGCATTGTTCTTTATGCTTTACTTCCGGATACAGTACTCGTACAAATAACAAAACCCAACCCGTTGACTAATCCAATCAAAACCTCACGCTTTCTCAAAACGCTAGTCGCCACTTTCATCATACTGAGTTTGGCAAGCACACCCACTCTTTCGCAACAAGCCATTGAGAACGGTAGCGTGCAGCAGATGAGTCCAGCACTTGAAGTAAAGCCCGTTCCTTACCGTGGAAACCGGATACTATTTCACATACGTACAGGCATCGAACGTGCTGTTATTTTTCCAGAGCCCGTCCAACTGGCGCGTACAAACCCACAGTTGCTCGGTTGCACCATTGTTGTGGATTTTGATGTTGTGGGGTTTTACCCGACCCAGTCGTTTGATAGAGAAACTGTTCGACTGATTGGACTGGAAACAGGCACGACGTATGAGCTCGGCGTGAGGGCTAGCCCAGAGGGGCTTCTAAATCCTCTAAGACTCACCGTTTCGAGTGATAATTGATACAACCTAACGGATAGCGATACCACTGGTATTCAATCAGCAACGCATCAGCTTTGATAAGCCCAAGGCCTTAAGAAAACTTGGCCGGGCCACCAAGCGAAGCGGGCCTTCAACAAATCCTTCAGATAGTTGATGAAGGCTCCGCGCCTCAGTCGAAATTTGTTTTCCGCCTAAGACTCTTCATTCTCAGCATAAGACTGATAATCGTCTGGGTCCATCAAGTTCTGTACCGCATCGACATCTTCAGGCTGCATCTTGAAGATCCAACCCTCACCGTACGGGTCGCTGTTGACCAGCTCAGGGCTATCTGCAAGGGCGCCGTTTGTGTCGGTAACCTTTCCTGCTACCGGAGCGTAGATATCTGAGGCAGCTTTTACTGACTCAACAACGGCAATACCTTCTTCAGCATCACACTCATGATCTATTTCTGGGGTCTCTACAAAGACCAGATCGCCTAGCTGTTGTTGGGCATGACCACTGATACCGACCGTTATTGTGCCGTCGTCTTCTACTCTGACCCACTCGTGGCTCGGAGCAAATTTTAGATCACCTGGAATGTCCATGCTGAAACTCACAACTAAAAGGAAACCGCATTCTACTACCGTGACAGCCCGTGTGGTACAAATGGGACAGAAGTAATCCGCGCTGTTTGCAATCGGTCGAGCACAGCTACATCACAATTACCTGTGAACATTCTATCTACTCTGGCCAAACCAACCGATGCCGAGCGTGTGGGGCTGAAGCTTCCTGACGTTATTTGACCAATGGACTGACCTACCAATTGCACCCCAGCGCCTCGGCGCAAAACACCTTGACCTTCCAAGGTTAATCCGACCTGGAAATAACGGCCACCAAAGCGCCTGTGCTCTTCCAGAACTTTACGCCCTATGAAGACCCTATCGCTATCGTCAATATCGATGGTGCGTGCAATACCCGACTCAGCTGGGCTGTGGTCTTCATCAATATCTTGGCCATAGAGACCAAAACCTGCCTCAATGCGTAGTGTGTTTCTGGCACCCAACCCGGCGGGCACAACGTTTTGCTCGGCCAACGCTTTCCATAGAGACTCCGCTTGTCCGGCTGGCAGCGTAACCTCCAAGCCATCCTCGCCTGAGTACCCTGTGCGCGACACAAACCATTCGCCACAGGTTACTGATGAAAAACGTTTCAGCTCATTCACTTGTAATGGCAAGTCAAGGGAGTCCATAGCCAGATTTGTCAGGCCGATTGCATCTGGTCCCTGAATGGCAATAACGGCATTATCTCGCACTTCGTGAATCTCGACCTTGCCACTCAGATGCCCATTTAACCACTTCAGATTTTTTCGTCGGCGCGCGGAATCGAAATATAAGCGGTATTGAAAATCGCTCAATTTAAACACCATTAAATCGTCTATGACACCGCCATCTTCGAGGCACATGCAGGTGTAGAGCGCAGAGCCGATATCAAGCTTGGCTACATCGTTGGAGAGCATGAGTCGCAACCAATTTGTTGCGCGCTCTCCTACTACCTCGAGGATGCACATGTATGAAATATCAAACATGGCGGCCGAATCTCTCACCGCGCGATGCTCATCTATAACTGAACCATAATGCAATGGCATGCAGTATCCCGAAAAATTCACTAACTTGGCCAAGCTGTCGGCATGCACTTCATGTAGTGCAGTGTGAATTCCCATCGTTACCTCTCCCTTAACTTTCCAATAGCTATAAAGCTCCAAACACCCTCACAAAATTCGTTTTTGTGATGCGCTTAGTATATTCGAAGAGAGCCTACGGTAGACAGTAAATTGTAAATATTTGTAACGCTACAATATACAATGCTAATAACTTGAACTATGTCTCATCTTTAAAGCAAAGTACCCAACGGCAACAATAAAAAAAGAGAACAAAAATACCGGCCAATTACCTGTTCGCGCATACAGTGTAATGCCTTCACGAGGTTGCACCCGAACATCAAGAATACCCTGCGTATCGTGTGCAATCCGGCCAAGGATATCGCCGTTATAGTCAATAGCCGATGACACACCGGTATTAGTGACTCGCACCAATGGTCGCTCCAATTCACGCGCCCGCATGCGTGCTTTCTGCTCATGTTGATGTGGTGCTGCAGAGTTTCCAAACCATGCATCATTTGACACATTCACTAGCACTTTGGATGCAGGTACCAGATGGCGCATGTCTTCGCCATAAACATCCTCGTAGCAAATCGACAACCCTATGGAGGTACCTTGCATCTCCAGCGGCTCATGGGGGCCTGTGCCTGCGGAAAGATCTGACATAGGGATATCAACAAACTTGGCCGCATAGTCGAAAACAAAACGCAGAGGCATGTATTCTCCGAACGGCACTAACCGGCGCTTTCGATAAGTAGCTCTTTCACCGGTCAGTTGCTGAATGGAGTTGTAAACGTCGTCCCCTTCTCTAACAAAAACACCACTAAGCACATCAACACCTTGCTCTTGCATATAGGTTGCGAAAGGCTCAAGAGCAGACTCCACGCGATCATAATGGGTAGGAATGGCGGTTTCAGGCCAGACGACAAGATCAATATCGCTCAGCGACGCTTGCGTACTCATGTCGCTGTAGAGATCCAAAGCATGATTTAGCCTGTCGCGACTAAACTTCATTGACTGCGGGATATTGCCTTGAACAAGGCGCACCGCCAAGCGCTCACCAGTGGGAGCCGAGAACTCCAGCCCCTTCAAAGCGAAGCTTGCCAGTACTAATAGGAACATCAGTGGGAATACAAGGAGTCGATTTTTGGTTGAGCTAAAAATCAGAGCAACGATTAAAGCGCTGCTAAGAACGATCAGAAAACTCAGACCGTAGGCGCCTATAAAAGGCGCCAAATGCCCCACTGGGCCCGTTGTTTGGCTATAACCAACAAGAATCCAAGGAAAACCACCCATGATTTTGCCGCGCGCCAGTTCAAGCAAAACCCAAAGCGCTGCGAACAAAAAAGCACTGACAATAGAGCTACTAGCAAACCGAAAGCGGGCCCACAAGCCACAACACAACGCTGGAAACACCGTCATTACCAACACAAAGATAAGCGTGATCAAAGCCGCTAGGGGGGCTATGGCTGCGCCGAACAAATGTACGCTGAAATAAATCCAGTGCACGCCAATACCAAAATAACCCAGACCAAAAAGCCAGCCTACAAAGGCTGCCTGTTTTGGTGATAAACGCTGAATAAGAAAGTAGAGAACGGCAAGGCTGACAATCGCCATTTGCCACCATTCAGTGGGTGCAAAGGACAAGGGAAGCAGCAGACCACTGCAAACAGCCAGAGTCCAGTTCACCCACGAAGGCAGTGCTTGCGCATTCATCGTCTGTTTAAACTACCTATCAATAATAATAAAGAGAACCGCAGCGGCTGCTAACCCTGCTCCGCATCAACATCGTTGTGCGTTACTTGTAGCAAATGAAGCCTACGGGAATCTGCTGACAATATTCGAAAATCACAATTGCCAATACTAGCCTGCTCACCCGGCTTTGGCATATGTCCAATATGCTGCATAAGTAGGCCACCTATGGTGTCAAAGTCTTCATCACTGAAGTTGGAACCCAATGCCGCATTAAATTCATCGATGGGTGTTAAAGCACGTACCGTGAAACGCCCATCACCATGGTCACGAATATCAGCGTCGGCTTCAGAGTCAGCATCATGCTCATCATCAATTTCACCCACAATTTCCTCAAGTACATCTTCAATGGTGACCAGACCATCAACCCCGCCGTATTCATCAAGCACAATGGCCATATGATTACGATCTACTCGAAATTCTTTGAGCAAAACATTAAGCCGCTTTGTATCAGGAGTAAAGGTGACCTTACGCATGATGTCCTCAAGCGCAAAACGCTCACTTGAACCCACACCAGAGAAGCGCAAAAGATCTTTGGCCAACAGTACGCCCACCACATCGTCTTTATCTTCATTGATAACAGGAAATCGCGAGTGGCCAGACTCAATCACAACATGGAGTATCTCTTCCAGGCTCATGTCACTTTCCACAACCTTCATCTGACCGCGCGGAATCATGATGTCGCGCACGCGCATCTCAACAACCTGAAAAACACCTTCCACCATCTGCAGCGTGTCAGCGTCGAAGATGTCGCGAGCTTGTGCATCTCGAAGCACTTCAAACAGCTCTTCGCGGTCGCGCGGTTCACCACCTATTGCATGAACCAGCCGATCCATCAAGGATCTGCTTTGAGTACCGTCTTGCGTATCGTCACTCATGACACTGGCTGATTCTGGTAGGGATCGGACAAGCCGAGGGACGACAATATTTGTATCTCAAGATTTTCCATGGTTTCAGCATCTGCTGATTCAATATGATCATAGCCACACAAATGCAACGTACCATGAACCAGCATATGCACCCAGTGATCATTGATTGATTTAGCTTGCTCACCGGCTTCAGAAGATATTACCTGTGGGCAAAACACGAGATCACCCAAAACGCGGTGTGAGCCACCCTCCTCATCATTCAACACAGGCATCGACGACTCAAAGCTCAACACGTTGGTAGCTGCATCGCGCTGTCGATATTCGAGGTTCAGCGATTGCATAGCGCTCGTGTCCAACAATTGTACCGATAGCTCAACGCAATCTATCTCTTGGAGTGACACTAAACTCTGCTGCTGCAACACTTTGTTACACAAATTAGTCATTTGTTCGTCAGTTAGCGGGCAACCACTAACCGACGAATCTGTGAGCATAAGGTTCAGCGCAAACATGATTCAGGCACTAAGCTTGTCACGAACGCTCTTCCTGTTCTTTTTCAACGGCTTCGTAAGCTGAAACAATTCTCTGCACCAATGGGTGCCGGACTACATCAGTGGCTGAAAATTCACAAAATTCTAGCCCATCAACACCCTTCAACACCTTTTGCACATGCTTTAGACCTGACGGTTGGTGCTTTGGCAGATCAACCTGGGAGACGTCACCCGTTACAATCGCTTTTGAACCAAAGCCAATTCGCGTCAGGAACATTTTCATTTGCTCCACAGTGGTGTTTTGCGCCTCATCCATAATAATGCAAGAGTGATTGAGTGTACGACCACGCATGTAGGCCAGTGGTGCAATTTCAATAATATTTCTCTCTACCAGCTTACCAACACGCTCAACACCTAAAAATTCATAAAGAGCGTCGTAGATAGGCCTGAGATAGGGATCCACTTTTTGCATCATATCGCCCGGTAGAAAGCCTAAACGCTCACCTGCTTCAACAGCTGGACGCACAAGCACAAGACGTTGCACCTGATCTGACTCAAGCGCCTCAACCGCACACGCGACCGCAAGGAAGGTTTTACCTGTACCGGCAGGCCCAATACCAAAAGTAAGATCACGCTCTTTTATACTTTTCACGTATTCCTGCTGACGTGCCCCACGACACTGAATGGTGGAACGCCGCGTTTTGATAATAGCGTCGTTGCGTGGCTTAGCTGATTCTGTTGACTGCGATTGCAAATCGGCGAGTCCGCTTTCTTGAAGTGACAGATGGACCTCCTCTGGTGCCAGGTTTTCGTTTGCGGTAACTTCATACAGATGCTCTATAAGCGCTCTGGCACTACTGACAGAGGCATCATTGCCTTCTACGGCGAAATTATTGCCTCGATTACTGATCTGAACTTCAAGGCGTTTTTCTATCTGCTTGAGGTGTTCATCGAACTGACCACACAGCCTGGCCAGTCGATCGTTGTCGGCTGGGCCAACATGAAACTCTAGCTTGGACATGCAGCATCCAAGGTTTCTGGCGCACTGAGCAACATGCCACGCAGAGAATTGGGTAACGCCTCTGTGATCCGCACCTGCGCGAATTGACCAATCAATGACTCGCTGCCATCGAAATTAACCACTCGATTATTCTCAGTCCGGCCACTCATTTGTGCAGGATCTTTGCGCGATGGACGATCAACAAGCACTCTTTGTGTTGTCCCAACCATTGCTTCGCTGATCACTTGGGCCTGCTTGTTTATTTGCGCCTGCAAGCGAGCCAGCCTCTCCTTTTTCACCGATATGGGCGTGTCGTCTGCCAGTGATGCCGCAGGTGTACCTGGGCGCGCACTGTAAATGAAGCTATAAGAATGATCGAAGCCCATCGTCTCGATCAGACGCATGGTGTCCTCGAAGTCTTTCTCTGTCTCACCTGGAAAACCCACAATAAAATCTGATGACAACGTCAAATCTGGACGAGCCAGCATCAGTTTTCTGATTTTTGATTTGTATTCAATGGCTGTGTGGCCGCGTTTCATTGCCGCTAGAATTCTGTCGGAACCGCTTTGTACAGGCAGGTGCAGAAAACTGACCAATTCAGGCACAGTGGCATAAGCCTCTATTAATGAGTCACTGAATTCAACCGGATGTGATGTCGTGAAACGTATGCGCTCCACACCCTCTATAGCAGCAACATACCGCACTAGCAGCGCCAAATCAGCAGTGCCTCCCTCGTGCATGTCGCCTCTATAAGAATTCACGTTTTGACCCAGCAAGTGGATTTCTCGCACCCCCTGACCCGCCAGTGACATGCATTCGTCGATGACATCGTCCAAAGGTCGGCTGATTTCCTCGCCACGCGTGTAGGGCACTACGCAAAAACTGCAGTATTTACTGCAACCTTCAATAATTGAAACGTAAGCCGAGGGACCGTCTGCTTTGGGCTCTGGCAATCGATCAAATTTTTCAATTTCGGGGAAGCTGATGTCCACGACTGAATCATTGCCGCGCTGGCTCTTAGCCAGAAGATCAGGCAGGCGATGCAAAGTCTGTGGCCCGAAAACCACATCAACAAAAGGCGCACGCTGTTGAATAGCCTCGCCTTCCTGACTGGCCACACAGCCACCCACGCCAATAAGCACGTCTTTCTTCACCTCTTTAAGAGCGCGCCAGCGACCCAGCTCAGAAAACACCTTCTCCTGCGCTTTCTCTCTGATAGAGCAGGTATTGAGCAACAGAATGTCCGCCTCAGCAGGATCTGTAGTGGCCTCAATGGGTCCTTGTTCAGCCAATACGTCAAACATCTTGGCCGAGTCATACTCATTCATCTGACAGCCGTGTGTCTTGATGAAAACCTTGCGCGTCATAACAGTCCGTTACGTGATCAAAGACATGATTATACGCCCCCCTAGCTTCACTTCGACACCCTTATGACCGCTGATGTTGGTTCCAGATGTGACGTTAAGATGTCCAAAACATGTATTAAACATTTAAAATACCAAAAAAATAACATATTAAATATTTATTACCCCCGCTACGTGATCAAATAGAGGACAATAGTCCTTTCTTGAATGATTTGAGAACAAATCCAGCTAGTGCCCCAAACCTCCTCTTCCAAGTCCACACTCCCCCAGCTCAATGCGGCAAGACGCCAAGCGGTCGAGTTGCGCCTTGCAGGACAGACGTTGGCAGCCACACAAACTGCCACTGGATTGAGTAACCCCACCATCATCTCTGCGATGAAGGCCTACAAGACAGGCGGTTGGGATGCGGTCAATGTTGCGCCTCGTGGCCGACCGCGGCGCAGCGAACAACAAGCAAACAGCGCTACAGAGGAGCTTCGAGTCAATCTGTTCAAGCAATGCGTTCTCCCCCCCAGCACTCGGGATGCGCTTCACACCCAATCACTGATGAATGTTGAACGTTTTGAAAGCTGGCTAAGCACTCAAAATCATACTGTGAGCCGCTCAGCTCAATTGAATTTGCTATCAAAGTGGAATCTTCAGCCGCAAAACCGATACCGAAGCTTGCGTGACAGAGTCGATTTACAGAGCCAACATCCGAACTCCACCACTTGGCTTGATGAACACGATCAATTTGCCGTTCGCGCAAAGCGCCAAGGCGCATCGGTGTTCTGGGTGGCAACAAGAGCCATCGATACCGAGTACACACAGATCTTTGCTCACGATCTACGCGGTCGCACGCATTGGTGTCTTGTGCGCGGCGCCGCCACAGCTGATCACTATCAACAATTTCTCAAGTCGCTGAACGATCTGATCGAAAAGCCATTAGCACTGGTTTTCACCAACCATCAGCTGCCGCGAATTGCACAGCTCAAACAGTGGCTTGCAGAAACACACACCTCATTTTTTTGCGTTGACGAATCCGGCGACGCACGCAACTCCCGGACTCCGTCTTCTCATTCACCTTCTTCTCCATTAATCACTGGTTCTTATATGACTAAAAGCACTGATGCCGCAGCTGAAGAGCGGCCCAACGATATCTCAGCAGACACACTGACTCACTTGCAAAGGCTGGAAGCCGAAAGCATTCACATCATGCGCGAAGTGGTGGCTGAAGCCGAAAATCCCGTCATGATGTACTCGGTGGGTAAAGACAGCGCGGTCATGCTGCACCTTGCACGTAAGGCGTTCTACCCGGCACCACCGCCCTTCCCCTTGCTGCACGTGGATACCACATGGAAGTTTAAGGCCATGTACGAATTCCGCGACGACATCATTGAGAAGTATGGCCTTGAGTTGCTTAAACACGTTAATCCAGAAGGCATAGCGCAAAACGTCAACCCGTTTACACACGGTTCGGCATTACACACCGACATCATGAAAACACAAGGGCTTAAGCAAGCTCTGAATGAACACAAATTTGACTTCGCTTTTGGTGGTGCTCGTCGCGATGAAGAAAAATCTCGAGCCAAAGAGCGTGTGTTTTCTTTCAGAAATGCACAGCATCGCTGGGACGCCAAAAAACAACGACCCGAGTTGTGGAAGCTCTACAACGCGCGTAAAGCCCCTGACGAATCGATCCGTGTATTCCCTATATCCAACTGGACCGAATTGGATATCTGGCAATACATTCACAAAGAGGACATTCCCATCGTGCCTTTGTATCTAGCTGCCGAACGCCCAGTTGTTGATCGCGATGGCATGCTCATTATGGTTGATGATGAACGTATGCCGCTTAAAGAGGGCGAGGTGCCAGAGATGCGTAGTGTGCGTTTTAGAACACTGGGTTGTTACCCACTAACCGGTGCAGTGGAATCAACTGCCACAACGCTGCCAGAGATTATTCAAGAGATGCTGCTTACGCGCACCTCTGAACGACAAGGGCGCATGATCGATCATGATTCATCCGCTTCTATGGAAAAGAAAAAACAAGAGGGCTACTTCTGATGCAAGCCGAAAGCGATGCGCTGATTAAAGACGATATCTCTGCCTATCTAGAAAAACATGAGCACAAAAGCCTACTGCGCTTTATCACCTGCGGTAGCGTGGATGATGGCAAAAGTACGCTAATCGGCAGACTTTTATACGAATCAAAAACACTGTTTGAAGATCAACTGGATACTGTTACTCAGGATTCTAAAAAATGGGGAACGCAAGGTAAGGGAATCGACTTTGCCCTACTGGTTGATGGCTTGGCCGCTGAACGCGAACAAGGTATTACCATCGATGTGGCGTACCGATTTTTCTCCACAGACAGCCGCAAGTTCATTGTTGCTGACACACCAGGGCATGAGCAATACACGCGCAACATGGTCACCGGCGCATCAACAGCTGATGTCGCTGTGATCTTGGTAGATGCACGTCAAGGTTTATTGACTCAAACACGTCGACATAGCTACTTGGCCTCACTGCTAGGTATCAGAAATGTCGTGCTTGCAGTCAATAAAATGGATCTGATGAACTATGACGAAAGTGTATTCACAGCGATAACAGAAGAATACGCAACGTTTGCCGAGTCATTGAACATTGAAAATATAACAGCCATTCCTATGTCCGCCCTTGAAGGCGACAACATCACAAGTCCAAGTGAAAAAATGGGCTGGTATCACGGCACGACTCTATTGTCATGGTTAGAAACTGTGAAGATTAACAACGAGTACATGCGTGAAAAACCGTTTCGTATGCCTGTGCAATGGGTGAATCGTCCATCGCTTGATTTCCGTGGCTTCGCCGGCACAATAGCCAGCGGTACTGTTTCTCCAGGTGATGCAATACGTGTTCAACCTTCAGGCAAAATGAGCACCATCGCTCGGGTTGTAAGCTTTGACGGTGACTTGGAAACAGCGTACACCGGTCAGTCAATTACCTTGACACTAGCCGATGAAGTTGATGCGTCTCGCGGCGATGTTATCTCAGCAAGTGATGCGCCTCCAGCCACAGCGGATCAGTTCGAGACAACTATCGTGTGGATGGATGAGGAGCCCATGCTCGCTGGCCGTCCGTACTATCTAAAGATTGGTACACAGACGGTTAATGCGACAGTTACAAACATCAAGCATCAGGTAAATGTAAACACACTAGAGCATAGTGCTGCCACACAACTTGAGCTGAATGCTATTGGTGTTTGCAACATCAGCACCGACCAACCCATCACCTTCGACGCTTACGAAGAGAACCGTGACATGGGCGGCTTCATTCTAATAGACAGAATGAGCAACTCAACAGTGGGTGCCGGCATGCTGCGCTATTCATTGAGGCGTGCTGACAATATTCATTTACAAGCAACGGATGTTGATAAAAAAGTACGTGCAACACAGAAGAATCAAAAACCTGCAGTTGTTTGGTTCACGGGTTTGTCTGGTGCAGGCAAGAGTACTGTGGCTAATCTTGTTGAGAAGCAACTAACGGCAAAGGGTCATCACACGTACTTGCTCGATGGCGACAATGTTCGCCATGGCCTGAATCGTGACCTTGGCTTTACCGATGCTGATCGCGTTGAAAACATCCGTCGTATTGGCGAGGTTGCAGCACTGATGGTGGACTCGGGACTGATCGTACTCACAGCCTTCATTTCACCGTTCCGCTCAGAACGTGCATTAGCTCGATCATTAGTCGATGATGCAGAGTTTATTGAAGTACATGTGGACACGCCCCTCAGTGTTGCCGAAGACAGAGACCCTAAAGGCCTCTACAAGAAAGCCAGACGCGGGGAACTCAATAACTTCACTGGTATTGACTCACCTTATGAGCCACCTACCGATCCGGAAATCTTGATTGATACGTCAGCACTGAGTGCTGAACAAGCAGCGGAACGTGTAGTAGCAGAATTACGACGTCGAGGTGTGTTGAGTGCATCAGAGGACTAGTATTTTGCCTTTTTGCTAGAAGATAAAAAGCAGTAAACCTTGCGGGAATGGCGCTTGTTTTAGGCGATCGTCATTCCCGCACAGGCAGGACTATAAATTGATCTGCAAGCACTTTTCAACGTCATTCCCGCGCAGGCGGGAATCCAAGTGACAAGCGGCGCCAAGTGCTCTATCGCCGAGCAGCACATAGGGCCACAAAAAATCACACAGGCGCAGGCATTGCACCTGTCATCATTGCCACTGCATCTGACATTGAATACTCATCGGGCTGGATGACACACAAGCGCTTACCGAGCCGATGAATATGAATTCGATCGGCTACTTCGAACACATGCGGCATGTTGTGTGAGATGAGCACAATAGGTAAGCCACGATCGCGCACCTCGTTAATCAATTCAAGTACACGACGTGATTCCTTCACACCTAATGCCGCCGTTGGTTCATCGAGTATGATCACTTTCGAACCAAACGCTGCAGCACGAGCTACAGCGACACCTTGACGTTGCCCTCCCGATAGCGTTTCTACTGGTTGCGAGATATTCTGGATAGTCATCAGCCCCAGCTCGCTAAGCTTTTCTCTAGCAACCTTCTCCATGGCAGAACGATCAAGCATGCGCAGCCACTTACCTAAAAAACCGGGCTTGCGTAGCTCACGCCCCAGAAACATGTTATCGCCAATCGACAACGCCGGAGATAGCGCCAGGTTTTGATAAACCGTTTCTATGCCTGCCGTGCGGGCTTCCATCGGGGAACGAAACAACACAGGCTTACCATCCAGCTCGATGGTCCCACTATCCGGGATTACCGCGCCTGAAAGCGCTTTTATCATTGTTGATTTCCCGGCTCCGTTGTCACCGATAACAGCCAGAATTTCACCAGCACGCAGCTCGAAATCAGTGCGATCCAGAGCCACTACGCGGCCATAATGCTTCGTGAGTCCGCGGGCCTTAACGACAATGGGGTGAGTTTCAACACTCATGCAGACACCCTCCGCAACCACTGGTCTATGCCAACAGCAATAATGATCAAACAACCAATGGCGAAGCGCTGCCAAATAACATCCACACCGGCAAGCTTTAACCCCGAACTAAACACGCCCACTATTAAAGCACCGAACAAAGCACCCAGTATGGATCCACGGCCACCAAACAACGAGGTACCGCCAATAACCACCGCCGTTATCGAATCCAGATTGGCATCATAGAAACTCTGCGGACTGACCGACCCTACCCGTCCAATGGACACCCAGGCAGCGATACCTGCGATAAAACCGGCCACGGCGTACACAGACAGCAGCAGCCTATTAGTATCAATGCCACTGAGCTCCGCAGCCTCTTTGTCGTCACCCACCGCATAAACGTGACGCCCCCATGCCGTGTTGTTCAGTACGAACCACAACACCAGAAACACGACCACCATCAAAAACGAGCCGTAGGTAAAAACCGCATCACCCACAGAGACATGCTCCCCAAAATATTTAAGAGAAGGGGCAATTTTTTCGATGTCCTGGCTGCGAATTGACTGTGATCCCGAGTACCAGATTAACAGCGCGAAAAAGATGTTCCAAGTGCCTAATGTCACGATGAAAGGTGGCAATCTGAGTCTTGTTACCAGCAAACCATTCACCAAACCGCACAACGTACCCACGAGAAAACCCAATGGCAGTGCAATGACACTTGGCACTCCAAAAACTACGGCCACTTTGCCAGCTACAACAGATGCAAGCACCATGATTGATGCTATCGATAGGTCGATGCCAGCGGTCAGGACAATCAGTGTCTGGGCACACGCTAGGAAACCAATGATAGTTACCTGTTGCATGATCAATGACAGGTTAAACGCGCTAAAGAATCGTTCGCCAGCGATGATGCCGAACACCGCGACACTAACGATAAGGATGATTACCGGCACCATCGCCGGATTGCCATGCAAAAAGTACTGCACATGTTGCAAAGCAGTCTTTGCATCAGCATCGAACTCAACAACGGCGTCGGCCGCACTTGTCACTAGCCCCGACTCTGCGTCGCGATGAGATGGCTGGCTTGTTTGACTCATGAGTGCGGCACCCGTGCTTAATTTTTATAAAGGCAGAGACTGTTCAAACTCGCTCTGGAAACTTGAGCATACAGGCTTAGTCTCTTTGCGCTGAGAAGTAAATGGATAGAATCGAGTTGTTCCGAATGGTTAATTCAAATTCCTTTCGATATTGAAATGTTAGGGATTACACCACGAAACTGAATTTAAACTGAAAATTTTCACAGTCAGCTCGATGTATGACGCCATATTTTTGTGACAACCCTTACACCTTCGTCAGATCGGGCTTCGTTTGACTAATCTTGACCTTAGTTGGTCACATTCATGCAACTCAAGACTGCTGAATTTTTAGGCTACAGTTTACAAATGTGCGGCATACTTCACGCTTAGCTGAAAATTGATTTTTTTGAGATCTCTTGAATGACCATAGCTCACTTAAATAAGCTCCTTAACTCAGTGGAGCGGACCCTGTCGATTTTCGCACTACTGATTCCTTTATTTTTTGTTGGACCCACTTTTGCCGATAGTGCAAAAGTTGCCTTTATTGGCGATCAAGGTACTGCTGACAGCGCCCGACAAGTACTGGAATTGATTCGCGACGAAGGCACCGAGCTTCTTCTTATACAGGGTGATCTAGGGTACGAGGACAACAGTGCGCAAAAATGGATCGATAACATCGACCAGATACTAGGGGACGACTTCCCTGTACTGATGGTGGTTGGCAACCATGAGAATTTTGAGTGGGACAAATACCTACAGTGGCAAAAAGATCGGCTTGATAAGGTAAGCGCTATTCGTTGTGAAGGCGATATCAGTGTAAAAGCCTACTGCACTTATAAAGACATCGGCGTAGTTCAAGTAGCTCCTGCAATTACTGAAGTAGAAGGCATCAATGGAAACGATGACTACCCTGGATACATCACCGAACAATTTCAGTCAGACGATAGCTTTTGGCGCATCTGCAGTTTTCACAAAAATATGCGCGACATGCAGGTAGGCGGTAAAGGCGACGCCACAGGTTGGGGTGTCTATCAAAATTGCCTGGCTGAGGGAGCCATCGTTGTTAATGGCCATGAGCATTCTTATTCCCGAACTCATCTTATGAGCGATTTCGAGAACCTCGAAGTCGTCCATCGAAGAAGCGACATGGAGATCGGATTGGGCAAATCAATCACCATTGTGTCTGGATTAGGTGGCCGCGAAATTCGGCCTCAACGTCACGGTGGAGACTGGTTTGCGTCCATCTACACATCGAGCCAAAATGCCAACTTTGGGACTCTCTTCTGCCATTTTATCGACGCAACAGCTGATTGCTACATGAAAGACATCGCGGGTTTGATCCCTGATGTATTTACGTTGTCTAGCGGGCTTCCTGCTGCGAGAAATCTGGCGCTTGACGAGGCTGAGGCCGATCGTGAAAGACAAGAAGCTGAAGCACAAGCTCAACGTGAGGCTGAAGCCCAACAGGCACGCGAAGAAGCTGAAGCTCAGGCTCAACGCGATATTGAAGAAGCCGAAGCTCAGGCACAACGTGAAGCTGAAGAAGCTGAAGCCGAAGCACAAGCACAACGTGAACTTGAAGAAGCTGAGGCCGAAGCGCAGGCTCAACGCGATATTGAAGAAGCCGAAGCTCAGGCACAACGTGAAGCTGAAGAAGCTGAGGCCGAAGCACAAGCACAACGTGAAATAGAAGAAGCCGAAGCACAAGCTCAACGTGAACTTGAAGAAGCCGAGGCCGAAGCGCAGGCTCAACGCGATATTGAGGAAGCCGAAGCACTAGCACAACGTGAAATAGAAGAAGCCGAAGCACTAGCTCAACGTGAACTTGAAGAAGCCGAGGCCGAAGCGCAGGCTCAACGCGATATTGAAGAAGCCGAAGCACAAGCACAACGTGAAATAGAAGAAGCCGAAGCACTAGCTCAACGTGAACTTGGAGAAGCCGAGGCCGAAGCGCAGGCTCAACGCGATATTGAGGAAGCCGAAGCACAAGCACAACGTGAAATAGAAGAAGCCGAAGCACAAGCACAACGTGAACTTGAAGAAGCCGAGGCCGAAGCGCAGGCACAACGCGATATTGAGGAAGCCGAAGCACAAGCACAACGTGAAATAGAAGAAGCCGAAGCTCAGGCACAACGTGAAGCTGAAGAAGCTCAGGCTGAAGCACAAGCTCAACGTGAGTTAGACGAAGCCGAAGC
>JALZWO010000082.1 GCA_023300375.1 Granulosicoccus sp. | reverse complement strand
TGCAGGCTTAGATGCAGGCGTTGACGGTGCGGCGGGAGCGGATGTAGCACTGGGCGCAAATAGGGCCGCCAATGCCTCCTTTGGACTGGTCGACGTTTGGGCAGTTAGCGCCTCAGCTATAACCGGACTGTTAGCCATATCTGGCGGGGTATTACTACCCGTTGTGGGGATAGGCGCCGACATAGCAGAGCTTCCAGACGCTGCTTGCCTCAGCTTCGCAGCAGGGGCTTGCACAGGTGCACTAGGCGTATTGCTGGCAGATAGAGCCGATGCTGCAGGTGCATCAGAGACCACCACGCCGGCAGAGCCATGGGTTACGCTTTGCACCGAGGCGGAAAGCGCCTGCGGTTTAAATTCATGCATGCGCAACAAGGCCATGTCGAAAGCCTCACGCTGATCAGGTGCAAATGGCATATCTCGACGCGCATGCAAGCCAATCTGATAAAACAATTGAACGGCATCAGAATCGATACTCTTGGCCATCGCAGTCAATCGTTCAAATCCGGGGGCATTTTCATCAACGCTACCTGGCACCGTGCCAAGCATGGCTACTTTATGTAATAAGCTGAGTAGCTCTCCAAGCAGGTCAGAAAAGTCAGGAGCGTATTGAGCTAATTCCTCGACCTGTACAAAGACAGTTTGTATGTCGCCACCTGATAGCGTTTCAAGCAGCTGCAGCAAGCGACCAACCGATACGCGCCCCAACATACTCTCTACATCAGCCGCACGAATCGTACCTTCACCTGAAGCCGCAGCTTGCTCTACAAGCGAGAGCGAATCGCGCACACTGCCCTCCGATGCACGAGCAATAAGATCAAGCGCTGCACGCTCATGCTCTATGCTCTCCGCCGTCAATATTTTACCAAGGTAATCGGTCAATACACTGGGCGGCATTCTTTTAAGATTAAATTGCAAGCAGCGAGACAACACCGTGGCGGGCACTTTTTGCGGGTCAGTTGTTGCGAGCACAAATTTGACATGCTCTGGTGGCTCCTCCAAAGTCTTAAGCAAGGCGTTAAAACTGTGTGTGGAAAACATGTGCACCTCATCGATCAGGTACACCTTATAACGTCCACTAGCGGGAGCATAAGGAACGTTTTCAAGCAATTCGCGAGTGCTCTCTACCTTCGTTCGGGAGGCAGCATCGACTTCAATAAGATCGAAAAACCGACCCGCATCAATATCCTGGCATGCACTGCACTCACCGCAAGGGTTTGACGTAACTCCATGGGTTTCGCAGTTCAGGCACTTGGCAAAGATACGTGCAATGGTGGTTTTGCCAACACCGCGCATGCCGGTGAAAAGATAGGCGTGGTGGAGACGGTTGGTATCTAACGCATTGGATAGAGCACGCAGCACCGGCTCTTGGCCGAGCATGTCGCGAAAGTGCTGCGGCCGCCATTTGCGCGCCAGAACTTTGTAGCTCACAGCAGTGCTCGCCTTGGACATTGTTGGCCTATCATTCGACAAGCCTGTGAAATAAGGTGGCGCCTCGCACCAGCCGCATCCCGGCGCCCGATCCATTGCTGCCGCTGCTCCCTTCCGGGCCTGACGGGGTTAACAATTTCTCGTCGCGAGAGTGCCGATGCGAAACACCATAGCCCGCATATTGTGATCGCAGAAGTTCACGGGCGCAAGCACCTTTCGATGATTAAATTTTAATTCTGTGCAGAATTAACTCAGCTTTCGATATTGTGCCGCTATCATTGGCCAAAAAACGAATTGATTTAAGAGCATGTCGGCACACATCTTGAGCATTGAAGATGATTCAGCGATCAGCAAAATGCTGAGCCTAGCGTTGCAACGCCACGGTCACATTGTGCACAGCACAGCCTCAGTGGCTCAAGCCAGAGCTCTTATGGAGGCTCAAAAAGTAGACCTTGCCATTATTGATTGGATGATGCCCGGCGGTAGTGGTCTTGAGTTCGTACGCAGCTTGCGCAAAGATCCGCAGTACACGCACTTGCCCATCATTATGCTCACTGCAAAAACCGACGAGGAATTCGTTACACAGGGGCTGGATGCTGGCGCAGATGATTATGTTACCAAGCCGTTTTCACCGAACGAATTGCAATCACGCATCAAAGCGCTACTACGCAGGAGCCCAGACTTTAATGACGTATCGCTTATTACCCGAGGGCCATTGACGATAGATCTCGCCGCCCACCGAGTCACAGCTGGCCAATCGATGGTGGAACTAGGACATACCGAATTCAAGCTGCTGGCGTTTCTTATGCAGCATCCCGAGCGGGTTTACAGCCGCGCAGAGCTGCTGGACCATGTCTGGGGCATAGGAACCTACATCGAAGAGCGCACTGTAGATGTCCATGTGTTGAGATTACGAAAAAGCCTGAAGCCTTTCGAAGCTGACAGCTTGTTGAAAACGGTACGCGGCGCAGGGTACCTATTTAGCCGCTCATAAATCAAACTGGTTAACATTCGCTGTGGATACTTATGCCGATACGGCAGAAAATACTGCCTATTTTTTTTGCACTGTGTACCTTGTATTGCTTTCGATCGGGGTATCATCCGCCAGATCAGGATGCTATTCACACACAAATGATAATCAGTGCCAATCTTAAGAAAGAGCTTGGTTGGTTTGCCTTCGGTACGGCAGTTGCCTTGCTTCTCGGTGTGCTGCTCAGCTGGCCTGCCACAGCGCTGACGCTCTTCATGGCAGGCTACGTGGGCTGGATGTTGTACCGTTTCGAGACCATCGTTCATTGGCTCCGAAACGGCGCAAAGGCCGAGCGAGCGCCATTTAGTAACGGGCTCACCGATGAAATGGTGGAGCTGATCCATCGTGAAAAAAAATACAGCCGTAAACAAAAGAGCCGGTACAGACGATCGCTCGCTCAATTCAACAACCTGGCTGCCAGTTTGCCAGACGCTATCATTGTGCTCGATGATTTGGGTGAGATTCGTTGGGCCAATCCGGCAGCCCTAAAACTACTTAATATCCACCCAGAAAAAGATCTTGGCCAACGCATCGATAATCTGGTCAGAAACCCCGATTTTAGCCAATTCGTTCATCAAACTAATAAAGAAAAGCAGGAGGTAGAAATACCTGCACCCGCGGCACCAGAGAGCATTCTTGTGGTGCGCAAGGTGCCTAGCGACAAGCACATGACAGTTCTCATCGCTGCGGACGTGACTCAGGGAGTCAGGCTGCGTGAGATGCGAAAGGCCTTTGTTGCTGATGTCTCGCACGAACTGCGAACACCACTGACGGTAATACAAGGCTATCTTGAAATTCTTCAAGACAACCCATCGCTTGAGCCGTCAGTCGTTAATGCAGTAAACGAGGTGAATACCCAATCAGATCGTATGCGCGGTATCGTTGAAGACTTACTAGAGCTGTCCAAACTAGAGGCCAACCCACTGGGTGAAACCGAAGGCAACACTGTCAATGTTGCGGATATGATCCGCGCCATGATCGCGCCGTTGAATCAAGAGGCACTAAAACACGATATTCGTTGTTCTATTGACGATTCGCTGACATTACTGGGCTCTGAGAATGAAATTTACAGCGCGTGCAGCAACCTGTTGAACAACGCCATCAAATACACTGAAACCGGTACTCGAATTCGCCTCAAATGGCAACTTGGCAGCGCAGGTACTGCGGTGTTCGAGGTAGCTGATAACGGGCCCGGCATAGAGGCACGTCATTTGTCCCGCCTCAGTGAGCGTTTTTATCGTATCGATACCGCTCGCTCGCGTGAACAAGGCGGCACAGGACTTGGCCTGGCCATCGTTAAACATGTGGTGCAACGCCACGGAGGCAGCCTACAGATTGACAGCACACCGGGCAGCGGTTCTCAATTTCGCGCTGTTTTCCCTGCAAGCCGTGTCCAGCGCATGCAGCAAGTTGCCAACAACTAAAATTCACCCTGCCCCACACCGTTTCTTCTCCATTTGTAACCGTCTTGTCATATTGATCGACGATACTTACAACCGTCATTCACTAAGACAGTTATCTGGAAAAATCTACCGATGAAAAACACATTACTTCTAGCTGGATCCGCAGTCATACTCAGTAGCGTTGCCTCCACGGCAATGGCTCGAGAGGGTATCAGTATCGTAGGCTCTTCCACCGTCTACCCTTTTGCTACAGTGGTCGCAGAGCGCTTTGGCCGAACAACCGATTTCGCCACACCAAAAATTGAGGCAACCGGCTCTGGTGGTGGATTTAAACTGTTTTGCTCTGGTATCGGCGTTGATACGCCCGACATCACCAATGCATCGCGCCGCATGAAGCTCAGTGAGTTCGAGCAGTGCAATGAAAACGGTGTAACCAGTATTGTTGAAGTTCTGATTGGCTTCGACGGAATCGCCTTTGCCAATTCAGTAGAAGCTGATCAATTGGACATCAAGATGGCAGACCTGTACATGGCATTGGCAAAGTCAGTTCCTAACCCTGATGGCTCAGAAGAACTGATAGATAACCCGTATACAAAGTGGTCAGATATCAACCCTGACTTGCCAGCGATAGATATAGAGGTGCTTGGCCCTCCTCCAACGTCTGGCACACGTGACGCCTTTGTCGAATTGGCTATGGAAGGCGGCTGCGATACTTTCGAATTTATCGCCAATCTTGATAAAGAGGCGCACAAAGCCGCCTGCCACACCCTTCGAGAAGATGGCGCGTACGTCGAAGCGGGTGAAAACGATAACCTGATCGTGCAGAAGCTAGAAGCCAATTCTGATGCTTTTGGTATTTTCGGATACAGCTTTCTTGAGCAAAACGACGATAAAGTTCAAAGCTCTATCATCGACGGCCATGAGGCCGAATTCGAGCAAATTGCTAGTGGCGAGTACGGCATTTCGCGGCCATTATATTTTTACGTCAAAGCCCAACATGTGGGCACCGTACCGGGTATAGCTGAATACCTAGCTGAATTCACTGACGAGCGCACTTGGGGTGACGATGGCTATTTGGTAGACAAGGGCATGATCCCATTACCCGAAGACGAACGAGCTGAACTTGCTGCACAGGTGGCGTCTTTGCAAAGTCTTGAATTAAACTAAGAAATTGCAGGTAGTTGTCAAATCACGATAAACTGTGGTTACTTTGCGCCGTCTGATTAGTTGCAAATCACATTGATTTTGCAACTCGTCAGGCGGTTTTTGCTTTGCCCTAGTTGGACTCATTCATGTCAGCAACCACCTTAGTACTCGTGGCCATTGCGCTTGCCGCATTAAGTTTTGCGTACGGGCGTATGCAGGCTTTTCAAGTGGCAAGCAAACACGGCGGCATGAAATCAATGCATTCGCTTCCCAGTCATTATGGAATGATGGTGGCGCTTTGGTGCGCATTGCCCGCTCTTGCCATCATTATCGGCTGGAAGCTTATAGAGCCGACAGTCATCAGTAGTGTTTTGGATGGTTCTATTCCGCAAGAAATAGTGGATGCAGGACCAAAGACCATAGAGCTTTACAAAAACGATATCGGCAATCTAGTTGATAGCGACAAAATTTCCGGTATTGCCGATGCGGGTAAAAAACTAGCCGCAGAAAAACTGCGCGGATTACGACACATCAGCTCCGTCGCCCTAATGATACTAGCCTTGTGTGTGGCTGTAGTGGGAGCTTCTCTAGCTCTGAAACGCATCAAACCCAACACGCGAGCGCGCGTAACGGTCGAAAAAATCGTACGTTTCTTTCTTATCGGATCCGCCTCAATCGCTATCCTTACCACCGTAGGTATCGTTGCCTCTGTCATTTTTGAATCTCTGCGTTTTTTTCAGCAAGTCGATTTTTTCGATTTCGTGGCGGGCACCCAATGGAGTCCACAAACGGCCATACGTGCAGATCAGGCCGGTTCGTCAGGCTCTTTTGGTGCCGTACCACTGTTTGTTGGCACCTTGCTGATCTCCTTTATAGCCATGATCGTTGCTGTGCCATTTGGACTTTTGTCAGCCATATACCTGGCCGAATATGCGTCACGCAGAGTTCGCAGCATTGTTAAACCTTTACTTGAAATCCTCGCCGGTATTCCTACGGTTGTTTACGGTTTTTTTGCAGCACTTACCGTGGCGCCAGCCATTCGACATGTGGGCGAGTCGATCGGGCTTAGCGTCTCCTCTGAGAGTGCCCTAGCGGCGGGTGCGGTCATGGGCATCATGATTATTCCGTTTGTATCATCACTGTCAGATGATGTTATTACAGCTGTACCCCAAGCCATGCGTGATGGCTCTTACGGGCTCGGATCTACTAAGTCTGAGACTATACGTCAGGTCGTTATTCCCGCTGCACTGCCAGGTATTGTTGGCGGTATTCTTCTCGCGGCGTCTCGCGCTATCGGCGAAACCATGATTGTTGTTATGGCTGCAGGTCTTGCCGCAAAAATTACAGCTAACCCCTTGGAAGCTGTTACCACCGTCACCGTACAAATAGTGACACTGCTTACTGGCGATCAAGAATTTGATAGTGCTAAAACCTTGGCCGCCTTTGCTTTGGGTCTTATGTTGTTTGTCGTTACGCTATGCCTTAACGTCATTGCACTGCAAGTGGTGCGCAAATACAGGGAGCAATACGAATGAGCGCCGATAAATCAATCACGGACACCACCACCCTGGTCCGTCGATCGCTTGCCAAGCGCCATGCCGCCGAGAAACGCTTTCGTGCCTATGGCATTTTTGCCATCGTTGCCAGCCTGAGCTTTTTAGTGATCCTGCTGGTCAGCATCATCAGCAAAGGCCTTCCTGCATTCAAGGCAACCTACGTTAATCTGGATATTAATTTGAGTGCTGAGGCACTGGGTGTGAGTGAATCACCAGACAGAACTGAACTACGCTCTGCAAGTTATAACACGGTGATCAGAGAGTCGCTTCGTGAGCTGTTCCCCGAAGCCAGTAGCCGTCGAGAGAAGAAAGATCTCTATGCATTGGTCAGTAATGGCGCAGAGTACGATCTGTTTGATCTGGTCATAGAAAACCCTGAAATCATAGGCACCACGTTTAGTCTTTGGGTGTTGGCGGATGATGAGATGGGTTCTGTGATCAAGAACGGCGACGATCTGACAAACCCCGAAAACATCGTCACCAGAATGAACGAGAACCAGCTGAGCTGGGCAAAAAAATTACAAGACGATGGACGTTTAGATGTTCGCTTTAACACCGCATTTTTTGAAAACGGTGATTCTCGCGAACCAGAATTAGCCGGTATCAAGGCAGCTCTCATAGGCTCGGCTTTCACATTGCTGATCACCTTTAGTCTGTCGTTTCCAATAGCAGTAGCTGCGGCAATCTACCTCGAAGAATTTGCCCCACAGAATCGCTGGACCGACGTTGTCGAGGTCAATATCAATAACTTGGCTGCAGTGCCATCTATTGTATTTGGCTTACTGGGCTTGGCTGTTTTCATCAACTATTTTCATTTACCGCGCTCCGCTCCGGTGGTGGGTGGCATTGTCCTCAGTTTAATGACATTGCCAACCATCATCATATCCAGTCGAGCGGCGTTGAAGGCTGTGCCCCCCTCTATCAGAGAAGCTGCTCGTGGACTAGGTGCATCTGATTTGCAGGTCGTCACACATCATGTGTTGCCACTGGCTATGCCCGGTATTTTAACCGGAACCATTATTGGCCTTGCTCAGGCGCTGGGTGAGACAGCACCACTGCTGATGATCGGCATGGTGGCTTTCATTGTCGATATACCGCAATCGGTTACCGATTCAGCCACCGTGTTACCTGTGCAAGTGTTTTTATGGGCCGACAGTCCAGAGCGTGCGTTCGTTGAGAAAACATCGGCAGCCATCATGGTACTGCTGGCGTTTCTCGTCGCAATGAACGCAGTCGCCGTCTTTCTTCGTAAGCGCTTCGAGCGTCGCTGGTAGAGCACGACTTTATTCAGCCCAATCAGCATTGCGAAAAACGACAGTTTCGATAAATTAACCTATACAGAGTGCTAGCGTGAACAAATCCGCTCAGGAAGCCTTCGATAATCTCACCGAAACAGTCGGTGATGCGCAGGTGGATAAACCTAAGATGCGAACCGAGAACGTGAACGTGTTCTACGGTACTAACCAGGCTATCCATGATGTTAGCCTAGACATAGGTAACAATGAAGTCGTTGCTATGATCGGCCCGTCAGGTTGTGGCAAGTCGACGTTCCTGCGATGTCTCAATCGCATGAACGACACCATTCCCTCATGCCGTGTTGAGGGCAGCATCACTCTCGATGGCGAGGATCTTTACGGCCCTGACCTCGACCCTGTGCTGCTCAGGGCACGAGTCGGCATGGTCTTTCAGAAACCAAACCCATTTGCCAAATCGATATACGACAACGTTGCCTATGGGCCGCGTATTCATGGCCTGTCGTCAAATCGGGCTGAGCTTGACGATATCGTGACCGACAGTTTAAAAAAAGCAGGATTGTTTGACGAGGTTAAAAATCGTCTTGATGCTCCCGGCACCAGCTTGTCAGGTGGTCAACAGCAGAGACTATGCATCGCTCGCTCCATTGCGGTTAGCCCAGAGGTTATCTTAATGGACGAGCCTTGCTCTGCACTGGACCCTATCGCTACAGCCAGAATTGAGGAGCTGATAGATGAATTGCGCCAGAATTTTGCAATTGCCATCGTCACACACTCTATGCAACAGGCGGCTCGAGTGTCGCAAAGAACCGCCTACTTTCATCTGGGAAAACTGGTTGAAGTTAACGATACCAAAGCGGTATTCACCAACCCACAACATGAACTGACCGAAAACTATATTACGGGTCGTTTCGGCTAACGCACTGCAGGGTAAACAAAATTAATGGATAAGCTTCACCTCGATCAACACATCTCTCATCAGTTCAACAAAGAACTGGAAGACATCCGTAACAAAGTGCTCAAAATGGGTGGAATTGTTGAGCAACAAGTTAAAGATGGCCTGCAAGCCTTGCTAGAGGCTGACAACGACCTAGCCACTAAGGTGGCTCAGGGGGATTATGAAGTTAACGCTCTCGAAGTTGAAATAGACGAAGAGTGCACTCAGGTGTTAGCTCGTCGACAACCAGCAGCTAGCGATCTACGCTTGATGGTTACCGTGATCAAAGTCATCACAGATCTGGAGCGCATTGGTGATGAGGCAGAAAAGCTTGGGCGCTTTACTCGCGACCTGACGGCCCAATCCAGTGGAATGCCAAGCTACAGAAAAGAGCTTCGCCACTTGGGCGAGCTAGTCAAGTCCATGCTGCACGATACACTCGATGCATTTGCACGAATGGACGTGGATGCAGCGTTGACCATTGTGCAGCGCGACAACGACGTGAATAGAGAATACGAAACGCTAGAAAGACTTCTCGCCACACACTTGGTAGAAGATCCTCGTCAGGTATCACAGCTGTTTAAAATCACATGGTGCGCACGAGCGCTTGAACGCGTAGGTGATCACTCAGTGAACATTTGCGAATACGTGGTTTATCTGGTTAAAGGTCGTGACATTCGGCACACCAGTATGGATAAGATCAAGTACGAATTTTTATAACACCGCGCGTTATAGTCTGGCGCAGAACAATCATTCGCGCCAGCAACAACAAGGCAAGCAGTACGTGTACGCCGGTTCCTATTGATCCGCCAAACAACCGCTCTATAAGATTGTCATCATCTGAATCATTACTAACAGGTGTTGCCAAGGGTTGAGGATTCGCCAGTTGCTCTATGAGCTCTGGCGATTGTTGCGGTACAGCGATGAACTGAGACAACCAAGGAAGGAAGTGCGACACGTCAGTGTAAATGCCATAAAACAAGGGCTCCGCACAGCCGATGCCAAAACTGGTGATACCCACTTGTACCTGCTCGTTGTTTTCTTCGATAAGAAGAGGGCCACCACTATCGCCAACACAGGCGTCCACCCCCCCTTCTCTAAAACCTGCGCACATTTGACTTGGCACTATCTGACCATCATACGAGTCTGGGGCGTTACAGACATCGTTATGTATGATCGGTACTGCCGCATCCTGCAGTACGACGGGGAATTGGGGATCACTGGGGTTCTCAAAGTTCGTGGCGCCCCATCCCGCTATTGATGTAAACCTGTCAACTAATTCGGTGGTATCGCCGGCAAACAACGTAGCTATTGGTTGCTCACTGTCCTGAACCAGCTCAATCAGAGCCAGATCAAAGGGTTGTAGATCTAGAGTGATGTCGAAATCTGGATGAACAATGATCTGTGCAACGTCTCTTACCCGCTGCGTGGTGTTTTGCGCCAGGTCGTTTGTACCTTCAACCACCTGTACTCGTCGTGGCTCTAGGGGCTGATCGAACGCATCGAACACGCAATGCGCCGCTGTCATCACCCAACGCGTGGCCACCACTGTGCCACCGCAAAAGAGCCTAGTGTTAAAGTTTCCAAAACCTGGTCTGATCAACGCCACTATTGATGGGTAGGCATCAACCTCTGCTGCCGCGCCACCAATAATTCGCGCAGTAAAACCACGATCGGCATCGTTACTCTGGTCTTTGAATTCTGGTAACGGCTTGTCTTGGGCTTCAGCTGAAGTTTCACGCAAGCTGTCAGCCGGTATTTCACCAGAGTTTTCACCAGACAGTGATTGGGCCGCAGCTGTACCTGTCAGCGCCAGTGTGTACGTTGTAATCAGTAATAGGAATAGAAAAAGTCGCAAGGTGTTTGCATTCTCAACAAGTCAATCGAGTTAATGCAATTTTAGGGCACGGTTCGAGGAATTGGTTCGGAGAAATGCTGTAAACAAACAATACGTGGATCACTTCTCAGAAAAATCGAGGCGACTCGGTCTAAGCCTGTCAGATCCAGTAGCGCTGATCAAACTCTGCAGGATAAGCAATCCGGACAAATCCACAGTGAGTCAACGTTACAGGTAACTCGACAGCTACACCCCTTCGTTAGCTTTTACCAAAGAGTGCCCTGGCATCAGTTCGTAAGGATGTACCCACCCTGGCAGATTTTTTATCCTATTGACCCATGCATCTATATTCGGAAAATCTGCCCAACTAAAGCCAATCTCTTCGGGCCAGAACAAGTAACCACACAATGACACATCAGCAATAGTGGGTTCATCACCCACGACATAATCCGAATTGGATAAGTTAGCTTCCAAAATATGTAACGCAGAAGAGGCACGCTTATGCAAAAAAGCGGTGACTTCATTTTCTCCTTGATCAGTAAATTGTCGCAGGTATCGTAGCGGAGCAATGCTGCCAGTTAACTTATGGTTGTCGAACAATATCCATCGAAGCACTTCACGATGTGCAGGTACTGATGGTGCATCGTATTGCTCGAAGATATCTGCCAGATAATCAAGAATGACGCCAGATTGAGTCAGTGTTAAGTCTTTTGCAACAAGCGTAGGCACTTCGCCCATCTCGTTTAAAGCGCGATACTCGTCGGTGCTAGTCGCACCATTAAAGAAATCGACATATTTTGGCTCCCAATCAGCCGAACATAGATTCAACATTAGCGCCGCTTTGTAAGCGTTGCCCGATTACGCAAAACAGTGCAATGTGTATTTCATAGCGTGGTTTGTAAACAGCAATGTCTTAATATTATCTATTTATGTTCCGCAGTGAGGAACAAAAACACTTAACACCATTCTGATGAACTCATGTCACAGGTGGTGTGCAACGGAAAGCTAATCGAATCAGTTCTGCTTTATTCCCAGTACGCGTTTTATGCAGCACTTTAGCCGCTTGTGACTTTATCGTTTGCATACTAACGTTTCGTTGTTCCGAAATCTGATGGTAGGTTTTTCCACGAACCAGCATCATAGCCACTTGCGATTCAGCGGACGTTAAACCATAAGCCACAGCTAACGATTGTAACGAAGGCTCAGGGATGGAATCAGGATCGATAACAAACACAACAGATCCTGCAAAGCTTCCGCCCAGTTCACCCAATGCATCGCGAACAGGAGCAACTTCAATCATGAGCGGAGCATGGACTGAACGTCTTGTAACGGCACAATTAAAATTCAAACCCAAATCGATGTAATCTGATGGCCTACTGCATGCCTGTACAGCTCGTTCTAATTGAGTATTGAGAGTGTTATCGTCAAGTATCAAAGTACCCTCTTTGCTTAGCTGAATACCATCTCGGTTCTCCAGTATACGAGTACATTCATCGTTTTGAGCAAAGACATGACCACCCTCTTCTACCAGACAAACACCCACGCTGACGTAATTTAAAGCAGCGAGCACAGCATCATATTTACTTTGTAGCGCAGAAAATGTGCGCCCCAGCTCTATTGCCTTTGCTACATGAGGCAGTAACTGATTTGCGTTTTTAATTGACGCTTCAGGAATATGATAGTGCGACTCATCAAATTGAAATGCAATGTTGTCTGTCCATGTATCCAGGTCGTGAAGGCGTGCGGCCATTTTTCGAAAACAACCCGTATGTTTTCGCAGATAAATATATTCAGCACGACGACTTAACTCCTCAACAGTGTTTGAGTACAGCACGTTATCTGGAAACACAGTTTGCACAGGTGCTTTCGCAACAGCCGCCCAAGCAACTGCTTCGTCTTGCATGTGATGATGTTGATAAAACGCAACCGCTTGTGGTCTATCACGTAGCACCTTGCTCATTTTTTCCACATCAATTTTGGCGTTTTCCACGTAGCTGTTAACAATTAATGTGGAAGAACGGGCCTCGACAAAAATGACACTTTTATCCAGCGCTTCCCCCCAGAGAGAGGCATCAGTTGCAGCGTCGTAGATGGTGGAAATTGCATCTGAAAACGCTTTCATAGATACCGCCTTGTATTTTCACAAAGAGCGCCTTGAGTGGCGAACCTGAACAACAGAAAAACACTATTTATCCTTGCACGCTATCACCCATGTGGGGGATGTACAAGAACTAAACGATAGATATAGACTGGTTATAGGTCTATCAGACACGATTGTGAGCTAGTGTCATTTGTATATTGCGAGCTTGACTAGCTCTTAGCTGCA
>JALZWO010000081.1 GCA_023300375.1 Granulosicoccus sp. | reverse complement strand
CAATCGCATGCGATGCGTCGAGCTGTTTCACGAGCAATGGCTCCAGCGCCTTTAACTGTGGCTCGTTTGGTTTGTTGCCGCGTTTGAGTTTGAGTTAGTGTTGGTAGCGGTTTTAACGCTGATAGCTCAGATGCTTCCACTGACACAACAACTTGATACCGGTCAGCGGTTGCCATTTCACGGCCTGCAGCTTGTAAGCTGGATTCTGCCATGAGCACGGCTGCATCAGCGCGGCGCTGTGAGATCGTGCTTTGCTTATCGTCCACCGGATTTTCCAGTTGATTCAATGACTGCTCAACGCTTTTAAGAAACGCTTGTGCAAGCTCTGGCGGCAGCGATAGTTGAATCAGTGTGCTGCCATCACTGGCCTCTTTCCAGTGTAATGATCGTGAGTTCCATTGCTTAACAGCTCGGTCATTATCATCTGAATTTGCGTCGGCATCGTCTTTCCATCGGTAGGTGGCACAGAGGTATTTAACGTCGGTATAAGAAGCATCTAATGCGGCATGGCATAAGGTTTTCTCGGTATTTTTATCGGCAACCGCTGCGATGCAGCGAACTTTTGACCATGACAGCTTGCCTGCTCTAAATAGTGCTGTGGTGGTGGGCAGCACTCTGAGTTGACGCCCCGCCCGAAGGTAGGCCCAGCCCATTTGCGGGCTAAGGCCTAGTTCAGCATTAACCCAGCCTGCACAATGTGCAGCGCCTCGGCTCCTCCAACCTTCTAGTTCATCGAACCTGACCAGTAACTCCAGAAAATCTGCCAGTGATGAATTGTTCTCTTGCGTTATTGTTTTCAGACGTTCGCAAATGCCTGACTCATCAGATGGTATAGCAAGGTTAATAACCGGCACATTGGGTTTTTCGATACAGGCCATAGCCAGCCGTAAGCTTTGGCCGAATTTTTCGCGCTCATTAATATCGAATGAAGACAAGCCAAATCTAATTCGGCTATTGCCCGCATTGCCCGCATCGGCATTACCACTGATCGTTGAATCTTCCATGAAACCGCGCTCCTGTTGATGACTAAATATACCATCAGACAACAGTGCAAACAAGCACTAAACTGGCATTAAATACAGTAACACTTACCTGCTTATTGATAGCCAAAAAGTAACAAAATCTGACGTGTATTAATGAGCAATAAGTGCAGTCAGCGTGCACCTAAACGGCCCAAGGAATTTACGAATTATCCGTGATTGCTAATCGGGGGCTTACTGGGCACATCAAACAACCCTCACTCCATCCAAAACCACTTACGGCATTCAACACGCGCAGCCTCAAAATCAATCCCCATATCTTGCAGCAATCGCTCAGGATCATTCTCCAATAATGCCATTAACTGCTGGCGTGTTTGATGCCGCTGCAACCAAAGCTTCCATGGCACGCGCCTAAGCGTTAAAAGCACCGATAATTTTCTACTCACTAATCTGCTCGTAAGCTCCATAACCCATTCCCCTTAGTTAAGACCTCAAAGACTACGACGATGAGCAAGCTTCTTGTAGACACAACAACGCAGACTTTTCCACGGTTCATTCAAGCTGGGGACTAACTGTTATGGTGTGATTTTTGAGAATCTGTACCGGTTACACCAAAAAACTGCTGTTATGGTGTACAGATGAGAGCCGATACCCCCAAATACCGGCAGCTGGCCGAGCAGACTCAACGACACTTGGAGTCTACGGGCCGAGCTGGCGATAAGCTGCCGTCGTTACGTGATTTTGCATCCCGCGAGTGCGTGAGCATGAGCACGGCGCTTCGCGTTTATGAAGAACTCGAACGTCATGGTGTGGTGGAGTCGAGACAACGGTCGGGGTACTTTCTGCAGAGTTCAGTGGTGAACGAAGTCGATCTACCAATGGCTTCACGTGAAATTCCAGTGGCTCGCAATGAGCAGGAGCTGTTGGATGGACTGCATAGCAGCGCGTGGCATACACATCGGTTTACGTCATTCTTTGCTAGCGGAAAACCAGATACTTCAATGGCTGGGCCGCGAGAACTGAGCCGCATGATTCGTCGTACTGCGCAGCGAGAGCTGATGAACTACGGACCATTGGTGGGAGATGCTTTTTTGCGGCAGGAAATTTCTGCCCACTATCTGAAGGGTGGCATGGATATTCCAGCTGACGATCTTATGATTACCAGCGGTGCGCAGGAGGCATTGTTTATTGCTATTAATGTCATCACATCGCCAGGCGATCTTATCGCGGTGGAGTCGCCCACCTATCACGGCCTTATCAGTGCGATAAAACAAAGTGGCAGGCAGATGGTAGAAATTCCTACTGACTCATCTACGGGTATTAGTTTAGCTGCGCTAAGTCTTGCGCTGGAGGAGCTACCAGTGAAGGCTGTCATCGTTAGTAGCTCGGCACAAAATCCCCTAGGTTGTAGTATGAGTGAAGAGAATCGTCAGCAATTGATGGCCATGGCCAATGCACATGATATAGCTGTTGTAGAGGATGACACCCACGGGGATCTTTTGTACGCGCGTGAACGGCAGCGCAATTTAAGTGCTTACGATACGCAAGATCGAGTGCTTGTCTGTGGCTCTTTCAGCAAGACGCTGGCGCCTGAGTTACGTATTGGTTGGTTGCGTGCTGTGCGCTGGCAGCATGCAGCGTTAGACTTTAAACGCGCTGTATCTGCACGCTCTGCAACCATGCCGCAGCAAGCCATAGCTCGTCTTATGGCCGAAGGCCACTATGGCAGGCACATTCGTCTTGCAAGGGATGTTTATGCCAAGCGTTGCAGGACGATGCGTAGCATCGTTGCCAAGTGCTTTCCTCAAGGAACACGCGTGGCACAGCCGACAGGTGGGTATCAGCTTTGGGTGGAGTTGCCGGAAGGCACCAGCGCTATGGCTCTGGCTGAACATGCTTTGAGCCAAGGCATAGCGATTTCACCCGGTGGGCTGTTTTCTCACCGAGGACATTACGGTCACTGCTTACGCCTGTGCTACGCCAATTATCAGGCTGAGCATCGCACGTCAATTGAACTCATGGGGGCTTGGTTAACTGCTAATCCGCTCGTTATCCCTACAAAAGTGGGGATTCATGCTGCGTGAAACCTGGTTGCCCGCCTTTGCCGGAATGACGACGGCGCGAAGCTCAGCAGGACTATACCCTGCGTTTAATCATCATCGGCATCACGCATCCGCTCGCGTTTGGCCATCTCTTCTTCAAACGCCGCTTCAATTTGCTGCAGTACATCACTAACGTCAACTTCATTTTCCTGACGTTCGTAGCGGCCTGTCAGTTCCATGTCGGGATGTAGAGCACCGGCTTCATACAAGGCCCATATTTCTTCTGCGTATCGGGTTTCAGCAAGTTCTGGTGCGTACTGCGCGTAATAGCGTGTCATGTTCGCAACATCTCTGGCTAACATGGTTGGCGCGTTGTTATTATTTGCCGCATAAACCGCCTGCGGCAAATCGATAACGACGGGCCCATCTTCAGCCATTAGCACATTGAATTCAGATAAATCACCGTGCACCAAGCCCACACACAACATGCGCAACACATAACGCATCATGGTGGCATGGTCTTCAAGCACGCGCTCTTGAGGCACCAGCGTGTCGTTCAATCTGGGGGCTACCTCGCCATCGGCGTCGGTTACCAGCTCCATCAGCAGCACGCCATCGAAGCATCCGTAAGCCTCAGGCACTCTCACCCCAGCCTCTTTCAACTTATAGAGCGCATCAACTTCAGCCGTTTGCCAGACTTTTTCTTGCTCGTCTCTGCCAAATTTCGAGCCCTTCTCCATGGCTCGCTGACGCCGGCTATTGCGAACCTTACGCCCTTCCGTATATTGCACAGCCGCCTTAAAGCTTCGCACGGCCACGTCTTTGTAAACCTTTGCGCAGCGAATCTCCTGCCCACAACGCACCAGATAGACTGTCGCCTCTTTACCACTCATCAGCGGTCGCAACACCTCATCGATAAGGCCATCTTCTATTAATGGAAGCAGCTGCTTAGGCGTTTTCATGCTTGTTTGAGCACGCTTGTTGCTAATCGGATGCAGGCCGTGTGTTCTTGCATCGTTTGCGTGAGTTGCTGTTGAGCGATCTGTGCCATCGTAGATTAAAGAATTAAGTTAAAGCCAGTTGGAATTCTGACATGAGGCATAAGCATAACGCAGTTAGGCTTTATGATCGGTAGCAGTGAGCTCATAGGCAAAGGTTAGTCGCAAACGTCATGACACCTATTCCTACGCAAGGCGGTAACGTCAAACAACAGACACACCCTCTACCACTGTAGAATTGGAACCGTTCAGCCTTTCGACTGCACTAACATGAGTCATAGACCAACTTTCAACCCACCTGTTCAACCCAGACGCAATATCATATGAACATACACGAGTATCAGGCGAAACAGCTCCTTAAAAGTTTCGGCGCCCCTGTGTCAGAGGGAGTACCCATTTTATCACCTGCCGACATCGATAAAGCCATCGAAGCCCTACCAGGCCCGGTGTATGTGGTGAAAAGCCAGATACACGCCGGTGGGCGTGGCAAAGGAAAATTCAAAGAATTAGGCGCAGATGCCAAGGGTGGAGTTCGCGTCAGCTTCTCTCCTGAAGAAGCTCGCGCCAACGCACAGGAAATGCTCGGTAACACGCTGGTAACAGCGCAAACCGGCCCCGCTGGCAAGCAAGTCAACCGTCTGTATCTGGAAGACGGCGCTAGCATTGAAAGTGAGCTGTATCTATCCATACTCGTTGACCGCGAGACCAGCCGCGTTTCATTCGTCGCCTCAACCGAGGGTGGAATGGATATCGAGACTGTGGCACACGATACGCCAGAAAAAATTCACACCATCGCTATTGAACCACTGGGCGGCATCACTGACGCCGACTGCGACGCACTAAACACAGCTTTTGAACTCACTGGCGCTGCCGCCGAAGATGGCAAGACCTTGTTCCCTATTCTCTACAAAGCGTTCGTAGACACAGACATGAGTTTGCTGGAAGTGAACCCTCTGGTAGTCCTAAAAGACGGGCACCTGCGTGTACTCGACGCCAAAGTTTCATTCGACGGCAATGCAGAGTTCCGACGCCCAGAGCTTCAAGAGCTGCGTGACGAATCAGAAGAAGACGCTAAGGAAATTGAGGCTTCCAAATACGATCTGGCTTACATCGCCCTTGATGGTGAGATCGGCTGCATGGTAAATGGTGCTGGACTGGCTATGGCTACCATGGACATCATCAAGCTCTACGGTGCAACGCCAGCTAACTTCCTCGACGTAGGGGGCGGCGCGACAACTGAAAAAGTAACAGCGGCATTCAAAATCATTACTTCTGACCCTAACGTTAAAGGAATATTGGTTAATATCTTCGGCGGCATTATGCGCTGTGATGTTATCGCTGATGGTGTTGTGGCGGCAGTAAAAGAGGTGGGCTTGAAAGTGCCATTAGTCGTGCGCTTGGAAGGCACTAAGGTAGAGGAAGGCAAGGCCATCATCAACAACAGTGGCCTCGATGTTATTGCAGCAGATGATCTCGACGATGCTGCTCAAAAAATTGTCAAAGCTGTTAAGGGATAAAGACCATGTCAATACTGATTAATAAAGATACGAAAATCCTGGTCCAAGGCCTAACGGGTAAGACAGGTACATTCCATACCGAGCAGGCGCTGGGCTATCACGGCACACAAATGGTCGGTGGCATTCACCCGAAGAAAGGTGGCAGTAAATGGCAGAGCCAGCTCGATTCCGGCCCTGGAACAGAACTACCTATTTTTGCCACCGTTAAGGAAGGTATTGAGACAACCGGGGCTGACGCCTCTGTCGTTTATGTACCACCTGCTGGTGCAGCTGCTGCCATCATCGAAGCTATTGATGCGGGAATGCCTCTCATCATCTGCATAACAGAAGGTGTACCAGTACTAGACATGGTAGAAGTCAAAGCTCGCTTGGCTGACTCTAATTCACGCCTTGTTGGTCCTAACTGCCCAGGCATACTCACGCCTAATCAATGCAAGATCGGCATCATGCCCGGTAATATTTTCAAGCAAGGATCAGTTGGTGTGGTCTCTCGCTCTGGCACCCTGACTTACGAAGCGGTCTACCAGACTACTTCAGCAGGTCTTGGTCAAACTACCGCTGTTGGTATCGGTGGAGATCCGGTTAAAGGCACAGAATTCATCGACGTGCTGGATCTATTCCTTGATGACGACGACACTAAGTCCATCATCATGATCGGTGAGATTGGTGGATCAGCTGAAGAAGAAGCGGCAGAGTGGCTGATGGAGCAAGCCAGCAAGGGTCGTAAAAAGCCTATGGCTGGTTTTATCGCCGGACGCACAGCACCTCCAGGTAGAACAATGGGCCACGCAGGCGCAGTTATCTCTGGTGGTAAAGGTGGCGCTGATGACAAGATCGCTGCAATGGAAAAAGCGGGAATCGTGGTTTCACCTTCACCTGCTAAGTTAGGTGAGACGCTTGTAAAAGCTATTGGCTAGTAAGCCAAGTTAGCTAGTAACGCTGGCTGAAGTTTTATTCAGCCAGCGTTTTTAATGCACTAGTCTACGAATGCTCGTTCCCAAACAAACGAGCCTGGGCGATTCAAGGAGCCCTGAGTAAAACCGGCTTCGGCAAAAATGGCCTTCATGTCCACCGTGACGCCTTTCGAGCCACAAATCATGATTCGATCAGACTCAGG
>JALZWO010000080.1 GCA_023300375.1 Granulosicoccus sp. | reverse complement strand
CATAACAAGCGACTGTGATTAAAATCAACCCTGCAAATCATATTCATTAGGCAGTCTTCCACATAGTTACCGTGGCTACCAAGTTTGGCGCAATAGCATGTGTTGGATCTAATTGCTGTTAGCGCCGTTCAATAGCAGCTAATAATTGCCGCAGAAAAAACAGGAGATTGCGCAGCCCCGACGAAGGCTACGCACTGCCAGTACCGCAGCTCAGAATGGAGGGTCAGTACCGATAGGCAGTTCAAGCTGCCGCCTATCTCTAGCAACGACAGCAGACTGTTCCGCTTGATTCTGCATAATCTCAGCAATGCCCTCATGGTGCTCTTCCACTAACGCTTCGCGTAGTGCATCAAGTAACTCAATCATTTTCATTGCGTCATCTGCACAAAGCCACGTGTTGATTCGAATCACTTGCATGCGACTTTCCCCTTAGTTTTTGATTTAACTGAAGCCTCTTTAGTGCTTTTGGCCGCAGTCTTTTTCGTCGTCTTTCTTTTGTTAGCTCGTTCAACCGATTGCTTCATCCGCCACGATTCACCCTCGATATTAATGATGTCGCAGTGATGTATGAGCCGATCGATCAGTGAGGTGACACACGCAGCGTTAGGGAACACTTCACCCCATTCACCAAAGGCTCGATTGGTGGTGATTATCGTGGAACGTTTTTCGTAACGCTGGCTAATCACTTCAAACAGTAAATCAGCCTGACGGTTGGCATAGCTGAGATAACCAACCTCATCAATCACCAACAGCTCCGGGCGGGCGTAGTGTGTGATTTTGCGTTTCAGTGCACTGGCTCCGTCTAGCGCGGCCAAAGTATTGAGCATGTCAGCTGCTGTGGTAAACAACGCAGTTCGTCCATCCAGTACCGCCTTGTAGGCCAGGTTTTGCGCGATGGTTGATTTACCGACCCCATTGGGACCCAGCAACACCACGTTGCTGTGCTCATCAATAAAGTGCAACTTCATCAGTTCGATAATGAGGTTGTGATCAATACGCTTAGGCCAGTTCCAGTCAAAGTCGGCCAGCGGCTTATAACGACCTAGCCTGGCGCTGCTTAGTCGGCGTTGCAATCCCCGTTGCCCACGCTCTTGCTCTTCCCACTCCAGTACTTGAACGATGAGGTGCGCTTGCGCAGGATCGAGATCTGTCCAATGAGCCAGTAACCCGTGGAGTTTCAACGCGGCGGCACGTTGATGGTGACTTTCAGTTAACCCTGTTTTGTTCATGCCTCTGGCTCCTCGCTCTGTTGGTGGTTGTTGAGTATTTGGTCGTAATCGCTAAGGCTGGCGGGCTTTACTTGCGTCAACTCAGCACTTGCTTTTTGAGGCAGTGACAGGGGAATCAGTGGCTGTTGGTCTCTGCTTTCTCGTCGCTGTTCCAGCACCTGTTGAACACCACCTGCATGGTAGGTTTGACTGTCTAGTGCTGTGTTGACGGCGGCCGCAAACTCAGCAGCACCATAGTCATCAAGTAGACTCTGCAGCGCTTTAATTGGTTTACTCAGACTTTGTTTTCGTTGTTGAATAACGTCAAACAGTTCCGTGATGCGGGGGCACGCGCTCACCATACGATCGGTGGCATGGTCTGTTTTTGCCGCTTTTTTTCTTTCCCACAGTTCACGGATGTGCTCAGGGTTTTCCACTTGCTGCCCTCGGTCCCAACTACGTACATGACAGGCAACCTGTTCAGTGCCATCGAGCAACCGCACTTCATTTTCAGTGGCTCTGACGGTGAGAGGTTTTCGAACCAGGGTATAGGGGACGCTATAATCGTTAAGATCAAACCTCGCCCACGGTGTTTTTCCAACCTTAACTGTGCCCTGGTGCTCACAGTCCAACGCGTTGTCGGGCAACGCCATAAGCTTAGTTTTTTCCGCTTCAAAGGCTTCACGTACGGTTAAATCAGTGTTGCCTGGGCAGCGTCGAGCGCTAGCTACCGTCTCACACCAGAGTCGAGCTTGTGCATTGAGATCATTCAGATCTTTAAAATGACGAGCGGCAAAGAAGTTGTCACGGATATATCGAATGCTGCGCTCTACTCGGCCTTTCTCATTACCCCGTGCCACGGCTACCGGTGTGGGTTTAAAGCGATAGTGACACTGCAAGTTATTGAACGCAGGGTTGAACTCGATCCAGTGCCCATGACGGAACTTAACCGCACTTTTAAGGTTGTCGTACAGGATAACTCGCGGTACTCCGCCAAAAGCATTAAACGCCTCGACATGTCCTTGTAAAAACGAAGACATCTGTGCATTAAGAAAAAACCGTAAGAAGATCTGACGACTATCACTGAGCACCATTACAAAGGCCATCAGTGGTCGTTTGGCACGACCGATTTGCAAGTGACTGAACGATCCCCAATCCATTTGGGCCTGCTCACCGGGCAAGGTCTTTAATCGTAAAAAGGCTTCAGGGAGCTTGCGCGGCCGCATCTGTGCGATCCATTGACGAAAGTGACTTGGACCACCGGGATAACCGCGTGCCACCGCCATCTGGTAGAGCCTGGCGGCACTGAGGTTGGGGTGTTGCTGCAACGTCTCCGTGATGAATGGTAAGTAGGGTTCAATAATAGAGACGCGTGTAGTGCGTTCGGGTTTGGACATGCCTGCCTGCGAGATCACTCGTTCCACAGCACTGTGGTGTACATCGAGTTCGCGACTGATGGTGCCCACTCGCCAGTGTTCGGCCAGGTGCAAGCGCAATATCTCGGTGCGTTGTTGATCGTTGATTGTCATACAGGGTTCCTCAGGGTGAATGGAACCGGTTATGCCACCACTGACGCGCTTGGCGGGACAGTTGATGTAGAAATACTGAACGCCAGACGGGAGCGACTGCACATCCGCAGCAGATACACCGCTGTGAGCGGGCATCCAGTGCTATCGAATCATCGACAGCGGCGGCTTTACCGGTGTCAGCTAGTAGATCAACTGAGCTCGGTTGGGCGATACCCTGATCCGTTACTTTATTTTCATCGCAGGCAGACTGCGCTCGTTGGCGGGCACGAAACTGGTGCTGGCGTGCAGCGGCTTTGGTTCGTCCTTGATGTGTTTTTTGGTAGCGCTGATTGGCGCGACGGTGAGATTCGGCTCGTGATTGGTCAGCACATTTATCCCCACAGTAGTCGTTGCCACGATCACAGCGAGAGCAGATTAAGACTGAAAGACGACAACGGGCGCAATTGAAATATCTGGCAGAACTAGGAATAGCACTATCGAGCCCTTATAGCACCCACCAAGCCTTGTTTAAACAGTGTATTACATGACACAATGTTTCTGTCACGGCTTGCCGTGGTGTTAAGTGCGGCGCTGGTTTTCCCGTCA
>JALZWO010000079.1 GCA_023300375.1 Granulosicoccus sp. | reverse complement strand
GCCGATGCCCCTGGTGCTGCCAGCATTGGGCTGGATGCCAGCGTACTTAGCGGTGAAGGTGAACAGGGTGTAAAGGTCACCGATTCTGCCAAAGAACTGGTGAGCAGCTGCGATGTGGTAATCGACTTTACCGCACCGAACGTTTCTCTGGCTTTGCTTGATGTACTAAAAGGCAGTGGCAAAAGCGTGGTCATTGGCACCACAGGCTTTACGGCTGAGCAACAATTACAGTTGCAGGTTCACGCCGAGCACACACCTATCGTATTTGCGCCCAACTACAGTGTGGGTGTCACCGTTACGCTTGCATTGCTGGCTCAAGCTGCTCGTGCTTTCGCAGATGATTATGATATCGAAGTTATTGAGGCACACCACCGACATAAAGTTGATGCACCATCGGGCACCGCCATAAAAATGGGTGAAGTGCTTGCAGATACATTGGGCCGCGACTTAAAAGAATGTGCGGTTTATGGTCGTGAAGGAATTACCGGTGAGCGAGATCGAAAGACCATCGGCTTCGAGACCATCCGTGCTGGAGATATCATTGGTGAGCACACTGTGTTGTTTGCTGGCAATGGAGAGCGCATTGAAATTACTCATCGTGCAACCGATCGAATGACATTTGCCCGTGGCGCGCTCAAAGCGGCCTTATGGTTGGGGAATCAGCCTGCAGGACTTTACGATATGCGTGATGTGTTGGGGTTGGAAAAATAGATATGATCCAGCACATTGATGCTGAACTGCTATCTTTACAGCATAAATAAAAAAGGAGATTCGCGTGACAGTTGCAGTGGTATTCCCCGGGCAAGGCTCTCAAAGCGTTGGCATGCTGGCGGAGCTTGCCCAAGCTCATGTGGAAGTCAAACAAACATTTGAAGAAGCTGCTGATGTTTTAGGTAAAGATCTTTGGCAGTTGGCTCAAGATGGACCGGTGGAGGCTTTGGCCGACACGCGAGTAACGCAGCCTCTGATGTTTACTTCAGGTGTTGCCATATGGCGTGTGCTTAGAGAGCAAGGGTTACCCATGCCGGCAGCTGTTGCCGGTCATAGCTTGGGCGAATTTGTAGCGATGGTGGCGGCTAATGCACTATCTTTCACAGAAGCGCTTGCGCTGGTGCAGCAGCGAGCAACGCTGATGGCAGCTGCTGTGCCTGAGGGTGCGGGTGGAATGGCGGCGCTATTAGGTATGCAGGACCAAGCAGTGATTGATCTGTGTGCCTCGATCTCCGGCGAGCGAATAAGTGAGGCGGTAAACTTCAATGCGCCTGGTCAAGTCGCCATATCAGGGCATCTCGACGCCTTGGAAAAAACAGTGGCTGCAGCTAAAGAGCAGGGTTGTCGAAAGGCGATGATGTTAGCGGTTAGTGTGCCTAATCACTCTTCACTGATGCGCGAGGCGGGTGATGAGCTTGCTAAATCAATCGATCAATTGAGCTTTGTTGCCCCAGAGGTGCCGGTAATACAAAACGCTACTGCCCGGGCTGCCGACGATTTGCCCATGATGCTGGAGCGTCTGAAAGCCCATGTTTATAGTCCAGTGTATTGGACCGATACGGTTTGTACCTTACGTGATCAGTACAGCGCCACTCTGATTCTCGAAGCTGGGCCAAATAAGGTACTGACTGGGCTTAGCAAACGAATAGACAGGGCGCTTCCAACTTTACCGGTGAATTCACCCGCGACACTGGAAGCAGCGTTGGCAGCAGTTGCCGAGTTAGGTTGATTTTTTAACACTAGGCGCTTGCTTGGTCGATTAGGTTCTGCTGCGCAAGCGTCTATGGCATTTAAATTATTCTATTCAGGATTTCAGTTATGAGTGAAGGTGCATTAAACGGCCAAGTGGCTCTGATTACAGGTGCCAGTCGCGGCATTGGAGCCGCTATTTGTGACACTTTTGCTCAAAACGGAGCAACGGTAGTGGGAACCGCTACGTCGGCATCAGGTGCTGATGCAATCAGCGAACGCCTTGGCAAGCTGGGCGTTACCGGCACGGGTATGCAACTCGATGTGACCGATGCCGTTGCATCGCAAGCTTGTGTGGCAGCTATAGGTGAACAATTTGGTCCCGTCTCCCTATTGGTCAATAATGCCGGTATCACACGCGACAATCTGTTCATGCGTATGAAAGACGATGAATGGGATGACATTATCGCGACCAATCTGAGCAGCGTGTTTCGCATGTGTAAGCTGGTGATAAAACCTATGGTAAAGGCCAGATCTGGGCGAATTATCAATATTAGTTCCGTCGTCGGCATTACCGGGAATGCGGGGCAGGTCAATTATGCAGCGTCAAAAGCTGGCGTTTTAGGGCTGACTAAGTCACTGGCCAGAGAGCTAGGGTCCCGATCAATTACCATCAACGCCGTAGCCCCGGGTTTTATCGAGTCAGATATGACAGATGCATTGCCAGAGGCGCAAAAAGAAAAGCTCAAAGCGGAGATTGCGTTGGGTCGACTAGGAACGCCAAACGACATCGCTCAAACCTGTCTGTTTCTAGCCTCAGATTCTGCGGCTTACGTCACAGGTCAGACGATCAGTGTCAACGGCGGCATGGTAATGACCTGAGCAAACGGCATTCAATTGCTTTGATTTTCTGGCGAATGTTCTGCATACCCCAGAATTTACAAACTTTGTTTCCAACTTTGCAACAAGAAATCGAGTAAGAGTTGGCACATTGCACTCTTAGCCATTACAATAGGGTCTCGGAGAGAGATAGGTCAATTGTTGATCGTCTCCATTCCGTTTCATTTATTTCGGAGGTTTATCCCACAATGAGCAGTATTGACGAACGCGTCAAAAAGATTGTCATCGAACAACTGGGCGTCAAAGAAGAAGAAGTTACGATCAAGGCATCCTTTGTTGAAGATCTAGGCGCAGATTCACTCGATACCGTCGAATTGGTGATGGCACTCGAGGAAGAATTCGAGTGTGAAATCCCCGATGAAGAGGCGGAGAAAATCACAACTGTCGAGCAGGCGATTGATTATGTCACCGCCCATATCGACGAGGCTTGATCTAGCCTCACAATAAAGCGGGGCCCGCGGTTTTTGCGGGCGTCGATTAATCTGCCAGAAACGTACTTTTGCATGACACAGACGAAATTGTATTATTCAGTTGTGTATGCAGAGGGCGTCTGGGTGGTTGTTCAAACCGGAGTGAGCACAGTTGGCGCGTAGACGTGTAGCAGTTACCGGACTTGGCCTGGTAACACCTGTAGGGGCAGAGGTTGACACGAGTTGGCGTAATATAGTAGCCGGCGTTTCTGGTGTGTCATTAATAGATAGCTTCGACACAACTGGATACACCACTCGTTTCAGTGCTTCGGTCAAAGACTTCGACACTGCCTCATACTTCAGCGCGAAAGAAGCGCGCAAAATGGACGTATTTGTTCATTACGGCGTTGCTGCTGGCATGCAAGCCATTAAAGACGCGGGGCTTGAAGATGCAATGGGACTAGATCTCGAACGCGTGGGTGTTTCCATCGGTTCGGGCATTGGTGGCCTCCCCAACATAGAAGCGCAACACAAACTACTGTTAGATGGCGGACCACGCAAGGTGTCGCCTTTCTTTGTGCCTTCCACCATTATCAATATGATTAGCGGAAACTTGTCCATTAAGTACGGGTACAAGGGTCCAAATGTCTGTACGGTCACGGCGTGCACCACGGGCACACACAACATCGGTGATGCAGCTCGATTTATTGAGTACGGCGACGCCGACATCATGGTTGCTGGTGGAGCTGAAATGGCCACCTGTCCTCTTGGGCTTGCAGGCTTTGGTGCCGCACGCGCATTGTCAACACGTAACGATGACATGACAAAAGCTAGTCGCCCTTGGGATAAAGGACGGGATGGTTTTGTCCTCGGTGATGGAGCGGGAGTTGTCGTTCTTGAAGAATACGAACACGCCAAAGCCCGTGGCGCTCATATCTATTGTGAAGTTGTTGGTTATGGCATGAGCGGTGATGCGCATCACATGACTCTGCCTGCGGCCAATGGTGAAGGGGCAGCCCGTTGTATGCGTGCAGCATTGAAGAATGCGAACATCGAGGCATCAGACGTGGATTACATCAACGCTCACGGAACATCCACTCCGGCGGGTGATCTCGCCGAAACAGATGCTATCAAGTCAGCTATGGGCTCACATGCGCAGTCTGTGCTTGTAAGCTCGACTAAAAGCATGACCGGTCACCTACTCGGCGCAGCAGGCGGCATCGAGGCCGTATTCTCTATACTGGCTTTGCGTGATCAAGTAGCCCCGCCAACGATCAATCTCGACAATCCCAGCGATGAATGCGATCTTGATTTTGTTGCCAACACGGCACGTCAGGCGAAGCTCAGGATTAGCATGTCTAATTCTTTCGGGTTTGGAGGCACAAACGGGACAATCATCTTCGCGAAAGACGGCGTGTGATTCGAACATTTTTCATTTTACTGCTGCTCTGTGTAGGGGCTGCAGGTGCTTATGCCTATACCGATTACCAGCGTTACCTCGAGACGCCTGTTAACATCCCGAATAATGCCTCCGACACCGCTTTTATGATCGAGAGTGGCTGGTCTGCCAAGCGGGTTGCCATAGAGCTTGAAGAGCGGGGCATCATATCCAAGCGCCACTGGTTTGATCTCTATGTTCGACTCAGTGAACAGGCAAACAAGATAAAAACGGGCGAATACGTACTCGAAAAAGGTCTAGATGTACCGGAATTATTTGCCACTTTTGTTGCCGGGCAGACATTGCAGTACACACACAGCATCATTGAAGGGTCTAACTGGAAACAGGCTATTGCCCGAGTGGCGGCTTCCAAAGATCTGTTGCACACATTAAAAGACCTTGATGAGGTTTCCGAGCAAGCTGTGATGGCGCAACTCGGCCACCCTAATCTGCATCCTGAAGGGCAATTTTTTGCGGACACTTACGCCTTTCCACGCGGAACAAGCGATGTGGAATACTTGACGCGTGCGAAGCGCAGAATGGATAACGTCTTGTCAGAAGAATGGGAAGCGCGCGCCGACGACCTGCCATTCGAAAATGCTTATGAAGCTCTGATTTTGGCGTCAATCGTTGAAAAAGAAACAGCAGTGGCTGCGGAGCGCCCTCTCATAGCGGGTGTTTTTGTATCGCGTATCAATCTGGGTATGCGTCTGCAAACTGATCCCACGGTTATCTACGGAATGGGCGATGCCTTCGATGGCAATATCAGACGTAGCGATTTGAGAACAGACACGCCTTACAACACCTACACCCGTACCGGTTTGCCGCCCACGCCTATCGCTATGGTGGGGCGTGAAGCTATTCATGCGGTACTTAATCCGGAGTCAACGACAGCACTGTTTTTTGTGGCCAAGGGAGACGGTACCCATCAGTTTTCAGACACCTATGAACAGCACAAGCTTGCGGTTCAAAGGTATCAGCTTAAACGATAAAATCAGGGTTTCAGCATGTCTTTGCAACAGTCGTTAGTAGGGCGCGGTAAGTTTATTACGCTTGAAGGACTTGAGGGTGTTGGCAAGACAACCAACCGTGAACTCATCGAATCCCAGCTCAGCGCTGCGGGTATTGACTTTATCGGCACTCGTGAGCCTGGTGGTACTCCAATAGGTGAGCAATTGAGGGAACTTGTACTCAGTACACGAGGCAGTATGCAAGCCGAAACTGAGCTCATGATCATGGTTGCTTCTCGCCTAGAACTGGTGTCGCAACTCATCGAGCCTGCATTGGCCAAAGGACAATGGGTGCTGTGTGATCGTTATCTGGATGCAAGTGTTGCCTATCAAGGCGCTGGCCGTGCTCTAGGTGTTGAGCGGGTTTTGCAGCTCCATGCCCTCATGGGGGTTACGCTCACACCTGATCTCACTTTATTGCTCGACATGTCTGTAAAAGACGGCTTGGCCCGAATGGTCGCGCGTGGCAAGCCAGACAGGATTGAAAACGAAGCGGTTGAGTTTTTTGAGCGTGCAAGACAGGCATATCTTCAACGTGCGGTTGCCGAACCTAAGCGTATCGAAGTCATTGATGCATCGCTATCAAAAGATGATGTAGGGGCTAGCGTTGCTAGAGCTGTACGGCGTTTGATTCAGTCTGTTTGACTTGACCATGTCAGAACTCACCCCTTGCCCAGCATGGCTTAGGCAGACTGCTCAATCACTGATGCAAGCTGCAAGTCAACAGCGATTGCATCACGCTTTGTTGATTACCGGAATCGATGGTATTGGTAAGAGTGCGTTTTGCCTCTGGCTTGCGCAGGCACTGTTATGCACTCAGCGTGCAACAAAGGGTGATCGCGTTGGCGCATGTGGTGAGTGCGCAGCCTGTAAGCAAGTACTGGCTGCTGCCCACTCAGATTTTAAGGCTGTTGAGCCAGAGGGTGCCAATGCAGGTATTAAGATAGACAGTATTCGTGAGCTGGTTTCCTGGTTACAGCTCACTGCAGGACAGTCTAGCTACCGAGTGGCATTGTTAAGTGATGCGAATGGACTTAATCGGTTTGCTGCTAACAGCCTCTTGAAAACTCTTGAGGAGCCTGCCGACAATGCTGTATTAATCTTATGCGTTTCAAGAATAGGCGCTTTACCGGCAACGGTTCTCAGTCGATGCCAGAAAATCACGCTAAAAATTGATGACAGGCAGGCTGCACATCGGTGGCTTGCAGAATACGTTGACCAGCCAGAACAAGCGTTGATTGAAGCTGGTGGGGGGCCGTTCGCTGCGGTACGACAACTAGATGATTCATTCATCCTCACGCAGAATCTTTTGCTAAAGGCGTGGACTGATCTATTTCTTCATAAAGGTAGCGTTGGTCGTATTGCCGATTCTCTATCCAAGTTAGAGTCGGGTGATTGTCTGACCCTCTTTGCTGCTTGGTGTGTCCTTGCGGCCAAAAACTCCGCTGGCGTGAAATTTGATGCAAACCCTGCTGTAGCTTTAGCGATAAAAGCCACTCGGAATCGTCTCGCGCCTGAGCAATGGTTCAAATTGCATGAGCGTTTGTTAGAGTTGCATCGTACTGATAGCGCCAGTTTCCGGACTCAGGTTGTACTTGAGGGCCTTTTTTCCGATATTCGACTTCAAGTCTTATCAAGTTAGGCGAAGTTCGTTCAAGTTATGAGTCATCGTGCCGTTAGCGTGAGAAGTCAGTCTCATCACGCTTACCTGCGACAGTACGTTATGACAGAAAACATCCGCAAAGGCATCATCTCATTCTCTATCACTGATAGAGGAGCCTTGTACTCGGCATATATGTCGTTTGTTAGCAACGGTGGGCTATTTATCCCTACAACACGCAATTATGAATTGGGTGATAACGTATTCATGCTATTGCAGTTCATGCATGATCCCAGTGTTATTTTTGTTGGTGGTGATGTTGTCTGGGTAACCCCCTCAGGTGCACAAGGCAATAAGGTTCAAGGTATTGGTGTACAGTTTTCGGATGAAGACGACGGCGGTACTCGCACCACTATTGAACGGTATTTAGAAGCTAACCTGACGGGTGAAAGGGCCACACAAACAATGTAAAGCTTATTTTTGCCATTGATCATGTACTCTACGCGCTCTAGCGTTCAAGTGATATTCAAAGATGGCAGAAAAAAAGAAAGACGTCGAGGGCTCTCGGGAAAAGTCAGCTTCTTCTAAATCAAAAAAATCCAAACCCTCACCACGTGTCGCTAAGCTTATGGCTCGATTCAAAAAGTCACGCTCTAGTGATGTGTCGAGCAAGGTATTTGTTGCTGAGAGTCCGGTTCATGGTAAAGGGTTGTTTGCAGCCAAGCGTATCAAGGCCGATACTGTGATTGGGCGTCTACACGGCATGCCTTCATATGATGATGGTATTTATGTACTCTGGGTGAGTGACGAGCTTGGGTTAGAGTTGACTAACGACTTGAAATTTATCAATCACGATAGCAATCCTAATGCTGCCTACTCCGATCTGGATGTAACCGCACTTCGCGATATAGAACCCGGTGAGGAGTTACTGCACGACTACGGCTGGTAAGAGGGCTTTGATGATGCCTTCTCGCATCATGGCTTATGCTCTGCTTGCTGTTGTGTTGCAGGCGTGCTCTGGCGGACATAATTCAACTTCTGATGATCGCTTTACTATCCAGCAAATCGGTGGTAAGACGATGGGCACCCAATGGACACTGCGCTGGCGTGACGATGAGCCTTCCGAAAGCGATAATAAAGCGGTATCTACACACACCATTGAATTAGCACTTAGCAGTGAGTTGGAACGCATTAATTCACTGATGTCTACTTGGGACCCAGAATCAGAACTGTCGTTATTCAATCGCTCGACCAGTACAGACCCAATCGGGCTGCATGTCGATACTCTGCACGTTATCGATACTGCTTTGCAAGTGAGTTACCTAACGGTAGGTCGATATGATATTGCACTTGCACCGGTTATTGAGTTATGGGGTTTTAACAAGGAAATGCAGGGGGTCAGCCCCGATGAAAGCGCTATAAACAAAGCCTTGAAGGCCTCCGGTTCTCAGCTTTTGGTGCGCATGAACAACACACTGCGTAAACGTAAACCCGGCGTGTCTGTCGATGTCTCTTCGCTGGCCAAAGGCTTTGCAGTTGATAGTCTAGGAACTGTTATTGAATCTTTTGGTATCGAACACTACCTGTTAGATATTGGCGGAGAGCTAAGAGCCAGAGGGTCACGAGAGGCGACCGAACCATGGCGAGTGGGCATAGAAAGCCCCGAGGGGCAAGTGAGGCAGTTAATAGCGTTGAGCAACACTAACGTGGCAAGCTCGGGTAGTTACAGAAATTTCAGAATAGAAAATGGCAAACGTCTATCACACATCATTGATGGTTCAACAGGACGGCCTATTGAGCACGATCTGGTGTCGGTTACAGTAATTCACCAGAGCACTATGTTGGCTGATGCTTGGGCTACAGCACTGCTAGTGGTGGGTGCTGTGGATGCCGAAAGACTAATTCGGCAGCACAAGTTGTTAGCCCAACTCACAGTTTATCGCAATGGTGAATTTGAGCGAATAGCTGATGAGCGTTTTCGGAGTTTGCTGATACCTTAGTGTATTTCGCAGTATTGGTCAGCCTATTGACGTAGCCTTATGGATTGCAAGTTCTGCTATGCTGAGTAATGGAGATATCTTTGCCCTTGATACAGCGCCCAGTAGCTTGGCTATTTAGCTTCGTTTTGTTGCTGAGCTTGGCTTCCTGCTCGAGCCCTCGGCCGCAAAATACGAGCAACCTAAACCCTGAGAGTAACGTCGTCAATGTTGATGTATTTGATCTGGCGAATCGGGCACGAGAGGCGTATGTACAAAGCCGTTTGTTAGAGGCTGCCAGTTTGTACCAACAAATCATTGAGCGCGTACCTAACGATGCTGACGCATGGTTTCGCTTGGGTAATACCTACGCTCAGCAAGGCAGTTTTCAACAAGCCATTCATGCTTACGAGAGCTCTCTGTCTAATGACCCTGATCAACCTAAAGCATGGTTCAATTTATCCACGGCCTATCTGTTGAACGCACAAACTGCCATGCGTGAATCTCAAGCTCGTATGCGAGCCGGTGATCCTGCTATACAAATGATAGATTCTCGATTACAGCGCATCGAAAGTTTATTGGTGGGGCGATTGGAGTGAACGCTAGGGGATACCTTGTGTAAACTTGAGCTCTATTTGTCTCCATTACCGCCAAAACATGAATGCTGCATTAGCCCGTCTCGAAAAGCAATTTCATCGTATCGCTCAGATCGATCACGCCACTACATTTTTGTCGTGGGATCAGATGGTCATTATGCCTAATGGTGGGGTGGGGCCGCGTTCTTCGGCAATGGCAACACTTGAAACTCTGCGCCATGAATTATTGACCAGTGATGCCATGGGTGAGTGGTTGCATGAGGTGGCTGATGCTCAGCGGCAAGGTTCTCTCAACGAAGTCAATTGTGTGCACATCAGCGAGATGCAACGTGCTTGGCAGCAAGCGCGTGCGCTGCCGGCAACACTGATACATGCACAAGTTATTGCTGGATCGGCATGTGAACACGGCTGGCGATCACAGAAAGCGACGAATGACTGGTCAGGTTTTTTAAGTAATTTCCGTGAAGTTGTTCATCTAGCACGTGAAGAGGCGCAATGCAGACAAGCGCAGCAAACTGAGGATTTCGCCACACCTTATGATGCTTTGTTAAATGTGCACTGTACGGGTGATTCGCATGCACTCATTGATGGGGTTTTCGGCGAACTCAAGCTAGCATTGCCCGGTTTGTTGCAAGAAGTAATGGACAAACAGAAAAGTCGCGTACCTGTTGATTTGAACGGTGACTATGCTGAAGATGCGCAGCACACGCTTAGCAAAGAGCTTATGCAATTGTTAGGGTTTGATTTTGAAGCTGGCAGATTAGACGTCAGCTTGCATCCTTTCAGTACAGGCGTACGAGGCGATCAGCGAATCACCACGCGTTACAGGCGTATTGATTTTGCTGATGCACTTCAGGCAACAGCACATGAGACGGGACATGCCAGCTACGAAGCCGGCCTGCCTGAAGCTTGGCAGCATTACCCTGCGGGTCGTGCCCGCAATATGTGTATCCACGAGTCGCAAAGTCTTTTTTTTGAAAAGCAGGTGTTTTTGTCGCGTGCTTTTGGTCAGTCCTTTCTAGCCAAAATTCACGAGCATCTTCCAGCTACACGCAAATTCAGTGCTGATGACATCTGGAATTCTCAGACCAAGGTTCAACCCTCTTATATAAGGACAGAGGCAGACGAACTGACCTACCCTCTGCATGTCATGTTGCGCTACGAAATTGAAAGCGCTCTAATCAACAGCGACATAGAGCCAGAACATATTCCTGATATGTGGGAATCGTTGTCGCAGGAGTATCTAGGTTTGTCCATAAACGGCGACCATGCAAAAGGTTGCTTGCAAGATATTCATTGGACAGATGGTGCGTTTGGGTATTTTCCCTCGTACACGATGGGCGCAGTCAATGCTGCGCAGTTAACTTTAGCGATGAAGAATCAACACCCCGATTGGCATCAGCAATTTGCTAACGGCGATATCGAGTTTGCGCGAAACTGGTTACATGAAAATATCTGGCAACATGCCAGCCTCATAGATTCGCAAACTTTAATGGTTCAAGCCACCGGGCAGGGGAGTCAGGCAAGTGCGCTGCTTAGTCATTTTAAGACTCGGTATCTGGATGAGCTCGATTAGCTCCACTTCTTACAGTGAGTGGCCTAAATAACTGCAAAAAAAGCAACAAAGCTTTACATAGCGGGGTGAAGTATTAGTTCATACTTTTGACGTGGTAGGTAGCCAACGGCTACAAAGTAACAACTGTACATCACACGAAACGGAGGTTTATCTTCTATGCGTAAATTTTTACCTATGGTTATGGCTTCCGGTTTAGTGATTGCTGCTTGCGATGATACAACGCTCGGAACACGATCCTTTGAACAATCGCTAGATCCCATCACCGTTCCTGGCGCTCCCGTCAGCTTTGGTTTGTTGTCATTACCGGAAATTACTTTTCCATTAGACCTGCAAGACCAAGAGGGATATCAGTTTTTGGATAACGTAACGGAGGTCAATGCTCGATCTGCCACTATCAGTGTGAGCCCAAATTCAGATAATTTGCAGCTAGATCAATTTGCAGACAACAATCCTGATAACTTTGATTTTCTAGCCAGCATGACATTGTCGCTCAGAGCTACTTTGAACGGTCAGAGCCAAACTGTTCAAGTTGCCTCATTGCCTGAAGGCGATCCTCAGATCGGTAGTAATGCTTCAACAATAAATTTGCTTATGGATGATGTGGATATAAGAGACTTCGTAGAGGCACCAGATGTTGTGTTGGTGATGTTGGTCTCCGGTACAAACCCTCAAGATTTTGTCATCATTGATACAAACTTGCGTTTTCGTGTTGGTTTTGGTTTTCGTTAATCTAGCCAATAGCTTTAAAGATACTTCGTTAACTACTATGGATTATTATGAAAGTTGATGAGCAAGAGCTAGAGAGTTTTCTAATTGATCGCCCTAAAGAAATTAAGCGTTCTACCTCGAAAAATATCAGCAAAACGGCGCAACTGAGGAAGGCCACAAAGTCTCGCCATGCTTTCAAAATTGCTATTGCCGTGCCGGTTTTGGCTTCGTTGACTTTTATTGTTCTGCTTGATCGATACTCGCAAAAACAAAATGTGGCATTAGCGGAGCAAGCAACCGTAGGCACTATCGTCACACCGGCTACTCGTGCTAGTGCCCGCTTAATTGCTCTCAATCCTGTCGCAGGCAAAGAAGCAAGCAGCAAAGAGCCCAGTCTTTCAGAATTAAAATCAATGAGCACCTCTGCATTGGTCTCAAAACTTCAGTCCACATCCTCAGATACTATTAAAAAAAATGTATTGAGCCAGACTGGTCGGCAAGTTAGCGATGCCCAAATACAAAAAGCACGGAGTAGGGCTAGCAGTTCGTCGGTTATTAATAAGCTTGATTCGGCACGTGAATCCTATAGCGGTTCAAGCTCGGATGCGATCGCCAGAATTCGTGGCAAGTTGAGTAACTAGAACTTTTCAATGACACTAGAGTTCGCTCTCACCTAGAGCAGGTGATGGCTTGTCAGTGTTCAACGTGTTGGCGCTAAATTTTATTGGTGTGCGCACCCCTGGTACCCCCTGCGAATCTATCTGCATATTGCGTGCAATGAATTGAGGATCGTTGAAGACGTCCTCCACAGTATTAATTGGGCCAGCTGGCACAACAGCGTTTTCCAGTGCTTGCAATAATTTTTCTCTGGACCACTTTGCCACTACTGGCGCTAAGGCATTATCTAGTGCTTGCCTATTCTTGATGCGTAGGGAGTTGCTCACAAACCTTGAGTCTGTACTCAATGCTTGTGTGCCAAGCGCTTCACACAGCCGCACAAATTGTTTATCGTTGCCCACTGCGATAATCAAATGTCCGTCATTAACTTCAAAGGTTTGATAGGGAGCGATGTTCGGATGTTGGTTGCCCATGCGGCTGGGTGTTTTGCCACTTGCCAGAAAATTCATTGACTGATTGGCTAAAACTCCTGTCATGCAATCGAATAGAGCCATGTCTATGTGTTGCCCCAGTCCGCTTGTTTGGCGATGCAAAAGTGCACTTTGAATAGCGATGACGCTGTAGAGGCCGGTAAATATATCGGCAAACGCAACCCCCATTTTCTGAGGCTGACCCTCTGGCTCACCGGTCAGATCCATGATGCCGCTCATGCCTTGAATCATGAAGTCGTAGCCTGCACGTTTTGCATAGGGGCCGTCTTGTCCAAAACCTGTAATGGAGCAGTAGATTAGCTTTGGATTTGATTGCTTGAGTGATTCGTAATCTAGCGAGTATTTTTCAAGCCCTCCAACCTTGAAATTTTCGATGAGCACATCTGCCTCGCTGATAACGTTGCGTAGCTTTGCTAAATGCTCTGGGTTTTTCAGATCGCACACAACTGAGCTCTTACCTCTATTACAGCCATGAAAGTAGGCTGCACTGGTCTCGCCTTTATTGTCTATCCACGGTGGTCCCCATTGGCGAGTGTCGTCTCCCTCTGGGCTTTCGACCTTGATGACTTCAGCGCCCAGATCTGCCAGGGTTTGGCCTGCCCATGGTCCAGCAAGTATACGGGCAAGTTCGACTACTTTAATGCCGTCAAGCGGCGCAGTTGCATTATTCATTTTGGTAAGGCGATGCTGAATGAGTGATTAAAGATATTGATTCCAAGGCGTTTGTGCAATGGGTTCACCGGCAATCTGAGTGACGACTCGTGTGGTGTTGTTAACGTCGATAATGCAATGAGCACAATTAGGTAGAGCTGGCAGTTTATGTAGTTCGGTCAATTCTATTGCTAAATAATGACCGAGAATTTTCTTCATGATTGCGCCGTGACTAACGACAAGCACGTTCGCCTCATCTTTGGCTTGGGCGTGCTTGTTCATTAGTGCTTCCATAGCCGCCACACCACGTGCTTGGGTTTGTGCTGGGGTCTCTGCGCCTTCAACATGAAAATGTGGCAACGCCTTGTGGTATGCCTCAACCATCTCGGGTTCGGCAGCTTCAATATCGCTCCACATCTCGCCTTGCCAGATACCCCAATGCACTTCCTTGAGTGCATCCATAAAAACAATGGAATCTTTGCGCTCGCCAAGTAGATGTTCAGTTGTCTGGCGAGTACGAACACTGCTGCTTGAATACACAGCTTCTAGCGACAGGGAGGCAAAATCAAGTCCACGTTCTTGCGCTTGCAAAACACCATTTTCATCGAGTTCCGAATCTAGCTGTCCTTGAATTCGTCGTTGTACGTTCCAGTGTGTCTGGCCATGGCGAACTACATGAAAGCGCATAATTGATATCAGATAGGTTGAGAGTAATTTTTAGTGTAGCAGGGACGGCTCAGTGTCAATGGACTTGATTTCTGACGAGCAAAACAAACGCTAGCCAGCAGTTCGCACCTTTATCAAATGAGCGACAATTGAAACAGCAATTTCAGCCGAGGTACGGCTGCCTATGTCTAAGCCAATAGGCCCCACAAGTCGCTCAATTTCTGCTTGTGTGAGGCCGAGTCCGGCGAGGCGTAATTTTCTTTTTTCGTAGTTACGCTGTGAGCCCAATGCACCCACATAGAAAGCGTGCGATGGTAAGGCTTCAAGTAGTGCCAAATCGTCTAGATTTGGGTCATGAGTTAAAGCGAGAACTGCGGAATGTGCATCACTGGCGTATTGTATGACCGCATCATCTGGAGACATTTCCAATACAGGAATATGATCAATCTGCCATGCGTTTTTGAATCCTGGTCGCGGATCGCAAACGAGTACTTCATAATCTAAAGCGGTGGCAAATTGCGCGGTGTAACGTGATAGTTGTCCTGCTCCGATAATGAGTACACGCCAGTTGCTTCCAAATAGTTTGCGTACTGTGGTGCCGTCGTAATGAAATTGTTCTTCGCTGAGGTTGCTCGATGTAACCGATTGCAGTGTCGAGTGTCCGGTACGCAAATTTACGGTTCGGCGTACGCGCTTGCGTGCATGATTGGCGGTAGCGAGTTCTTCAATATCCGCAGGATGAGTCAGGGGTTCGAAAACCAGCTCTAGCTCGCCTCCACACGATAAGCCGAAGCGGCGAGCTTGTTCATCATCTACTTGCAATGTTGAAATACGATGCTGAGTGCCAACGGATATGCCGTCTATACCTGTTTGCTCATTCTCTCGAATGATAGATTCGACTAACTGCTTCTCCACGCAACCACCAGAGACCGAGCCTACCAACTCGCCGTCGCTGCGTACTGCGGCTATTGATCCGACGGGGCGAGGGGATGAGCCCCATGTGCGCACTACTGTGATCAAAAATACCAAATACCCTGATGACACCCAGTCAAAGGCCACCTGTACAACTTCTTGGTCACTGTTTTGAATGCTCATAGATAGTACGCGTGTTCTAATCTAACCGCTGTCAACAAAGTAGCCTATTCAGAACATTAACATAACAAAATTATTAACAATGAATAATCACTGGAAATTGCAAATCGAAGAGGATCTGGGCGTAAGCCTCGATAGCTGGTTGCCACTAAGTGGTGGTGATTTTGCAAAAAGCTACTGTGCCGTCGTCAATAGAAGCGGCACTTCAGTTTTTATAAAAACGCACGAGAATCCACCACCATTGCATTTCAGTACAGAAGCAAAAGGCCTTCAGTGGATGGCACAAACAAGCACGGTAAGAGTGCCCACTGTGCTGGGTGTCAGTGATGACATTCCTTATCTCGCACTTGCATGGATAGAGGAAACTCGTCAGCGAACAGGGGCTAATGCAGGGGAAGCTGAGTTTGGTGAACAACTTGCAGCGCTCCATAAATCGCCTTGGACGGTTTTTGGTCGTGAGGACAAATGCAGTACGGGTAGCCTTGGTTTACCGAATGAACCCAGTCAAAGTTGGGCTGAGTTTTACTCAACGCAGCGCCTATTGCCACTAGCAAAAATTGCTGCAAAAAAACAGGCATTAAGCCACAATCTCGTTGATGCTATAGAAAGTCTGGCATCGCGATTAGACGAACACGTAAATTCAACTACCTCACCATCACTGCTACACGGTGATCTGTGGGCAGGAAATCGAGTGGTAGACAGTAACGGGCTAAGTTGGGTAATTGATCCGGCTTGCCATGGCGGGCACCGTGAGTTTGATCTGGCCATGATGCGATTGTTCGGCGGCTACGGTGATGCCTGTTTTAATGCCTATCATTCGGCTTATGCTTTAGATGATGGGTGGCAAGAACGGATAGCCCTTCATCAATTGGCACCGCTCATTGTGCATGCGATCAAATTTGGCGCATCCTACATTGAGCCAACGCGGGATGCTTTGTCGCAATATGTGTCTGTGCACTAGTACGAAAAATCAACGCGCCAGTGCCTCAAGAATTCTTACCCAACTACGTATGCCTTTGTGATAACTCGTTAGTGAGTACTTTTCATTGGGAGAATGAATAGCATCGTCGTCTAACATAAAGCCCACGAGTAAGCTGTCCATGCCCAGAATATCCTTTATATGCCCCACCACAGGAATGGAGCCGCCACAGCCTGCGTATACAGCCTCCTTGTTCCATTCTTCGGTGAGCGCCTGCTGAGCACGTTTGAAAGCTGGTGCATCTACTGGCATCACGGTGGCTGGTGAGCCGTCTTTGGTTTTGTAGCTGGCTGTGCAATCTGCGGGCAGCCTTGCAGCAACATGCTCGTAAAAAGCTTGCTGTACCTTTACTGGATCTTGCTGACCGACCAGACGAAAGCTGACTTTGGCCTGTGCAATGGACGGCAGCACGGTTTTAAACCCTTCGCCGGTGTAGCCACCGCTGATGCCATTCACATCGCATGTTGGACGTGACCATATCTGTTCAAGTACTGAGTAGCCCTTTTCGCCAGCAGGCGTCGACAGCCCAACTGATTGAAGAAATTCACCGCCATCATGATTCAGGCTATCCCATTGCGCACGTACATCATCTGGTAGTGCCTCTACACCGTCGTAAAACCCGGGCAAAGTGATGCGTCCAGTGTCGTCATGAAGGTCGGCCAGTATTTTTGTTAGTACTCTGATTGGGTTCATGGCAGGCCCACCGTACATGCCAGAATGCAAATCAAGGGACGGTCCGGTTATCGTGAGTTCTTCTCCAACCATGCCACGCAGCATGGTGGATATGGTGGGAGTCTGAGCGTCCCACATACCGGTATCACAAACCAACGCCATATCGGCTTTTAACAATTCAGTGTTGGCTTGCATGAATGGAATGAGGGAAGGGGATCCACTCTCTTCCTCGCCTTCAAAGAACACACTCACATTGATCGGCAACGAACCGGTCTGCATGTGCCAGGCACGACAAGCTTCCAGAAATGTCATCACCTGACCTTTGTCGTCTGCAGCACCACGAGCACGGATAACACGACCATTTGGCGTGTCTTCAATGGCAGGTTCGAAGGGTGGACGATGCCACAACTCTAGGGGGTCAACAGGCTGCACGTCGTAGTGGCCATAGAACAACACATGTGGCTTACCGGGGTCTGTTTTGTAGTGTCCTACCACCATCGGGTGTCCGGGGGTGTCATAACGCTTTGCCTCAAACCCCATGGAGCTCAGGTCGTCGACTAACCAGTTGGCCGCTTTTTTACACGATGCGCTATACGCCGGATCTGTGGATATGCTGTCAATGCGTAATAGATCGAATAAGCGCTCAAGCGCTCCAGGTAGATTATTATCAACACTATCTAGAACGGCATTGAGAGTCATAATTTGCTCCTAGGTTAAGATTCAACCAGCACAGTGTAAACGAATGACTTATGCTGCGATTCATCACTTATTTGAACATGAGCATTTATGAGCGTAACTGTTTGCTATGACGTAGCCTCCGTGCCAAGGCGAGACCCCAATGACATTGCACAGTGGAAATCTGAACTCGAAGTTATCGATACGGTCACCGTTCAGCCTCGCGATGCTGCCTGTTTTGAAGTGCCTGCAGGTTATGGATTCCGCATCAAGAGCATCAATGGCCCGCAAGTGGGTGATCTTAATTTATGGAACAAAAACGATTTATCAGAGCGTTTCTTTAGTGGCAAGACTCGCCAGTTACACGCTACCCACGTGACCACCGGTGACAGGCTATGGAGCAATATGCCGGCGCTTCGGGCCATGGCAACCATTACTCACGATACCTTGAACTGGTATGGGTTTGATGAGGACGGTGGCGGCGTTCACGATGTCATTGGTACGCGCTGCGATCCCTACACCAACTACCTACTCAAACAGGTGGACTACCATCACTGCTGCCACTCGAATTTGACGCGCGCGGTAGCTGAACATTTATCACAATCACTCAAAGACGCTGAATTATTGATACACGATGTGCTCAATGTATTTATGTGCACAGGCTTTACTCGCGATACTCACCAATATTTCATGAAAGCAAGTCCAGTACGCCCTGGTGACTACATAGAATTCATGGCCGAGATTGATCTGTTAGGTGCATTGTCTGCATGCCCAGGTGGTGATTGTGGTAGCACGCACTCTGATGATAAAACGCCGTGTTATCCGCTGGTAGTCGACATTCTTAAGCCTGCAGATAGTTATCTTGATGAGTTTCAAGCATCGCCGTTGAATGGCTATGATGGTTCGCATGGTGTATGAATGAGACCGAGATTGAAGGAACTCGTCATCATCGGCTCAAGCAAATTAACTGACAACCCGTAAACCAGCCTCATTAAAACGGTGTAAATTCTCAACTTCAGGTGATATATAAACAGTTTCACCCCTGTTTACATTAAATTTCCCCTGAGCGCGAACAGTCATCGTTTCGTCTATCCCCTCAACATCCACCCGAATGTACGTGTCGCTACCCAAGTGCTCAGATAGCCCCGCCACGCCTGTCCAAGTCCCCGAACTCTTAGAAATAGTAAGATGCTCGGGACGCACGCCAACAGAGGCGGCATGGAACACGGCAGCGTGTTGACCGACAATAATATTCATCATGGGTGACCCTATAAACTTGGCGACAAACAAATTGCAAGGAGTGTCGTATAGCTCTAGTGGGCTGCCGACTTGCTCGATCGCTCCGGCATTTAACACCACGATTTTGTCAGCCAATGTCATAGCTTCTACTTGATCATGTGTCACATAAATCATGGTGGTTTTTAAACGCTTGTGCAATTCACTAATTTCCAATCGCATGCCCACGCGAAGAGCTGCATCCAGGTTTGAAAGTGGTTCATCAAACAAAAATGCGGAAGGTTCACGCACGATGGCGCGCCCGATAGCTACTCGTTGTCTCTGCCCACCAGAGAGTTGCTTGGGGCGACGATCAAGGTAGTCGGTGAGATTTAATGCAGCGGCCGCGTTTGTTATCCTGCGTTGCTGCTCATCGCGCGGAATCTTAGCCATACGCATGGGAAAGGCGATGTTTTGCGCAACAGTGAGGTGTGGGTAGAGGGCGTAGGACTGAAATACCATCGCTAAGCCGCGTTTGCCTGGGGCTGTATCGGTCGCATCAACTCCATCAATTTCCAGTATGCCTTTGGTGACGTCCTCTAGTCCAGCGATGAGGCGCAAGAGTGTCGATTTGCCGCAGCCAGAGGGGCCTACGAAGACAACAAATTCGCCTTTGGCAATCTCGAGATCCAAGGGGGGGATAACGGTAGTTTTATCGAAATCCTTTTGGACTCCTTTGAGTTCGATGTGTCGCATATTAACGACTACCTTCCCTATGTTGGCCACGGGCTGTGTGTGCAGGCGGTGACATTAGAGCGAGGGCACCACTCACACAGGCGTGTATAAAACCCTGTGTTGTCAGACTACTTTCAGAACGCCATTTGAAAATATCGTTAATCATGCGTGTGCGTACGTCGGCATAGTGTGAGTCACTCCACAGGTTGTTCTGCTCTTTCGGGTCGCAACTTAAATCAAACAATTGACCTTCGTCACTATCAATGAAATGCACAAGTTTTATATGACCGTCGAGTAGCATGGTCATTAAACGCGTTCCTGTGAGTAGGGCATCATTGGAATGCTCTGCAAATACTTGTGTTCGTTTAGGCGCAGTCGCGTCACCAAAATAGGGTGTTAACGATTGTGCTGCCATCCAGTCTGGAATTTGTGCGCCAGCCCATTCTAGAATTGTTGGGCCAAGATCAAACAAGGCAACGTTGTCTGTAACCATTTTATCAACTGCAATACCTGGCCCAGCAACAATTGCGGGTACCTGGACTGTGGACTGATACATATTCCACTTTTGAGAATGGCCGTGGTCACCCAGCGCATCACCATGATCAGAAGTAAACACAACGATGGTGTCTGCAAGTGCACCGCGTGCCTCAAGCACATCCATAATTTCGCCTACTTGAGTATCTATCATGCTGACGTTTGCGTAGTAATGTGCCCGTTGTCTGCGTGATTGCTCCAAAGTGGGATCAGGTAGATGCACAACACCGTCCGCATCTTCGCCCAGCATGAATCTACGAAGGCCTTTGAGTGCTTCGGGTTGTGCTTCAGGATCGGCAGGGATGACATCGGGCAGCGCACGACCCTCATACATATCCAGATACTCTTGTGTGGGATCGTAGGGTGGGTGTGGCCCCGGTATGCCCACTTGCAGAAAGAAAGGGTCATCACCGGTGTAGCGATTGAGCCACCATTTGGCCATCTGACAGGTAAAGACATCAGGATGCAGAATTTCTTCATCTTGCCAAACCCAGGCGCCCAGCTGTCCTCCATAATCTTGCCTACGTCGCTGTGTGACTCTGGAGGGTTTTTCCACACCTTTTACAAAAAACGCTTTATCCCAGTTGTCGAGATAGAAAGGCAGGTTCGGGTGATCTCGGTCTTTGTTCTCGACGACGTGTCGTTCATGAAAACCAAACGCCCCTTCAATCGGCATGGTGTGCATCTTACCTACATTCACTGTGCGATAACCCACTTCAGCCAGGTCCTTGACCCAACAATATTGCCAAAGCTCATCGTTACGAAAAACTCCGTTGGTATGTGGGTAAGTTCCCGTGAACAATGAGGCCCGTGATGGCGCACAGGAGGGTGATGTGATGTACATGTTAGAGAAGGCTGTGCCCCGTTTCGCAAGCTTATCCAGATTAGGTGTGAGCATGTGCTCTGCACCCAGTGCTGCGATAGTATCGAAGCGCTGCTGGTCAGTGATGATAAACACGATGTTCGGTTGTTTTGACATAATTATCCTTTCACAGCGCCAGAAAGTGATTGAACGATATAACGATTGGCCAGTGCCATAAGAGGCAGAATGGGCAGGGTCAGGGCGATACTTGCCACGGCTATCGATGCCCAGTCAACGCTGTCGTACGATATAAAATTCATTACCGCAACGGGTGCTGTAGTCGTGCCTGAACGTGTGATGATCAACGCATAGAAAAAGTCATTCCAGGCAACAAGGAACGCCAGTATCGCGGCTGCAACTGCGCCCGGTCGAGCAGCTGGCAACGCAATCAAAAAGAACGCTTTTGCTAAAGAGGCATCATCCATAATGGCAGCCTCGATCAGTTCATCTGGTACTTGGGCAAATGAATTCCACATTGACCAAGTAACCAGTGGCAGAGTTAAGGTCATGTAAGCGAATACAAGACCCAGATAAGTATCAATAAGCCCTGAGTTGGCGTAAAGCAAAAACAGCGGTATAACAAAGCCTACTGGTGGGGCCATGCGTAACAACAGTAGTACCCAAGAGGCGATGAATTTGCCAGACAAGCGCGCCTTAGCTAGTGCAAAGCCTGCTGGTACGCCCACTAGCATGGCAAAAGTTGTCGATAATCCAGCAGTGATAAACGAATTGAGCAAAGCCGCTGGGAAATCTGAGCGCGTGATCTTATAGAAATTTTGCAAGGTGAGTGCAGTAGGGCTTTCCCAGATGGGTTCAAATATTGCGACGGGTGCTCGGAACGATAAAACAAGAACCCAGACGGTGGGAAGTGCTGCGAACACCAATAAGGTAATCATCATGGCAAGGCCAAAACGACGCCTGTTGTGAAACTGGCGACTATTGTCAATCATGACGTAACCCGTTGGTTGAGCTTTGCAACATAGAAGCTGATGAGCGCTGCCATCAGAAAAAGCATAACGGCAATAGCTGCGCCGTAGGCCACGTTTGAGCTCTGGAAGGTTTGTACATAGGCGTAGAAATTAGTGGCCTGTGTTGATCGTCCAGGCCCACCTTTCGTCATCACAAAAATCATTGGAAAGTGTTTGAGGGAATCAATAAAACGAAAGAGTGTCACCATCAACAGCGCTGGTGCGAGTAGAGGTAAGGTGATATGAATAAATGTTCGGATGCGGCTCGCGCCATCAATGGCAGCCGCTTCTTCAAGGTCGGGTGAAATACCCTGTAGCGCGGCCATTATTATCAACATGGCAAATGGAAAATTTGTCCAGGTATCTGCAACAACAATGGCGAATATAGCGCCCCACTGACTGGTTAACATGGCAGGCACAGTAATGCCAAAGACATCAAAGAAGGCGTTGATTGGCGATAGTGTGGGGGTAAACAACGATAGCCATATGAGCGCGACAGCTACGTGTGGAACTGCATAGGGAAGTAAAAATAAGATGCGACCGACGCGCCAGCGTCCAGTAATCTTTTGTAGGCCAACAGCCACGGCACTGCCTATCAATACTTGTGCAGCAACACCCAGAACAGACAGCGCAGCCATCACATAGATTGAATTCATCAACCGTTTGTCAGCCAGCATTTTGGCAAAATTGTGGAATCCGAATTCCCAATTGGTGCCTCGAATCAAATGATAGTCACTAAATGACAGGGCGAACATACCGGCTAGTGGCACGATGGCGAAGATGGCGACTGCCAGAAGAGCAGGTACCATCATTAATCGGTAGCCGCGTTGCAGCTGGTAGGTTGCGCCTTTGCGTAGTTGTGCCTGTGCTGTCATGTATTAAGTCTGCTGTAAAACCCAGCGGCGTCTTTTCCGCCGGGTTCATTAACTAACCTCTTAATGGGTTAAATGTTATTGACCGAGGATGTCGCGCATGTCAGCTTCAGCCTGTTCTAGGGCCTCCTCTGGTGATATCAAACCATTGATGGCAGCGTTTACACTTTCTCCAATTGCTTGACCCAACGTAGGCCACTCAGGAATCAGTGGACGATAGTGCCCAATGGCCAGATCCAACGCCGCTACGCGGGTTGATAGAAAGTCAGGATGAATACTTGCGTATTTGGCAACAACTTCTGGATTATCTGCAACCGAGGCTGTAGTGAAGTCAGGGAATGATTGTGCCAAAGCAATTTTACTGACAGTTTCAGCGCTAACAGCCCATTCAATGAACTGCGCAGCAGCATCAGAATTTGTTGCACTTGCAGGAATCCCCATTCCGTGAACGCCTATCGCTGGTGAACGTCCAGCAGGGCCACCAGGTGGTAATGCAATGCCGGTAACATCAGCGAACCGGCTATTTGCGGGATCTACAATCTGGCTGATGATGCCAGTTCCCTCAACGGCGAATGCAATCTGTCCGTTCTGAGCGGCAGCATTAACTTCAGCAAAGTTGAAGTTTCCGGCGCCAGCAGGTCCATAATCGTTAATCAGTTTGACGTACACATTCAAAGCTTCAAGATTCTCCGGAGAGTTGATAGAAGGTGTGAAATCACCGCCTTCATAATCAGTGAAGAATGTGCCGCCATAAGCGCGCATCACCATCGGGAAGATGAACATATTAAAACCTTGACCAGGGGCCGCACGCATGGCAATTGCCGCTTGGTCTTTGGTGGTGATTTTTTCAGCAACAGACAACATGTCTTCCCACGTTTCAGGAACTTCGGCGCCTGCAGCTTCCAAAAGATCTTTGCGGTAACTCATCAGGCCTACCCCTGCAAAGAACGGTAGTGCCCACTGCTCACCATCAACAGTGTAGGCACCCAATGGGCCTGCCAAAATGTCAGATGTCGTTTCTTCGGATACTTGGTCTGTTAGAGGCTGCAACCAGCCCGCTTGAATCCAGCGCTGTACTTGAATGACTGGTGTATGTACGACATCAATGTCTCCAGTGCCGCCTGTGAACGACAACGCTATTCGGCTCTCGAAGACGTCTTGACCTACAACATCTATATTTGCCTTGATGCCCGTTTCGGCTTCAAAATCATCCGCTAGATCGCGAAGTCCGTTGGTGAATGGCATGCCAAACATGAGTACGTTGATTTCGTCTGCCGCGTGTACAGAGGTTGTGGCGAACGGGGTACTAAGTGCAATACTCGCCGCAAGTGCTGTTGATAATAAATGTTTCATAGTTTCTCCCTGTAAGGTATTTCAGTGGTGTGTTAGCCCCCTCGCAAGGGCTTGGCGTGATGCTTTGGCTGCAGCCTAGTTGCATGGCTTTCATCAAAGACGAGCTGTGAGAGCTCGGTGCGCGCATCAAGCAACGCATCTTGGTAAATCTGAATGTTGTCGCAGGCCTTTGTTACAGGTTCTGCTAAGGCTAAAAGATGTAGAAACTTGTTGGCTGGGTCTTGAATCACCGTAGCAAAGCGACGTATCCCAACATGATTTCCCTGAAGGTCAGCTGAGAACACCTCATTTTTAGTGGAAACAAGGCGATGTTTTACATCACTTGTTTTTAGTGGTGCGCCAGTTTGGCCTCGTACCCTTGGGGTTTCAAAGAAGCCATCCGTAAAGAATTGAGCCTCTATGTCGCTCCAGTTCAGGCGGCTGAGGTAGAGCTGTGATAAAACATCGAATTCGTACAGAGAGCGTCGAAATCCAACTCTGGCACGTATCTCTATCTTGGGATCGGGATGATCTGTTGTTGAATGCCAGAGTAACTCATGGCCGGCGACAACCACCACCTCTACAGACACGTTCAGCTTCTTACCCAGCGTATGTATAGTGCTGTCCAGTTTTGCCAGATAGACCTCTGACATGGGCACATTGCGCTCTAGTCGGAAGTTGCGCACCACAAATTTCTCGCTAGTACGAAACAAGTATCCCCAGTCGGACAATGATTTAAGAATACGATTGAGTGTGGAGGGCGCAAGACCGCAATCTCTAGCGATATCCGTTTGCTTTAACGGGGTTGGCCCAGCCGCCATGATGTATTCCATGACCTGGAGTGTGCGATCGGTAGGATTCATCCGTTCAATGGGCTCAAACACTAGTATTCCAATATTGGAATTTAGAAAATGATGAGCTTATGATGGAAATTTGTCAACAGATTTTTGCGTGTGATTACGCATTGTCTTGTGTTTACTGCCAATTCGGATTAATTATTAAACGTTGGTAATTGAGCCACTGTGGTTAGGTGTCGTGACTATTTCAAAAAAGAAATCATCTATCGAGGTGACAATCTGGAGAAAACCTTCAATTTCTATCGGTTTGGTGATGAATGCTGCAGCATGATTTTCATAGGCAAGTTTTATGTCTCAATCGGCTGCAGAGCTCGTTAGTACGACCACAGGTATGGAGCGTAAATGCTTGTCCTTTTTAATGATGGCAAGGAAATCCAATCCGTTGATGCCAGGCAAGCTAAGATCTAACAAGATGAGATTGGATATATCTTGATCAGCACATTTTTCAAGGAAGTTTAAGGCTGCTGCGCCATCGTGCACGACGTTAATATTGTTGTTGAGTTTAGTTTTTTTTCGCGCTGTGCAGAATCATCAAAAAAGCTTTTTGTGTGCTATCCGAATCCTGAGTGAGAACGATGGGCTCGGTGATAACAACAGTACCCGAGTCGCGTGCTTTGTGAGCAGCAGCAAGTCTGGCTGGGTTACTACCAATATCGAACCCAAAGGCATTTTCGTTACCCGTTATAGGCTCTATGAGCAATATTATTCCGATGGTGTATTTCTCAGCCCGAGTAAATTTATCGTAGCGTGAATTTGTTTTTGATTCACTCATGCCCTTGTTACGTTGCGTCTTATTTTTTGTCTCACGGAATATGTGGTTGTGCGCCCATTCTGTCCATCAGCAGTTTACCTAAGGCATAGCTACGATGCGGATGGCAAGCAAACTCAGAAGTAGACGGTATGTCCACAGCAGCGCTGTGCGGTGCAGGCGAATGCTGTCAGATGAATTTATATGGCTAATTTTAGTGGCGTGTAACTTGTTACGAGCGTATTGCGGTTATATTTATTGGGCTATTAAGTAACGCTTCAATGTGCCACGCCAATGCTGAATTACTACTAATAACGGGGCAGCCAATGATACTGCTGGCTTCATCGAGTAGGTCATATGTGCGTAGATTTGTGCATGATGCAAACACGGCATCTATGGGTGGTTTATTGGATTGCGTATGTGCAATTTTCTGTATAGCATCAAGTAATGATTGACGAGAAATACGGGCCACTTTGTGATCTTGCATTTCGTTGAAAGTACCCGAATTGGTAATAGCGTAGCCACTGTCCTCTAAGTTATCTCTTAGCGCTTTAGATACCTGTGGCTCATAGGGTGTTAAGAGTCCAATGTTTTTTGCTTGTATAGAATTCAATTTTGCTTTCACAGCCGTCACCGGGTTAGTGACTAAACTGTTTGCGAAGACACTTTGAATTGCTGAACTCACCGCAGCCTCTCCAATGACGGTGGCCGCAGAGGTGCAGCCGTAGGCGATGACGCGAAAATTGGTATGTTTTGGTAGCAGTGACACGCTGACGGGAAGCTCTTCTTTCATTGCCTGCAGGGAGCTTGCATTAATGGTTTGGCTGTTAGTAATGCGAGTATGAAACAAGCGATAGTGTTGAGGCAGCCAATGCCGAAGTTCGTGTTCCATGGTTTCGTCAGACTGCAACACAACCAAGCCAACAGCTGGTTGGTCCAGTTTATCGTCACTGAGGGTAAAGGGCAGAGTTTGCATGGGCTGCAGCCGTAAAAGGGAAGCCTAGATTCTAGTGGCTAAGTTGGTTAAAAAACGGGATTTTTTCTGCTGTCAAGCGGTAAATTTCTTTGCCATAAACACTTGGGCATCGGCTCTTGAACCAGTATCATTCAGCGATGAATCCCGAAACCTTAGAACAGCTAATTACGACGTACCCGCTTGCGGGTGTTGACGAGGTTGGGAGGGGCCCGTTGGCTGGCCCAGTGGTTGCCGCAGCCGTGATTCTCAACCCAGCGAAGCCTATCGACGGCCTACTTGACTCAAAAATGCTCGATGAGGCCAAGCGTGAGGAGCTCGACATTATTATTCGCCAGCGGGCATTGGCCTTTTGCATTGCTCAGGCAAGCGTTACTGAAATTGATCGACTGAATATTTTGCACGCCAGTTTGTTGGCTATGAAGCGCGCGGTTGAGGGCTTAAGTGTTGTGCCCGAGTTAACACTGATTGACGGAAATCGTTGCCCCGAGCTGGAAGTACCCAGCGCGGCGGTTGTAAAAGGCGATCAACGGGTGCAGTGCATCAGCGCAGCGTCAATCATTGCCAAAGTAGCGCGCGACAAAATGATGGTTCAGTTGCATGCCATCTATCCGCAATACGGTTTGGCTCAGCATAAAGGCTATCCCACGCCTTTTCACCGCAGCGCTATTGTTGAGCATGGAGTCACTGAATGGCATCGCAGCTCGTTCAAGCCAGTGCGTGAAGCATTGGCTATCACTGGGCGTGTACCGGCCAAGCCACATGAACTGCCAACAGAGGTGCTCATCCCGTGAGTCAGATTGAGCCCTTCGTGCACCTAAGTGTGCACACAGAATTCTCACTGGTCGATAGTACGGTTCGTATCAAGTCGCTTGTTAAGACGGCGGCCACCAGCATGGCTGCGGTCGCAGTAACCGACAGGGCCAACATGTTTTCGTTGGTTAAGTTTTACCGAGCCGCCATGGGCTCAGGCATGAAACCGATCTGCGGTGTCGATATGCGCATTCGCGGTATGGCTCCAGAGGGTGAGCTGACGCGAGTCATTATGCTGGTGCAGAACAACGTGGGCTATCAAAATCTCACCAATTTGGTTTCACGTGGCTATCAGGAAGGGCAGAGCGATGGGTCGCCAGTGGTACATATCGATTGGGTGTTTGAGGCGCATGAAGGCATTATCGTGCTCTCTGGTGGTGTCGAGGGAGACGTTGGCAAAGCCATTTTACGTGGGCATCAGAGCAATGCCGTCGAGATCGCAAAGCGCTGGCAAGCGGTGTTTGGCGATCGGTATTACCTAGAGTTGAACCGCACAGGTCAGGCCTCCGAAGAGCACTACATTGCAGGTGCTTGCCAAATCGCTCTGAATACCGGTTTGGGTGTTGTGGCCACTAACGATGTTCGTTTCCTGATAGCTGACGACTTTGAGTCTCACGAGGCGCGTTTGTGTATTCAAAGCGGCTATGTGCTGGCCGACACCCGCAGACCTAAGCTTGTCACTGAGGAACAGTACCTAAAAAGCCCACAGGCGATGCAGGCGCTTTTTGCAGATATTCCGGCCGCTTTGTCAAACTCGGTAGAGATTGCGAAGCGTTGCAATTTGACGCTGAAATTAGGCACGCCAGTTTTGCCAGATTTTCCCATACCTGAAGGTATGACCGAGACGGAATTCTTTTATCAATCCGCACGTGAAGGCTTGGAAATTCGTCTGGATCAGTTGTTCGATACGAGCAGCGCAGATTTTGCTCAAACCCGTGAAACCTATGATGAGCGGCTCACACGCGAGCTGGATGTTATCGCCGGAATGGGTTTCCCCGGCTACTTTTTGATTGTGGCCGACTTCATTCAATGGTCTAGGCAGAATGATATTCCAGTGGGTCCTGGCCGTGGTTCGGGTGCGGGCTCCCTAGTGGCTTATGCGCTGATGATTACCGATATCGATCCTCTGGAGTACGACCTGCTGTTCGAGCGGTTTCTGAACCCTGAGCGTGTGTCCATGCCAGATTTCGATATCGATTTTTGTATGGATGGTCGCGATCGCGTTATTCAGTACGTGGCGCAAAAGTACGGGCATCACCGAGTGTCGCAAATCATCACGTACGGCACCATGGCGGCCAAAGCGGTGGTGCGCGATGTGGGGCGAATTATGAGTCAACCTTATGGCTTTGTCGATTCCATTGCCAAGATGGTGCCTTTCGAAGTGGGCATGACGCTAACCAAAGCCTTGGCAGAATCGGAAGACCTTAAGCGCAGCTACGACAACGATGAAGAGGTCACCGCGCTTCTGGATATGGCCTTATCGTTAGAGGGGCTGTCTCGCAACTGTGGAAAACATGCTGGTGGTGTCGTTATCGCACCAACGGCATTGACCGATTTTGCGCCACTGTACTGCGAGCCAGATGGCTCGAGTCTGGTGACGCAGTTTGATAAGGATGATGCTGAAGATGTTGGGCTGGTTAAGTTCGATTTTCTTGGGCTTCGAACGCTCACCATTATCGACAACGCCATCAAGCAGATCGCGAAGCATCACGGTGACAAAATTGATCTGCTAGCACTACCACTCGACGACGCACCAACCTACAAATTGCTTCAAGATGCCCAGACGACGGCGATTTTTCAGCTTGAATCACCCGGTATGAAGCGTTTGATAGAGCGCCTTCGGCCTGACAATTTCGAAGACATCATCGCGCTCGTGGCTCTGTATCGACCGGGCCCGTTGCAATCAGGCATGGTCGACGACTTCATTGATCGAAAGCATGGGCGCAAACCCATGTCGTACCCGCATGAGGACTACCAGCTCGAATCACTGAAAGCCACACTTGAGCCCACTTACGGGGTCATCCTGTATCAGGAGCAGGTGATGGGAATAGCGCAAGTCATGGCTAAGTTCTCACTGGGCACAGCCGATATTCTGCGCCGTGCGATGGGCAAGAAAAAGCCAGAAGAGATGGCTAAGCAGCGCTCGGTATTTCTTGACGGTTGTGCTGACAACAATATCGACAAAGACCTGGCAGGTAATATTTTTGATCTGGTCGAAAAATTTGCCGGTTATGGTTTTAACAAGTCACACTCGGCGGCGTACGCCCTGTTGTCTTATCAAACAGCTTGGCTCAAATGTCACTATCCAGCCGCGTTCATGTCTGCCGTACTGTCTGCGGATATGGACAACACCGAGAAGGTTGTGTTTTTGATTGATGAGTGTGAGCAGATAGGGCTCAAAGTTGAGCACCCAGACATCAATCGCTCGGCGGTCAGGTTTTCTGTTGTTGATGAAAAAACTGTGCTGTACGGTTTGGGTGCGATCAAGGGTGTAGGCGAGGCAGCGTTAGCCAATGTGCTTGAAGCGCGCGACGCGTCTGGCCCGTTTGAATCGCTAGATGACCTATGTAGACGCGCCAGTCCGGGAACGGTAAACAAGCGTGTGCTTGAAGCGTTAGTTAAAGCTGGGGCAGTGGACGCGCTAGGGCCCAACCGAGCCAGTTTGTGGCAACACCTGCCCAGAGCATTGCGCGGTGCCGATCAGTGCCACAAAAATCAGAATGCCGGGATGACTGATATGTTCGGATTAGGCAATGCAGAGGACTCCGACCCAACGGAATTGATGGTGTCCATAGAAGACTGGACCGATAGGGAGCGACTGCGTGCCGAGAAAGAATCGCTGGGACTCTACCTTAGCGGTCATCCTATTGACGAACACCTAGAAGAATTATCCAAATTCACTCATGGACGTCTGAAAGCGGTGTGTGCCAAAGCCGGTGTTGCAGATTCCGGGCCTTCATACAGACAACGTGGCGTACCCGTGGTTGCCGCTGGTCTTGTTATGAGCGTGCGTCAACGCGATGGTCATGGTGGGCGAATGCAATTCATCACTATTGACGATGGTACTGGGCGCCTAGAAGTGTCGCTGCGTGGTGAGCAAATTGACGACTTCGCCGATCGAATCGTCAAAGACGAAGTGTTGATTATCGACGGTGATGTAAGCCCAGACGAATTCAATGGTGGCTTCAAAATTCGTTCTCGCGAGATTTACGATCTTGCGTCAGCCCGGGGGCGATTTGCGCGTCGTCTACTCATACGGTTAGAATCGGAAAAGTGGGCTGATAAGGGGTTGGACAAATTAATTGACACATTAGCAACTTGTAAAAGTGGGACCATACCGGTCTGGTTTTCATTCACCAATGGGCATGCTCAGGCCAGCATCAAGGCGGGGAACCGCTGGGCGGTTACCCCTCGGCTCGAATTGCTATCTCAGCTCGGTGAATTGACCGGTGAAGGAAACGTTGAGTTGGTTTACTGAAGTTAAGCCTTCAGCTGATAAACTATCCCTGTCACCCGAGAGATTACTACCGACTCAATGAACCCAAATTTTCTCGACTTCGAACAACCCATCGCTGAGTTGGAAGCCAAGATCCGCGAACTGCAGTTCGCCACCGAAGATGCTGATATCAATATCAGTGCTGAGGTGGATACGTTAAAGCAGAAGTGCGACACACTCACCAATAGCATTTTTGCCAAGCTCAGCAGCTGGCAAATCACGCAATTGGCTCGGCATCCGCAACGCCCGTATACCCGCTTCTACATCGACAATGTCTTTACCGACTTTGACGAGCTGGCAGGGGACAGGCTATATGGCAACGATAACGCCATTATTGGTGGCACGGCGCGCCTCAATGGCAAACCCGTGGTGGTTATCGGGCACGAAAAAGGCCGCGACACCAAAGAAAAAATTCATCGTAATTTTGGTATGCCACGTCCGGAAGGCTACCGCAAGGCCAAACGACTGATGGAGTTGGCTGAGCGGTTTTCGTTGCCGGTTTTAACGTTTATTGACACACCGGGCGCGTATCCGGGAATTGGCGCTGAAGAACGTGGCCAGAGTGAGGCCATCGCGCGTAACCTGTTTGTCATGGCAGGTCTCAAAACGCCCATCATTTGTACGGTCATCGGTGAGGGTGGTTCCGGTGGAGCCTTGGCTATTGGTGTGGGTGATCGGGTCATGATGCTTAAGTACAGTGTCTACTCGGTTATCAGCCCGGAAGGTTGTGCCGCTATCTTGTACAAAAGCGCTGATAAGGCTGCTGATGCGGCTGAAGCCATGGGGATCACATCGGAACGGTTATTCGACCTGAATCTCGTGGATAGAATTATCGAGGAGCCTTTAGGTGGTGCTCATCGAAATCCGGCACAAATGGCAAACTCCATGAAAGAGGCGCTCATTCAAGAGCTGGCTGTGCTCGCGGAAACTCCGGTAGACACGTTGTTGAGTCAACGCGCAGAAAAACTGCGTGCATACGGACAATATAAGGAAACTACATGAGTTCTGTAGATGCGACTTACGCACTGGAACGGTTTCTTGAACAGCACAGTGCTGTAACGCATTACTGCATCGCCTATAGCGGCGGTGTGGATTCGCACGTGATGCTGGCTCTCATGGCCAAACTGCGTGATGAGAGGCGAAACTTCCATTTACGAGCGGTTCACGTTGATCACGGCTTGCAGGCGCAAAGCGTGCAATGGGCAGAGCATGCTCGCAAAGTTTGCACATCGCTAAATGTACCGCTTGTAGTGCGTCAATGCTCCGTGGCGCAGGGGTCTAGTGGTCCAGAGGCTGCCGCCAGACGTGCCCGCTATGAACAATTTGCCCAAGTATTGCAAAAAGGTGAGCATCTGCTTCTGGCGCAGCATGCTGAAGATCAAGCTGAAACCTTTTTGCTGCAGGCTTTGCGCGGCAGTGGCCCTGATGGGCTCTCTGGTATTCCCAAGAAGCGTGCATTTGTTAAAGGTATGCTAGTTCGCCCCTTTCTAGAGTGTTCGCAAGAATCCTTGCTTGCCATTGCAAGCGATCTCAACCTTGACTGGGTAGAGGATCCTTCCAATCAGCAACTAAAGTTTGACCGCAATTTTCTTAGGCTCAAGGTCATGCCAATGATTAAAGCCCGTTGGCCGGCGTCCACGCTAACGTTGGGGCGTTCTGCTATGCGTTGCGCAGCATCCAGTCAGGCTCTAGTGAGCATGGCACAGCAGGATCTCAATAGCGTCAAGGTAGCGGGTAAGCCAGAGTTGCGATTATCGGCGCTCAAGAAGTTGCCGCGTGAGCGAGCGTTTACTGCAATTCGTCTTTGGGTGCGCCAACGAGAGTTGCGCATGCCGCGATTACAAGATTTGCTGCAGGTACACACCACACTTATTAATGCTCGGCACGATTCCAAGGGCGTGGTCAATGTGCGTGACTACGAATTTCGACGACATCGCGATAGCCTTTATTTGTTGTTGCCACAAAAAGAGCCTGATGCGTTTCGCTACAGCTGGTCGCCACCGTTCAAGGATCTATTTATTCGTGAAACTGGCAGTACGATCACGCTTGCAGAATGTTTTAGACAAGGCATTCGTCTACCCGACAACGGCTCGGTGGTGGTTAAAAGTCGTGCTGGTGGTGAACTCATTCGGTTGGGCAATCCAGCGTTTCACAAATCAGTTAAAAATATTTTGCAGGAATCTGTCGTTCCACCATGGCAACGCAGCAGCATTCCTCTTATTTACATTGATGAGCAGCTTGCCGCGGTATGGCAGCTTAGTGTGGGTGTTGACCACCAGCGCAAGACGTCGGCAAGCAAATTGGCAAGTAAAACTGCCGACTCGTCAAGTGAAATTCGCATTCAGGACAACAGCACAGTTGATGCATAGAGCAAAATTGCAAGCTTAGTGTGTTTTGCAATTGTTAGGCGCTCGGGCTTCTGGTAATCTTGACTCCCGTTCGCAAGTGAACTCTTTGCTAGTAGCGGGACTTTTTAACGAATCTTCCGCGTCGTTATTTTTTGCGCAGTATGCCTCTGTGGCGCACAGGGTGCATCGTCGTCGCTCTCATGTCGAAAGACCGGACACTGTCCATGACGCGTTTTATATTTGTAACTGGTGGTGTTGTATCGTCATTGGGCAAAGGCATCTCTGCCGCCGCTTTGGCCGCACTACTAGAAGCGCGTGGTCTCACGGTCACCATGCTCAAGCTCGACCCCTACATCAACGTTGATCCGGGCACCATGAGCCCGTACCAGCACGGTGAGGTCTTTGTTACTCACGATGGTGCCGAAACCGACCTCGATTTAGGTCATTACGAGCGGTTCGTGCGCATCCAGACAAGCCAGAGCAATAACTTCACCACGGGTCGTGTGTACGAAACCGTGATTGCCAATGAGCGTCGGGGTGACTATCTCGGTGCAACCGTGCAGGTCATACCGCATATCACTGACGAAATTAAGCGTCGGGTCATGGTTGGATCGCAAGGTGCAGACGTAGCCATGGTAGAAATTGGCGGTACGGTGGGTGATATTGAGTCCTTGCCTTTTCTCGAAGCTATCAGGCAGATGGCTGTGCAGCTGGGTAAGCAGCACACCTTGTTTATGCACCTTACGCTTGTGCCCTACATTGCGTCTGCAGGTGAGATCAAAACCAAGCCCACTCAGCATTCGGTCAAAGAGCTACGCTCTATCGGCATCCAGCCAGATATCCTTGTTTGCCGTGCAGACCGGCCGTTACCCGAAACCGAGCGCCGGAAAATCGCTTTGTTTACGAACGTTCAGGAGAGTGCGGTTATCGCGGCCACTGATGCAGATACTATCTACGATATTCCCCGAATGTTAAACGCACAAGGCCTCGACGAATTGGTTTGTCAGCAGTTTGGTCTAGATCTGCCTCAGGCTGATTTAAGTGAATGGCAGCGAGTAGTCGATGGTATTCGAGCGCCGGAAAAAGTGATTACTATCGGCATGGTAGGAAAGTACACAGAGCTTACCGAGTCTTACAAATCATTAAACGAAGCGTTGACGCATGCTGGAATCCAGACTAACAGTCGCGTTAAAATCCGCTATCTGGATGCTGAAAAACTTGAACTTGGAGACTTGGGAGCGCTGGATGAAATTGACGCCATCCTAGTGCCGGGCGGATTCGGTAATCGAGGTGTAGAAGGCAAGATCAGGGCAGCTCAGTATGCGCGTGAAAACGACATTCCTTATTTGGGTATTTGTCTGGGCATGCAGGTTGCTGTCATAGAATTTGCACGCCATGTGGCCGGTATCAGCGGTGCCAACAGTAGCGAATTCGATCTTGATGCCAAAGAGCCGGTTATTGCACTAATCACTGAGTGGAAAAATGCTAACGGTGAAACTGTTTTGCGACATCCTGATTCAGATCTGGGTGGCACCATGCGTCTGGGTGGGCAATTATGCGATATGACGCCAGATTCTTTGGCTGCGCGAAGTTACGGGCAGGAGCAAATCATAGAGCGTCATCGACATCGCTTCGAATTCAATAACAACTACACAGATCGTTTAGTGGAAGCCGGGCTTGTGATATCAGCACGCTCCAGTGGCCCAAGCGAAAAGAACAAAGAAACCCCCGTTTCAAGCAAAGCCCGCACCGATGACAACACTGGGTTAGTAGAGATGGTAGAGCTACCAAACCACCCTTGGTACATTGGTTGTCAGTTCCACCCTGAGTACACGTCAAACCCTCGCGATGGTCATCCATTGTTTACAGGGTTGGTGGAAGCTGCATTGAGTTTCCAAGCTAAGCGTCGTCAAAATGCTGAATAATATAATTCTCAAGCTACGCAGCATGACAAAGGCCAAGGGTTAGCCCAAAGCGGTTAGCAAAGCGACTCATAAACTTCAAAGAACAACAAACGATATAAGCTATGCAACTATGTGGTCATGAAGTAGGCATTGAACACCCTCTGTTTCTGATTGCAGGCCCGTGTGCTATCGAGAGTGAAGGGTTGGCGCTGGAGACGGCTGCAGTTCTTAAACAGATGTGTTCTGAATTAAACCTAACTCTTATTTATAAATCGTCGTTTGATAAAGCTAACCGTTCATCGGCTTCCAGTTTTCGTGGGCCCGGAATTGAAGAGGGCTTACGAATCCTTGCCAAAGTTCGGGAAGACATCGGTGTTCCAGTGCTTACTGATGTGCATGAGGACACACCGATGGACGAGGTGGCAGATGTGGTTGATGTACTGCAAACACCCGCGTTTTTATGTCGCCAGACTAACTTTATTCAAAAAGTTGCAAAAACGGGTAAACCGGTCAACATCAAGAAGGGCCAATTTCTGGCTCCCGAAGACATGATCAATGTCGTGGAAAAAGCGCGTGCTGTTGGTAATGACAACATCATGGTCTGTGAGCGTGGCGCATCGTTTGGCTACCATAATCTGGTATCTGACATGCGTGGTCTTGCGATCATGCGCAACACACAGTGCCCGGTTGTATTTGACGCAACGCACTCCGTGCAGCTTCCTGGTGGGCAAGGCAGCTCATCTGGTGGGCAGCGTGAGTTTGTGCCCGTGCTGGCGCGCGCGGCTGTAGCTGCGGGCGTTGCTGGCCTGTTTATGGAAACTCATCCTGATCCGGAAAAAGCACTGAGTGATGGCCCTAATGCCTGGCCCTTAGGACAGCTAAAACCTTTACTGGAAACACTGGTCAATCTGGACAGTGTCATAAAGGCCGGTGACTTGGCCGAAACACCTTGGTTACGTTAATCCTGGTTACTACTAGAATTAACCCATAGATTCTCAATATAGGAAAATTGCACACCGCATGAGCTCCAAAATCACACAAATCAAAGCTCGCGAGATCATGGACTCTCGCGGAAACCCCACCCTAGAAGCAGACATTACGCTGGCATCGGGTGCGGTGGGTCGGGCAGCTGTACCTTCAGGTGCATCCACTGGCAAGCGCGAAGCGCTTGAGCTACGTGATGGCGACAAGTCGCGTTATGGCGGTAAGGGTGTGCTAAAGGCGGTAGCAAATGTCAACGGCGTTCTACGTGATGCAGTCATGGGGCACGATGTGATGGATCAGGAAGGCCTTGATAAGGTCATGCTTGATCTCGACGGTTCTGAAAACAAAGACAATTTAGGCGCTAATGCCCTGCTTGCAGTCTCTATGGCTGCAGCGCATGCAGCAGCGGCTGAAAAAAAGGTCATGTTGTTTGAACACCTAGGTGGCTCTGAGGCGGTAAACCTTCCTGTGCCTATGATGAATATCATCAACGGTGGCTCGCACGCTGATAACAGTGTGGATCTTCAAGAGTTCATGGTATTGCCAGTAGGTGCGAACTCATTTCGCGAAGCGTTGCGTTGTGGTGCTGAAATTTTTCACGCTCTACGTGCGGTGCTGGCCAGCAAAGGCATGAACACCAGTGTGGGTGACGAAGGTGGATTTGCACCGAATCTCTCATCTAA